>NZ_CP199005.1:0-317767 GCF_052399005.1 Streptococcus sp. HJ1 | reverse complement strand
ATCCTGCTAGTTTGCGTGCCTCTTGGATGGTCTCATCCTTTTCTTCCGCTTCTAGAAGCGCTTTTTGCGTCTCCTCTAGGCCATTTTCAGAGATAAAATTCTTGAGTTCATCCCCGACAGGTCGTTTTTGCTGAATGCTCAAGGTCAAAAATTGATTGCCTTTATAGGTAATGGTCTGAATCTGTTGCGTTCCACTTTTTGACTTCGGCATCAACAGGGTCTTGGTGACAACCGTATTCTTTTCGGCATTGTCCAAAACGGGAAGGTTTGATTGGAGAGGTTCAGATGCTGTTGTAGAAGCAGCAGGGGTTTCCTTTTTTTGCCCACATCCCGCAAGCAAAAAGAGGAGAGCAAAACTAGCAATTAGTAACTTTTTCATAATTCCTCACATGATTTTAAAACAAAAGGGCAAACAAGGCCAGGAGTCACTCCCAGCCTTGATGTTTTATAGAGCTGCACGTAGACGTGCTTCTGCATTTTCTACATTACGGACAGAGCGTGGCAAGAAGGCACGGATATCATCTTCTTTATAGCCGACTTGTAGGCGCTTCTCGTCAACGAGAATCGGACTCTTTAAGATCCGTGGTGTTTCCATGATTAAGTTGAGCACTTCATTGACACTCAAATCCTCGATGTCAACTCCAAGTGCCTTAGCGTAGCGGTTTTTTGACGAAACGATACTGGCGATTCCATTATCTGTTTTCGTTAGAATATCTAATAACTCTTCTCTTGTAATTCCTTCTTTACCGAGATTTTGTTCTTTATAACTTAACTGGTGGGCATTGAGCCAGGTTTTCGCTTTTTTACAGCTAGTACAACTTGAGACTGTATAAATTTTGATCATGTACCTACCCCTTTCGCTACATGTTACTATCAGTTTAGTCTATTATACCATAAAAAACATCCGACTTGCGACCTATTTTTAAAAAAAAATTAACTTTTTTCGCGATTTTCGTACTTTTTTCTTGACAAAATCAATTTATAACCAACTTTTAAATTTTTTGATATACAATCGTTTCACAACTGTAACACTTATCATATAGAGGACGATAATCAAAAGCAAAAAGAGGAAATAAATTGGTTCCAAAGGGGTTAAATGAAGTAGGCTAGCAATTGAAGAGTAGGGAAGAAAGGTCACAAAACTAGCTGCTAGCAAGGTTGTTCCAAGAACAAACCATGATGGACGACTTTGTAAGAAAGGAAGTTTTGCTGAACGGAGCATATGGATAACCATGGTTTGGGACCACATGGATTCAATGAACCAACCTGTCTGGAACAAAATAATAAAGCCCGTTGCAGACTCTGCTCCGTGAGCATAGGCTTGACCTGTCGCCATTGGGACAATGACAAAATAGAGTAAGATAAAGGTCAAAATATCAAAGGCAGAAGAAATCGGACCCATCCAAATCATAAAACGAGTAATAGACTTAGCTTCCCACTTATGGGGATGTTTTAAAAAGTCTTCATCCACATTATCAAATGGCAAGGCGATGCAAGAAAGGTCGTAGACGAGGTTTAACACAATCAAGTGAATCGGAGCCATAGGAAGGAAAGGTAAAAAGATACCAGACACTAACAGAGAGAAAATGTTCCCGAAATTAGAGCTGACAGTCATCTTGATATATTTGGTCATATTGGCATAGACTTTGCGTCCTTCAACCAGCCCTTTTTCAAGCACCATCAAATCCTTATCTAGCAAAATGACATCAGCCGTTTCTTTGGCAATATCTACTGCTGTATCAACAGAAATCCCCACATCGGCCACTTTCATAGAAGGGGCATCATTGATCCCATCTCCCATATAGCCGACACAATGTCCATTCGATTTGATTTGTAAAATGATTCGTGCTTTTTGATCCGGAGAGAGTTTGGCAAAGACGGTCACATGTTCGACTGCTTGGGCCAACTCTTCGTCCGTCATGGCGTCAATATCAGAACCCAACAAGATTTGATCAACGTCTAAACCAACTTTTTCGCATACTGCTTGGGTTACCTTCTCATTGTCTCCCGTCAAGATCTTTGTTTGAACACCGTGTTCTAACAAAGCTTGGATAGCAGGTGCTGCTGATGGTTTTGGTGGATCTAGAAAGGCAAGATATCCGGTTAGAATCATCTCTTTTTCATCTTCAACGGAGTAAGCAAAACCTTCTTTTAGGCCTGTTTTATAGGCGACTCCCAAGACTCGCAATCCCTGTTGATTAAGTTGATCTACTTCTTTTAAGATTTCCACTCGGATATCATCCGTCAGAGGGCTAATCTGACCTTGATATTCCACATGGGTTGAAATCGCAAGCATTTCCTCTAGGGCACCCTTGGTTACCAAACTAACAACTTCGTTCTCATCCTTGACGATGACACTCATCCGTCTGCGTTCAAAATCAAAGGGCAATTCGTCTATTTTTTGGAAGCTAGTATCCAAATTTTGTAGAATAGCGTGTTCTTTAGCTTCTTTTTCAGTTCTACTGATAATGGCACGGTCCATCAAGTTTTTCAAACCGGTTTGAAAATAGGAATTGAGATAGGCCCGTCTCAACACAGACAAATCCAAATCTCCATGTATATCCAAAGGATATTCAAGGACAATTTCGTCTTGGGTAAGGGTTCCGGTTTTATCCGTGCATAGGATATCAATAGCACCTAGGTCCTGTATGGCATTGAGTTTTTTGATGACGACTTTTTCCTTAGCCATGATAATGGAGCCTTTTGCTAAACTGGCCGTGATGATCATAGGAAGCATCTCAGGTGTCAATCCAACACCAACACTCAAAGCAAATACGCCAGCTTCCAGCCAGTCGCCATCTGTCAAGCCATTGGAGAGAAAGACGATGGGAACCATGACCAACATCAAACGGATCAAGAGCCAAGAGATGCTGTTCATCTCCCGTTCAAAAGAGGTCGGTTCGTCATAGGTATTGAGGGTCTGCTCAATTTCTCCCATCATGGTATCATCACCGACCGCTAGAATCAAAGCCTTAGCACTTCCTGATATCACATTGGTTCCCATAAAGGCGAGCACTTCTGCTTCTAGCAGACTATCAAAGTTTGACTGACTCATTTTTGACAAGGCCAGTTTTTCAACCGAGTCACTTTCACCTGTCAAACCAGACTGTTGGACAAAGAAATCACGTGATTCAATCAAAAGGAGGTCTGCTGGTATCATATCCCCAGCACTTAACTTGACTATATCTCCAACGACCAAATCTTCAATTGCGATCTCTAAACTCTGGCCTTCGCGAATAACCGTAGCTGTATTCACAATCATTTTTGAAAGATTGGTCGCAGCTTTGTCACTTCGCAGTTCTTGGACAAAGCGTATGCCACCAGAGATTAGAACGAGAACGACGATGATGATAGAGGTCGTCGGATCTTCTTGTCCAGGCTTCGCCAACCAGACATTGGTCACCATGGAGATCATAGCGATGACTAGCAGGATGATTGTAAATGGATTGATAATAGATTCGTAAATCTTTTTGAGGATACTGTCCTCTTGACCCTTGGTGATGGTGTTTTCGCCGTATAGGTCACGATTTTTCTCCACCTGCTCCTCAGTCAAGCCTGTTAGACTTGTCTTATAAAAAGATAGAGTTTCGTTTAAGGGTGTGTGAATAGCTGTTGCTAATCTTTCTTTTGTAGTTTTCATTGGTTTCTCCTATCTGTATGAATGATGTGTTTCATACACAGAGACCAATCACTTTATAAGGGCAGAACGACACAAATCAGCGATTGGCTGTGTATGTGCGGTTCTGGATGATCGTCAATTTGCATCGTTTGTCTCCTTTCTTTTTCTTAAAACAGCAGAAAATCCCACCATAAAATGGCAGGATTAAAAAACTAATTATCTGTTTTTTCGTTCAAGCTTTAACTCCATAGGGCGATGTAATGAGCTTAGTCTTGGCCTTCGCGACCAGGACTGTTGACCAACGAGTAGTGTCTCCACTGCTTTGCGGTAGTCATCCGTATCCCTATGGTAGCCTCACCTACCGTTTTCGTTTATCAGTATAAACCTTTAAAATATAAAAGTCAATGATTTATCATAATTTTCTTAAATAACAATCAATTCCTTCGGTGCTAGAGTCAACAATTCGCAACCGTTATCTGTAATCAGGATATCATCCTCGATACGAACCCCGTATTTACCTTCAATATAAATACCCGGTTCATCAGTCAAGACCATACCAGATTTAATGACTTCTTTGGAAGTTTGGCTAAAGTAAGGTTCTTCGTGAATATCCAGTCCGATACCGTGTCCAATACCGTGGGTAAAGTAGTCGCCATAGCCTGCCTCGATGATAATATCACGAGGGATTTTGTCAAAGTCGCGGAAACCTAAGCCATCCTTAGCTTGATCAATCAAGGCTTGGTTGGCTTTCAGGACCGTATTGTAAATCTCTGCCTGCTCGTCACTGACATGACCGAGGTAGATGGTCCGTGTCATATCACTGACATAGTGGTCATAGAGACAGCCGAAGTCCATGGTAATGGCTTCGCCAAACTCTACTGGCTTGTGCATTGGGTGGGCGTGGGGCTTAGAAGAGTTGATGCCACTGGCTAAAATGGTATCAAAAGACAAGCCTGCCGCTCCTAGCTCACGCATGCGGAAATCAAGGAAGTTGGCAATCTCAATTTCAGTTTTTCCTGGTTTGATAAAGTCAAGTGCATCGTGGAAAGCTTGGTCTGAGATAGAGCAAGCCTTGCGAATAGTCGCAATCTCTTTCTCATCCTTAATCATACGAAGTGCTTCAACAAACTGAGTCTGTGGAAGCAAGTCGATCCCTGCAAAAGCTGCCTGCATACGGTGGTAATAAGAGACCGAAATCTCGTCTTCAAAACCGACGCAAGACAAGCCCATATCCTTAACAATGCCTGCAATAACAGCCAATTCATCGCGGTCAGCCACAATCTCAAAACCTGTTACTTCTTGCTTAGCCGCAATGATATAACGAGAGTCCGTCACCAAAACCTGACGGTCACGGCTGATAAAGACTGTTCCATTTGAACCCCAAAAACCAGTCAAATAATAGACGTTTTTAAGGTTGTTGATGATGATACCATCTAGTTCTTTTTCTTGCATTTTAGCTAGAAATGCTTGCACACGTTTATTCATGATGTAACTTTCCTTTCAAATAGTGTCCTGTGTAGCTGGCTTCGTTGGCCGCTACTTCTTCTGGAGTTCCTGTTGCAATGATGGTTCCACCACCGACACCGCCCTCAGGTCCTAGGTCAATAATATGGTCTGCCGTCTTGATGACATCTAGATTGTGCTCAATGACGAGGACTGTATTTCCATCGTCGACAAAGCGAGCCAAGACTTTAAGCAAGCGAGCGATATCCTCAGTATGAAGCCCTGTAGTTGGCTCATCCAGAATGTAGAAAGATTTTCCTGTCGAGCGTTTATGGAGTTCGCTAGCCAACTTCATACGCTGGGCTTCTCCTCCAGAAAGGGTGGTAGCCGGTTGCCCTAGCGTTACATAGCCCAGCCCCACATCCTTGATGGTCTGAAGTTTGCGTTGAATTTTTGGAATATGTTGGAAGAATTCCACCGCATCATTGACGGTCATGTCCAAAACCTGCGAGATATTTTTTTCCTTGTAGTGAACTTCAAGGGTTTCACTGTTGTAGCGAGTCCCATGGCAGACTTCACAAGCAACATAAACATCTGGCAAGAAGTGCATCTCAATCTTGATGATCCCGTCACCTGAGCAGGCTTCGCAACGGCCTCCCTTAACGTTGAAACTGAAGCGGCCCTTTTTGTAACCACGAATCTTAGCTTCATTTGTCTGGGCAAAAAGGTCACGTATATCGTCAAAAACTCCTGTATAGGTAGCTGGGTTGGACCTCGGCGTTCGTCCAATCGGGCTCTGGTCAATGTCAATCAAGCGGTCTACATGCTCAATCCCTGTGATGGTTTTGAATTTACCAGGCTTGTCTGAATTGCGGTTGAGCTTCTGCGCAATGGCTTTTTTGAGGATGCTGTTGATTAAGGTCGACTTCCCTGAACCTGACACCCCTGTCACTGCGATGAATTTTCCTAGCGGGAAACGAGCAGTGATATTTTGCAAGTTGTTCTCACGCGCACCTGTCACTTCGATAAAGCGACCATTTCCGGCACGGCGCTCTTCTGGTACTGGAATGGCACGTTTACCTGACAAGTACTGGCCTGTAATAGACTTACTGTTACGGGCCACCTGCTTGGGTGTTCCTGCAGCAACAATCTCGCCACCAAAAACACCGGCACCTGGACCAACGTCAATCAGATAATCCGCCTCGCGCATGGTATCTTCGTCATGTTCTACCACGATGAGAGTATTGCCCAAATCACGCATCTTTTTCAGACTGGCAATCAGGCGGTCATTATCCCTCTGGTGGAGACCAATCGATGGCTCATCCAGGATATAGAGGACACCTGATAGGTTAGACCCAATCTGAGTCGCCAAGCGAATACGCTGACTCTCCCCACCTGAAAGGGTTCCTGCCGAACGCGACAGCGTCAGATAGTTAAGACCTACGTTATTGAGGAAGGTCAAGCGATCCTTGATTTCCTTGAGGATAGGACGAGCAATAATAGCTTCATTTTCAGACAGGGTCAGCTGGCTCACTAATTCCAAATGGTCTGCGATAGACAGGTCCGAAATTTCTCCGATATGTGGTCCTTGCTCCCCACCCACACGGATAGACAAGGCCTGGTCATTGAGACGATAGCCGTGGCAAGTTCCGCAGGTTAGCTCATTCATGTAGAGGCGCATTTGGGTGCGCGTGTAATCACTGTTAGTCTCATGGTAACGACGCTTGATATTATTGACAACTCCCTCAAACGGAATGTCAATATCTCGCACACCGCCAAATTCATTTTCATAGTGGAAATGGAATTCCTTGCCATCAGACCCGTAGAGAATCAAGTTCTTATCTTCTTCTGACAAGTCCTCAAAAGGCTTATCCATATCCACTCCAAAGGCTGTCATGGCCTGCTCTAGCATATTTGGATAGTAGTTGGATGAGATAGGATTCCAAGGTGCTAATGCTCCCTCACGCAAAGTTTTGCTGGTATCAGGAACCACCAAGTCAACATCCACCTCCAGCTTGATACCCAAACCGTCACACTCACTACAAGATCCAAAAGGAGCATTGAAGGAGAAGAGACGTGGCTCTAACTCTGGTACGGTAAAACCACAAACCGGGCAGGCATAATGCTCAGAGAAGAGCAACTCAGAATCGTCCATAGTGTCGATAATCACATAACCTTCTGCGATACGAAGGGCAGCCTCTATGGAGTCAAAGAGACGGCTACGGATACCCTCTTTGATAACAATACGGTCAACTACGACATCAATATTGTGTTGCTTACTCTTAGACAGCTCTGGAACTTCGGTAACATCATAGACTTCCCCATCCACTCGGACACGGACATAGCCGTCTTTCTGAACCTTTTCAATGACACTCTTGTGTTGCCCTTTTTTCTTACGGATGACAGGGGCTAAAATTTGCAGACGTTGGCGTTCCGGCAATTCCAAAACCTTATCCACGATTTGCTCTACAGAAGAAGCCTTGATAGCCCCATGCCCGTTGATACAGTAAGGCGTCCCCACACGTGCATAGAGGAGACGCAGATAATCATTGATTTCAGTCGTGGTTCCCACGGTCGAACGAGGGTTTTTGCTAGTGGTTTTCTGGTCGATGGAAATAGCTGGGCTGAGGCCATCAATGGCATCCACATCTGGTTTTTCCATATTGCCCAAAAACTGGCGAGCATAGGCTGATAGACTCTCTACATAGCGTCTTTGCCCCTCAGCATAGAGGGTATCAAAGGCCAGACTGGATTTCCCAGACCCTGACAAACCAGTCACAACAACCAGCTTGTCTCGCGGAATCTCCACATCAATATTTTTTAAGTTATGGGCACGTGCCCCATGAATCACAATTTTATCTTGCATCTTTGTTCTTTCTAGTCCATTATTGCTTTCCATTATACCAAAAAATGTGAAATTCTATTACCCAAAAAGCTGTTTTTATAGTATAATAGTACGGTGCAAAAAATGAATCACTGAATAGTAGGAAAGGATAGGGGATATGAAACAAGTTTTTCTCTCAACAACAACTGAATTTAAAGAGATCGACACGCTTGAACCGGGTACTTGGATCAACCTCGTCAATCCTACACAAAATGAATCGTTGGAAATCGCCAACGCCTTTGACATTGACATTGCCGACCTTCGAGCACCGCTCGATGCGGAAGAAATGTCCCGTATTACCATCGAAGATGAGTATACTTTGATCATCGTGGACGTTCCCATCACAGAGGAAAGAAACAATCGCACCTACTACGTTACGATTCCGCTGGGGATTATCATCACCGAGGAAACCATTATCACCACCTGCTTGGAATCCCTCCCCGTTCTCGATGTCTTTATCAACCGTAGACTGCGCAACTTTTACACCTTCATGCGTTCACGCTTTATCTTCCAGATTCTCTACCGCAACGCCGAACTTTACCTTACGGCCCTTCGTTCAATCGACCGTAAGAGTGAACAAATCGAAAGTCAACTTCACAAATCTACTCGAAACGAAGAGCTGATCGAGCTCATGGAATTGGAAAAAACCATCGTCTATTTCAAGGCCTCACTTAAGACGAACGAACGCGTGATTAAGAAATTGACCAGCGCAACTAGCAATATCAAGAAATACTTAGAGGACGAAGACCTACTCGAAGACACTCTGATTGAAACCCAACAGGCCATCGAGATGGCAGATATCTATGGAAATGTCCTTCACTCTATGACAGAGACCTTTGCCTCTATCATTTCCAACAACCAGAACAACATCATGAAAACCCTGGCTCTCGTGACCATTGTCATGTCTGTCCCAACCATGATCTTCTCAGCCTATGGAATGAACTTCAAGGATAATGAAATCCCTTTGAACGGTGAGCCACACGCCTTCTGGTTAATCGTCTTTATCGCCTTTGCTATGAGTGTTTCGCTCACTCTCTATCTCATCCATAAAAAATGGTTCTAAGAGGAATCCCTATGTCTCAGATTGATTTACAAAATTTAACTAAGAAAAACCAAGAGTTTATCCACATCGCTACCCAACAATTTATCAAAGATGGTAAAACAGACGCTGAAATCAAGGCTATCTTTGAGGAAGTCATTCCTCAAATCCTTGAAGAGCAAGCCAAGGGGACGACTGCTCGTTCCCTCTATGGCGCTCCAACTCACTGGGCTCATAGCTTCACTGTCAAGGAGCAATACGAAAAAGAGCATCCAAAAGAAAATGACGATCCAAAACTCATGATTATGGACTCAGCCCTTTTTATCACCAGTCTCTTTGCATTGGTTAGCGCTCTGACTACCTTCTTCTCTACAGATCAGGCTATTGGCTATGGGTTGATTACCCTCTTGTTGGTTGGACTTGTAGGAGGACTTGCCTTCTACTTGATGTACTACTTTGTCTACCAGTACTATGGACCAGACACAGACCGTAGCCAACGTCCTCCATTCTGGAAGTCAATCCTCGTTATCCTGGCTTCTATGGTCCTTTGGTTGGTTGTCTTCTTTGCAACAAGCTTCCTACCAGCAAACCTCAATCCAGTCCTTGCTCCATTGCCTTTGGCTATCCTAGGGGCTGCTCTTCTCTCCCTTCGCTTCTATCTCAAGAAACGTTTCAACATCCGAAGTGCAAGCGCGGGCCCATCACGTTATTAAGAAAAGTGAAAAGCTATGGCATATAGTCAATCTTTAGCTCAGCAGATTCGAAAAATTCTAGCACTCAAACTTCCTCCCCAAATTTTCGAAGAAGAGTTAGAAGAAAAGAAACTGTTTGGTGGCCTGGCCTTTATGATTCGTGGGAAAATGGTCCTTACAGTCAGTTCCAGAAAGGACGAGCTGGTTATGGTGAGAATTGGCAAAGAAATGGAAAAGCAAGTTCTACCCCGAACAGGAGCTCATACTACATTGATGAGAGGGCGACCTTATCATGGCTATATAGACCTAGATATCGAAGGTCAGAAAGAACTGCCTTACTGGATTGATTTAGCCCTCTCCTATAATCAAGAATTGACCAAGTAACTCATATCTAGTGAGATTAGAGATTAGAAAAACGAAAAGCAACTGCACAGGCGGTTGCTTTTTCACTTGCTTTCTTGAGATTCAATAGCACTTCTGAGTCTCATTCTTGTAGTTTCCTCTCATCTTTTGTGATAGAATAGGCTCATACTCAATGAAAATCAAAGAGCAAACTAGGAAGCTAGCCGCAGGCTGTACTTGAGTACGGCAAGGCAAAGCTGACGTGGTTTGAATTTGATTTTCGAAGAGTATCAATCTATTTCTAGGAGGATGAGATATGATTTCTACTATTGGTATCGTTAGTTTGTCTAGCGGTGTTATCGGAGAGAATTTTGTCAAACACGAAGTCGATTTGGGTCTCCAACGTCTCAAGGATTTGGGACTCAATCCTGTCTTTTTGCCCCATTCGCTAAAAGGGTTAGACTTTATCAAGGACCATCCTGAAGCACGTGCAGAGGATTTGATGCAGGCCTTTTCGGATGATAGCATCGACATGATCCTCTGCGCCATCGGTGGGGATGATACCTATCGCTTGCTACCCTACCTTTTTGAAAACGACCAGCTCCAAAAGGTTATCCAACAAAAGATTTTTCTTGGCTTCTCGGATACAACCATGAACCACCTTATGTTGCACAAACTAGGGATCAAGACTTTTTATGGGCAATCCTTTCTAGCAGACATTTGTGAATTAGACAATGAGATGTTACCCTATAGCTTTCACTACTTTAAAGAATTGATCAAGACAGGAAGAATCTCAGAAATCCGCCCTAGCGACCTTTGGTATGAGGAACGGACTGATTTTAGTCCCAAGGCTCTGGGAACAGCTCGTATCAGTCATGTAAATACAGGCTTTGATTTGTTGCAAGGAAATGCTCAGTTTGAGGGAGAAATTCTCGGTGGTTGCCTTGAGTCCCTCTATGATATCTTTGACAATTCTCGATACGCAGACAGCACAGTTCTCTGCCAAAAATACAAACTTTTTCCTGACTTATGTGACTGGGAAGGAAAGATTCTCTTGCTAGAAACAAGCGAAGAAAAGCCTGAACCTGATGATTTCAAAAAAATGTTGCGGACTTTAAAGGACACGGGGATATTTGGGGTTATCAGTGGACTCTTGGTCGGAAAGCCAATGGATGAAACCTTCTATGACGACTATAAGGAAGCACTATTGGATATCATTGATAACAATATCCCGATTGTCTATAATCTGAATGTCGGTCACGCAACTCCAAGAGCCATTGTGCCCTTTGGCGTTCACGCTTATGTGGATACACAGAAGCAAGTCATTCGCTTTGACGATAACAAAAAATAAACAATTTCTCCATTTTTGTGTTTTGGTATTGATTTTCGTTACAATTTGTGTCTGAATTTATTGCATTTTGCTTATTTCTATGATATCTTTTTAAAGGAGGTGTATATGACTAAACAAAAAATAAATCAAATTGTCGGTTCAATTGGAGCCTTTATCGGGATTGTTGTATTTATCGCCTACATCCCACAAATTTTTGCCAATTTACAAGGCAACAAAGCTCAACCATTCCAGCCTTTATCCGCAGCAGTATCTTGTTTAATTTGGGTTATTTATGGATGGACAAAAGAACCTAAGAAGGATTGGATACTAATTATTCCAAACTCAGCTGGCGTTGTCTTAGGTGGACTGACATTTCTCACTGCACTATAAAAATTACTAGCATATAATCAAAAAGCTGAGAGGAATTTCTCAGCTTTTTTCTATATTCTCAGATAATTAGACGCCTGCACTCACTAATTTCCGTTTTTCCATTCACAATCATTCTCGTGGTCGTCAATCAAACCTGCTGCTTGTAGAAAAGATAAAACGGCAACTGGGCCTGTGAACTTGAAACCTTGTTTTTTTAGATCTTTAGCTAATTTTTCAGACAAGGCTGTTTTAGCAGGTGCTAGGTGATAGTCAGGAACATCATTCACGATCGTTTTCCCCTTAACAAAGGACCAGAGATAAGCATCAAAAGAGCCAAAGGTTTTCTGGATTTGTAAAAATGCTTGGGCGTTGGCACGCGTCGCAAAGAGCTTGGCACGATTTCGGATGATGGCTGGATTCTCTAACAAGGCTTCCAACTCCCCATCTGTCATTTCCGCGACCGCTTGAATTTGATAGCCATGAAATGCTTCTCGGAATCCTTGGCGTTTGTTGAGCACGGTTTCCCAAGAAAGACCAGCCTGATAGGTTTCCATGCAAAGCAACTCAAAAAGTGCTTGGTCATCATGGAGGGGTTGGCCCCACTCTTCATCATGATAGGCCACATATAATGGGTTGTTCATTTTAACCCAACCACAGCGTTTTGTCATAAAAATCTCCTATTTGACCAACATCTTAAGGGCCGACTTGATATAGTTCTCAGCTGTATCTGTTGTTCCTTCAAAGAATTTCTTGATTTTCTTGAGCTCAGTCGCCTTGTAGCCCAGTGCCAACATGGCTTCCATGGCTTCTTCCAGTTCTTGGTTTTCAGCACAGGCTTGTACTGCGACTTTGGCAGGAAGGTCATCACTAGCCACAACTACCTTGCCTTCCAAGTCCAGCACCATCTGCTGGGCCGTTTTCTTACCGATTTTAGGGAACTTAGTCAAGTAGGTGATGTTCTTAGTTTCAATCGCCTGAACCAAGCCAGCATTGTCATCGGCAGCAATAATAGCAAGAGCTGACACAGGACCAATCCCAGAAACCGAAATCAGACTAAGAAAGAGCTTCTTCTCATCTTCTGAGCGAAAGCCGTAAAGCAGATGGGCATCCTCACGGACAACTTGGTGCACATAAATCTGAGTTTCTTGATTAACCTGACCTGAGTAAGCATAAGGATTGGCTACATGCAAGATATAGCCGACACCATTGGCCTCAAGAACGATATATTTAGCAGTGATTTTGGAAATGATTCCTTTTAGATATTCGTACATAGTTTTTTCTCCATTATTTTGCCTATCTAGTATACCATATTTCCCCAAGACAGACTGCAACAAAAGGTGCAACCTCTGGTTGACAAATAGTACAGGAGATTGTATTCTCATTATAAGTAAAAATTGTTAGGATAGAAGTAGAAAAAGGAGGATAGAATGATGAAACTCGCAGAAAAACTATTTGAACTCAGAAAGAAAAAAGGTTGGTCCCAGGAAAAGCTAGCAGAACAAATCAATGTTTCTCGGCAAAGCATCTCAAAATGGGAGTCTGGTCAAGTCCTTCCAGAAATCGAAAAAATCATTGAATTAAGCAAGATTTTCCAAGTAACAACTGACTATCTACTACTGGATGAAAATTCTGAAAAAGGTTCCACAGCAGTGATCTTGGAAGAAGGCAAGGACAAATACTATAAAGAGGCTAAATCCTATGGCCTCTGGCAAGTGATTTATATTTTCGTCTTAGCTCTGGCTATCTATCTCGTTTTAGCCGGTTCTAGTTTCCCAGCCGAATTCACCGCCTGGATTTGGCTGACCTTCGTTCTTTTGATTGCTTCAGCAATTGCGATCAACAAGACTCTCAAAACCAAACAACGTTATCTTGATAAAGTGATTGGTCTTGAGAATCCTTCTGACAAAGATGACTCTAGAAAACCTTGAATCACCTAATTCCGTTTTCGCAATATTTTTTAGAACTGATCTTGTCAAGCAAGTGTAAACCTCATGGCAAGTTGCCATGTCCATTCAAAATTCCCACCATAGAAAAGCTAAAAAGCCTTGTTTGGAAAAAACAAAGGCTTTTTGTGTTCTTAATATTTCCCCAACTCACGAAGACTGGTGTGATTTTCCTGAATGCGTCGGAACATTTTTTCCATATCTGACTTGGTAAAATGCACCAAAACGGGACGTCCATGAGGACAGTTATAGGGATTGTCACATTGAGAAAGCTGATAAAGAAGCTGTCTGGCTGAGTGGTCATCGATACGATGATTTGCCTTGATAGACCGCTTGCAGGACATCATGATAGCCAGCTCTGCTCGGTATTTCTTGATCGAAACTTCCTTGGTCAAGAGTAGCATGTCGCACATTTCATAGATGCCTGACTCAATCTCTTCTTCTGCCATCCAAATAGGATGTTCACGCAGGATAAATTGATTTTCCCCGTACTCTGCTAGAAAGACACCCACTTCCTCTAAAAGAGGCATTCTTTCCTTGAGACGAAGGGCATCATCCGCAGGAAATTCAAAGATATAGGGCACTAGGAGTTGTTGCTGGCTCTGATCAACATTGCCAATGCTTTCACGGTATTCCTCGTACTTAACCCGTTCCTGAGCCGCATGCTGGTCAATGATATAGAGTCCATCTCGACCTTGGGCAAAGAGATAGGTCCCGTGCATTTGCCCGAAAAATTCCAACTCTGGGAAGCTTGACGATTCTTCTCGCTCCAGCTTGTCATAGGCCTTATCGAGACTGGCAAGGTCTAACTCTGGGTGGTCTAGTTGGTCATAGCTGACAGGTTTTCTCTCTGCAAAATGGAGTTTTGTCTGCTTAGTCAGCTGGTCCAATGTTTCCTTGGCAAACAGGGTTAAATCCTGTCTTTCTTCAGTCAAGTCTACTTGATGGTCTGAAACCTCAACTTGAGTTGGTCTTGTTACTTCTGTTTGTTCATAGTAGAGTGTGTTTTCTTTGAGTGGAAGAATAGTCTGCTCTACCTTTTGACGATTACGCACAGTAGATTTGGCCAGATTTTCTAAAGCATCAGGAATCAAGGCTTGTTCCTTGAGACTATTTGAAATAGCTTCTGAAACCAGCGCCATCAGTTCTCTTTCCTTAGAAATCCGCACTTCTTGCTTGGTTGGATGCACATTGACATCAGCTAGATAGGGGTCGATATGGATGTGAATGACAGCCAGTGGAAAGCGACCTACCATAAGCTTGCTTCCATAACCGTCAAGAATAGCGCGATTGAGCAAGAAGTTCTTGATATAACGGCCATTGATGAAGAGGCTGATATAGTTGCGATTAGCTCGAGTCAACTCAGGCAGAGACACAAAACCTGTAATTTCAAAGTCTAAATCCGAATTCTCAATGGCTATCATCTTCTTTGCACTCGCCAAACCATAAATTCCTGCGATGGCTTGACGCAGTTGACCAGTCCCTGCTGTCCGCGTCATTTCCTTGCCATCACTAATCAAACTGAAGGAAATCTCAGGATGAGCCAATCCCAGACGGTTGACAATATCAATGATATGAGACAGCTCCGCTTGCTGGCTCTTCATATACTTGAGTCGGGCAGGTGTATTGAAAAAGAGGTCCTCCACACAAACCTTGGTCCCCACAGGACTTGTCGCTGGGATAATTTCTTCGACTTCTCCCCCACGCGCAACGAGCTTGGTCCCATGACTCGCACCACCCACCGCCGTCAACAGAGTCAAGACACTGACAGAAGCGATAGAGGGCAGGGCTTCCCCACGAAAACCAAGCGTCCGAATCCGAAAGAGGTCTGCTTGATTTTTTATCTTACTGGTCGCATGTCGACGCAAGGCCAATTCCACCTCATCGTGGGCAATTCCATGACCATTATCGGTGATTTGGATTTTCTTGAGACCGGATTCCTCGATCTCAATGATAATCTGGCTAGAACCCGCGTCAATGGCATTTTCTACCAATTCTTTGACCACACTGGCAGGACGTTCAATCACTTCTCCTGCCGCGATTTGGTTTGCCAGCACCTCTGGCAATTCAATAATATGAGACATCTTTCAGCCCCTTTCTGTATCTATTTTCCTAGAAATTGATTAGTGCTATTATACCATATTTCAGATGCTACCAGAAAAAGCAAATACCACATAGACTCCAAATCTCTCCACATAGACAAAAGCTCTTGCCATGGGTCGTAAAATAGTGTTTAATAAAGGTGTACAGGAAGTGATCACAACCTTGTATAACTGAAAAGGAGGGAAGTTTATGAAAGTAGAACTACAGATTAAGGAGACTTACGAGGAGGAAAAGCTGATTGTCCAAGCACCTAAATCAACTGAAAAAGTCCAGAAAGTCATCGAGTTCGCAGAAAATCTTGACCAAAAAGAAACAATCAAAGGAAAGATTGATGATCAGGTCTATCTAGTTAAGATTTGTAAGATACAACGCTTCTATATCGAGAATCGCAAGGTTCTAGCAGAAACTGCATCTCAGACCTATACCATTGATTCGCGTCTCTATCAAGTTCTTGACATTCTGCCGACCACTTTTATCCAAATTTCCCAATCAGAAATCGTCAATATCGACTCGATCTCTCATCTCAAGCTCACGCCCAACGGTCTGGTTGAAATTTTCTTAAAAAATGAAAGCTTCACCTACTCTTCACGCCGTTACCTAAAAACCATCAAGGAGAAATTAGAACTATGAAAAAACAAATCTTTCACGATGCAGCAGCTGGTGTACTTATCGGCCTCATCCTCTCTATCCTTTTTTCACTCATTTATGCACCAAATACCTATGCCCCGCTGAGCCCCGAGTCTCTTATCGGCCAAGCGATGGCTCAACATCAGATTCACGGTGCTCTAGTCTTGCTCTACTGCATGATCATCTGGTCAGCTATCGGCGTTCTCTTTAGCTTTGGCAGTCGCTTATTCAGCCGTGACTGGAGCTTACTCCGTGCAACACTTTCCCATTTCTTCCTCATGCTGGCTGGCTTTGTCCCACTAGCGACTCTGGCTGGTTGGTTCCCCTTCCACTGGACCTTCTATCTCCAGCTCATTCCAGAGTTTGCGATCGTCTACCTTATCATCTGGGTTATTCTCTATAAAAGAGAAGCAAAAAAAGTAGACCACATTAATCAACTCTTGGCTCATAAAAAATAATAGAAAAAAATCCCACTCACAAACACATGAGTGGGCTCTTTTTATAACTTTTGTTTGAACTCGACTAAGACATTCATAGCCTGCATAGGTGTTATGTTGTACACATCCAGTTGTGCTAATTCTGCTAGGATAGGATGTTCTTCAGGCGCATCAAAGAGTGACAGCTGTTCAGTAACAGCACTTGTTTCTCTCATCGGAACAGGACTTTCCGTCCCTTGATTCTCCAGTTGAGTCAATATCTTATCCGCCCTTGCTAAAAGTTCTGCTGGTAAACCAGCAATCTTAGCAACGTGGATACCATAGGATTTGTCAGCTGGTCCTGGTTCGATCTTGTGAAGGAAGGTGACCTGTCCATCCTGTTCTAAGGTTGCCACATGGACATTAACCAAGTGTTCCAAACTGGACTCCAGACTTGTCAACTCATGGTAGTGGGTCGCAAAGAGGGTTTTGGCTCCGATATGTTCATGAATGTATTCGATGATGGACTGGGCAAGAGCCATTCCGTCATAAGTTGCAGTTCCGCGTCCCAATTCATCAAAGACAATCAAGGAATCCTTGGTCGCATGCGAAATGGCATTGTTGGCCTCCATCATCTCTACCATGAAGGTTGATTGACCTGAAACCAAGTCATCTGCTGCTCCGATACGGGTAAAGATAGCATCGAAGATAGGCAAATGGGCGCTTTCTGCCGGCACATACGAGCCTAGCTGGGCCATAACCGCCATCATGGCTAGTTGGCGCATATAGGTGGACTTCCCGCTCATGTTGGGTCCCGTAATCAGTTGAATGCTGGTATCTTCTGACATCTGGATACTGTTTGGAATATAGGTCTGAGCTCCCATGACCTTTTCGACGACAGCATGGCGCCCTTTTTGGATATCTATTTGTGAATCCTCTCCAAACTCAGGTCTGATCAAATGCTGGGTTTCAGCCACAACTGCGAGACTTTGCAAGACATCAACCGTCGCAATTCCTTGGGCTAGAGCCTGCAAACGCTGGATGTACTTGCTGACTTCCTCACGGATACGCATAAAGATTTCATATTCTAGGTTGGCTGACTTCTCACGTGCCTCCAACATATCCCCCTCGATACGAGCTAATTCCTCGGTCCCAAAGCGTTCTGAGTTTTTCAGTGTCGCCTTGCGGAAAAAGTGGGATGGCACATTTCCCAGTTGCGAATTGGTCACATGGAAATAGTAGCCGTCCTTTTTATTGTAGTCAATCTTAAGCGTGCTGATACCAGAGTTTTCCCGCTCCTTAGCCTCAATCTCAGCAATCCAGCTAGTCCCTTCTCTGAGGACACGACGGTATTTATCCAAGGTCTCATCAAATCCCGTCCGAATAATACCACCTTCCGTAATCACGTGAGGGGCTTCAGGGGCAATCGCTGTGCTAATCAAACTCTCTAACTCTGGAATGGCATCCAACTGTGCGATGAGATAAGCTAAAGCAGGCTGCTCCATTCCCTCTAAAATCGCACGAATCCGTGGCACACTAGATAAGGTAGTCGCCAATTGCAAGAGATCCTTGGGATTGGTCTTGCCAAAAGAAACCCGACTAGCCAAACGTTCGATATCATAAACACCCTTGAGACTGTCTGTCAAATCGCTACGCTCAAAGAAGTGGTCAAGAAAGACCTGCACCACCTCTTGACGTTGGACGATTCGCTCCTTATCAATCAAGGGACGATGAATCCAAGAACGCAAGAGACGCATCCCCATAGCCGTTTTGGTTTCATCCAAAAGCCAGAAAAGACTGCCTTGCTTCTTACCTGAACGGGCATTCTCAACCAAATCCAGACTAGCCTTGGTCGCATAATCCATCTGCAAGAAATCTTTGATTTCATAGCGGATAACTGGTTTGAGGTGGTTCAATTCCCGCATCTGGGTCCGATGAATATACTGGAGTAGCTTACTAGCTGCTGCTTGCTCCACAGCTGCCAATCGTGGATCTAGTAAATGAAGGTCCTCAAAGCCTTCTTTCTCATAAGAAAGCACCAAATTCATCTGACGGCTGAGGATTTGTTCTTCTTCCTCAGACAAGTCATAACCCAGCACCACTTCTCGAGCCTTGAGGTTACGGATTTCCCCACAAACCAGCGTGAAATCTAAAAGACCTGTCACATAAAAATCACCCGTCACCAGATCCATATAAGCCAGACCAAATTGATTGCCATCACGGTCTATAGCAACCAAGAAATTATTCTGACTATCCGGCTTACTGCTATCAACGACCGTTCCAGGTGTGATGACCTGGACCACCTCTCGCTTGACAACACCAACTGCTTGTTTGGGATCTTCCATCTGCTCGGCTATGGCTACCTTATAGCCCTGCTCAATCAGAACATCGATATACTGCTGGGCAGAATGATAGGGGACACCCGCCATGGGTATCGGATTTTCTGCATTTTTATTCCGACTCGTTAAGGAAATCTCTAAAATCTGTGCTGCATTAATTGCATCTTCATAAAACAACTCGTAAAAATCACCCATTCGAAAAAGCAAAAAAGCATCTGGGTATTGTTTCTTAATATCCACATACTGTTGCATGCCGGGTGATAGCTTTTCTGTTGCCATTTTCCGTCTCTCCTTGCTAAAAATAAGTCTTGAGAGCAACTCCCAAGACCTTATTTATCTTTCATCAAATCTAGCAAACGATCTTCCATCAGCTTGGCAACGTGCTGGTCTCGACAAATAACCAATAAGGTATTAGCACCAGCAACCGTTCCTAAAATCCATTCATCCTTGTTTGCATCTACAATGTTTGCTAAGACTGCAGCTTCCCCAAGTTTGGTATGCAGTACCAAGGTAAACTCTGCTCTTGCAACTCCTTCTAAATGATGAGACAAAAACTCAACTAAATCAATCTTATCTGTCTCATTTGCTAGTACATAATACACCATATCATTTTTCTTAACCTTGGTCAAGCCGATTTCACGCAAATCACGTGACAAAGTCGTTTGTGTCACATAAACATTACGAGCTTCTAAACGATCTTGAATCTCTTTTTGTGTCCCAAGTTTTTCTTCGGTGATCATCTTTTTAATCAATTGATGCCGTTCTCTTTTTCTCATATTATCCTCTTAAGTGAATATTTATAACAAGTTTTACATTTATTTTATAACTACATTATACCAAAAAAAATAGATAATTCAAAAAAATTCTTTTCTTTCTCAAAAAATGTAGTAAATTGTGTTAAAATAGTAAAAAAGCCCAAAAGGAGCCCTTATGAATACAAAAGAATTGATTGCTAGCGAGTTGGCTAGCGTCATTGATAGCCTGGACCAAGAGGCTATTTTAAATTTGCTGGAAACACCTAAAAACTCAGAAATGGGAGACATCGCCTTCCCTGCCTTTTCTCTAGCAAAGGTCGAGCGTAAAGCTCCGCAAATGATTGCAGCAGATATTGCTGAAAAAATCAATAGTCAAGCCTTTGAAAAGGTTGTCGCTACTGGACCTTACGTCAACTTTTTCCTCGATAAATCTGCTATTTCGGCTCAGGTATTAAAGGATGTTATCACTGAAAAAGAGCACTATGCCGACCAAACCATTGGCAAGCAAGAAAATATCGTTATCGACATGTCTAGTCCTAATATCGCAAAACCATTCTCTATTGGTCACCTGCGCTCAACGGTTATCGGAGATAGCTTGTCACATATTTTCCAAAAAATCGGTTATCAAACGGTCAAGGTCAACCACCTAGGAGACTGGGGCAAACAGTTTGGAATGTTGATCGTTGCCTACAAGAAATGGGGAAATGAGGAAGCCGTTAAAGCGCATCCAATCGATGAACTTCTTAAACTCTACGTTCGCATCAATGCTGAAGCTGAAAAAGATCCTAGCTTGGATGAAGAAGCACGCGAATGGTTCCGCAAACTGGAAAATGGAGATGAGGAAGCTCTCGCTCTCTGGCAATGGTTCCGTGATGAAAGTTTAGTGGAATTCAACCGCCTTTACAATGAATTGCAAGTCAAATTTGACAGCTACAACGGGGAAGCTTTTTACAATGATAAGATGGATGCTGTTGTAGACATTCTCGCTGAAAAAGGACTTCTTGTTGAGTCAGAGGGAGCCCAAGTTGTCAATCTTGAGAAATATGGAATTGAACACCCAGCCCTTATCAAAAAATCTGATGGTGCAACTCTCTATATCACACGTGACTTGGCTGCAGCCCTTTACCGTAAAAACGAATACCAATTTGCAAAATCCATCTATGTTGTTGGTCAAGAGCAATCTGCCCACTTCAAACAACTCAAGGCAGTACTACAAGAGATGGGCTACGATTGGAGCCAAGACATTGTCCATGTTCCGTTTGGATTGGTAACAAAAGAAGGGAAAAAACTCTCTACTCGTAAAGGAAATGTCATCTTGCTAGAGCCTACTATTGCAGAGGCTGTTAGTCGTGCCAAGGCCCAAATCGAAGCGAAAAATCCTGAGTTAGAAAATAAAGACCAAGTTGCCCACGCTGTTGGAGTTGGGGCTATCAAGTTCTATGATCTTAAGACCGACCGTACAAATGGATATGACTTCGACCTTGAAGCTATGGTATCCTTTGAAGGAGAAACTGGACCTTACGTTCAATACGCCTACGCTCGTATCCAATCTATCTTGCGCAAAGCCGATTTCAAACCAGATGCAGCTGGCAACTACAGCTTGAACGATGCTGAGAGCTGGGAAATCATTAAACTACTCCAAGACTTCCCACGTATTATCAATCGTGCAGCAGATAACTTTGAACCTTCTATCATTGCGAAATTTGCGATTAGTCTGGCTCAAGCCTTTAACAAATATTATGCACATACACGTATCCTAGATGAAAGTCCTGAGCGCGACAGTCGTCTAGCCCTCAGCTACGCAACCGCAGTCGTCCTCAAAGAAGCTCTTCGTTTGCTCGGAGTAGAAGCGCCGGAG
This sequence comes from Streptococcus sp. HJ1, assembly GCF_052399005.1. GTDB lineage: Bacteria > Bacillota > Bacilli > Lactobacillales > Streptococcaceae > Streptococcus. The sequence continues at coordinate 296,008 of NZ_CP199005.1, read as the reverse complement.
AAGATGTAAATCGCCAAAGTTACTTGATTGCGGAGCAATCTAAGTAACTAACGCCAAATCCTATTCGGACTTTGGCTAGGCGCTTCACTAGTCATGGCCCCTAAATATAATCGATTTAGAGGCCATGACGTCGTAACTATGGTGATTTGGCTTGGCACTTTACTAATTCGATCTATTCACTACTATTTATTTATCACACTGGGAGATTTCCTATGAACCAATATGCTTATATCCTCGTTGTACTTAGCTTGGTTTTCCTTTTTCTGCTCAATAAGTACGAGAAGGAAAGACTTCAAAGACTCTACCAAGAGCAACTCTTGAAGGATGAGACATTTAGGTCTGACATCAAAGAGAAAATTCACACGACTGAAAATATCAATGATGTCATTGCACATATCAATAAAACTTACCATCTGGGAATGTTGCTCTCAAAAGACGTTACAGATCAATTGAAATAATCAAAATCCGAGAAGCTTTCTTCTCGGATTTTTTAGGATTACCATATTTCCCTTGGAGAAATTTCATTAATGCATGTAAAGTTTTCTGTAATTTTCTGTATTTTTTCAAAATGTTCTTGCATTTCCTTTAAGTTTTTTGTAGAATAGTAGCTATCTATTCAGATTATTCTGAAAATTCAAAAATAGGAGTACTTATTCAGTATCCTACCGGGCAGGCAGTTGAAGCCACTTCAGCCAAGTACATTTCTCAATTTGTGGGTATGTATGCCTCTGTTCTTGGAGAATGGTCCCGTTATTTGATTACCTTTATCGCCTTTCTTTGTATCTTTGGAACGGTCATAACCGTTATTGATGGTTACTCTCGTGTCAATCAGGAATCGCTGCGACTCTTGATTCGTCAAAAAGAGGATACTCGCAAATCTGTGAACATCTGGATGACCATTACCGCTATCATTGGTATCGTCATCATTAAATTCTTTGCTGGTCAAGTTTCCACCATGCTTCGCTTCGCCATGATCGGTTCTTTCCTGACAACACCATTCTTCGCTCTTTTGAACTATGTATTGGTGACACGTGAGAATAAAAATCTTCCTTCTTAGCTAAAACTCCTCGCTATCGCAGGATTGATTTTCCTCTTTGGCTTTGCTATTTTCTTTATCTATGCACTTGCCATCGGAAAAGCAGGATAGTTTATAAAATGGCACCCTTACGGGGTGCTTTTTGCATACACGAAAAGCAGTTGAAAATCTCAACTGCCCCTCAGAACTACTTTATTTTTCTGTCTCTAACTCATACAAGTCCGCGATAATCGCTGCGACTTTTTTAATATCTCCCAGCATACCACGCATTTCAAAGTCTGCTAGGACCGGGAAGCCAAAGCGCTGGCTATACTGCTTGGCTGTTAGGCAGTATTGATTGTTAAAATTGCGGTTACCGGAACCCACTACCCCAAAACACTTACTAGCATTGTCTCCATAGGCGATAAAGTCGCCCACTGGAGTCGTTAGAATCTCAACATCGCCGTTATCGACACCATTTCCACCTTCCAGATAGGTCGGCAAGAAAGCGACATAGGGATGCTCCATTTCAAAGAATTCTTGGCCTTCCTTGACCAAATCCTTGATATGGATTTTTTGGACCTCAATTCCCTCATACTGAGACAAGAGATAGTCCTTGAGTCGGGTTACAAAACTCTCTGTATTCCCACTCAGACTGATATACACTAGGGATATTTTTTTCATGTTGACCTCTATTTTTTGTTTACGATTTAAAAAGAACTACCAAGATTGTAACTTGATAGTTCTTTTTTGTCAATACTTAGGCAACTTCTTCTGCTTCGACTTCTTCGGCCAAATCTTTTTGTTGGCGCCACATCTTGTAAAAGACTAAGGCTAAAAAGAGAACATTGATAATGATGAACAAAATATTCGTTCCTTGTGCAAATGCTCCCATTCCTAGGCCGAGGGTAGAATCTTTGATTAATTGAACCGCATCTTGAACGTTCATATAGCTATAAACCAAACCAACAATCGCTAGTAGAACATAGCCAATATAAGCATAGTTTGCGAATTGCACATTTTTACGTAGGAGAAATACAAAGGCTACTACAACTAAAATTGCAGATAAGACAATCAACAACGTATTAAAAATAGAGTGCGATGACGCTGTTACTTGGTAAGTATAGTTGACTGTGTCTTCTAATTGCTGAGCAGTAAGCGTCCCGCTATTCGCCAGGCTAGCACGAAGCACATCTTTACTTGGCAATGGACTCAAGATTCCAAATAATGACATAGATGAAATGAGGGCTGATAGGACTAACAAAACCCAAAGATAAATAGGATTCTTTTTCATATTTTCCTCCATAAGATATTTTGAACATTATAGCATTTTTTGTACAGGAATACAACTTTTACAAGCTAGTTTCAACTTGTTTCCGATAAGCTTTCGGTGATTTTCCGCACAATTTACGGAAAACCTTGTAGAAATATCCAACATTACTGTAGCCAACTGCATAGCAAATATCTTCGATACTATCACTGGTCGAAAGTAAGAGTTGCTGCGCTGCCTTAATTCGCTGTTTATTGAGCAATTCCGCAAAGGTTGAGTTGGTTTCCCTCTTGATCAGCTGACCGAGATAGACAGGATTGATAAAGAGATCCTTGCTAATATCCTTAAGTGAGAGCTCTTTCTGATAATCACGCCCAATCACCTCCAGCACGCTCACCACATTTTCATTCATGCGGTACTGGCCAAAGAACTTGGTCAAGGTTTCTTTGATATAGGCAACCAATTCTTCAAAGGTGTTAATGGCATGGATAGCTTTGACTATCTCGGTCATATCATCTGCTTTTAGGTGTTCAAATAAATGAAAGACATCCATGACAAACTGGGTAAAGAGCTGCTTCGTGATAGCCACGCGCGGGGTATTCTTCAAAACGATCTTCTCTAGCAGGGTTAATTCCTCGATGATTTGATTGATATTCCCTTGGATAATCACCCGATAAATCGGCTCGTAATAAGCAAACAAACTTTCGGATTTTTCTAGATTAACAGAACCGTAGAAGAGGGCTTTTTCAGCGTTGATCTTCCAATTCTCAAAGGACTGCTGGTAGGGTGCTTCAAATGGTGTCACGACGATGCCATCTAGCGGTTGATCAGAGATGAAAATCTGCCAGTCTTGCCCCAAAACATAGTAAGGAATGGTAAAAGACCCCTGCTTTTCCTTGGATAGACCAATCCACCAGCTGTCTTTACCTGACAGGTAGTTCGTAAATCCTGTCTCATCCAATTCTTGACTGAGGGTCTGACTTTGCTCCACCTTTTCCTGAAGCTGCTGCGCAATCTTTTCTAATAAATTGCCCAACTCCACCTTGTCTACTGGCTTGACCAGATAATCCACGACACTAAGGTTCATGGCTTTTTTGACGTAGTCAAACTCCTGATAACCAGACAGCAAGATATAATAGGTATCTGGAAGTAGCTCTTTCATTTCCCTAATCATCTCAAGTCCGGTCTTATCTGGCATGTTGACATCGGAAATGACCACATCTACTGGATTTTTCTTAACATAGTCCAAAGCATCATCTGCGTGATTAGCTGTTGCGACGACTTGCATATCCCATTTTTCAAAGGGGATTAATCGCTTGAGCCCCTCTGTCACCATGTACTCATCGTCTACTAATAAAACTTTATACATTTCTACCCTTTCTATTCATCCTGGATAGTGATATGGTAACGAACCCCCTCTTGCTCAGCTGACTCTACACTGATTTGGTAGCGATCCCCAAAGTAGAGAACAAAGCGTTCGTGTACATTTACTATTCCAATTGATTGCCGCTCTCCACTATAGCTTGCCTCGTGTTCAAAACTTCGCTGAGCTAATTTTTCTTGCAAGCTAGCTAGTTTCTCAGCGGGCATTCCCCGACCATTGTCTTCCACTAGGATTTCAACGAAGCCTTGGCCCTTCAAGGCTTTGATACTGATGACATTATCCGTTCTGCGATGGTCAACACCATGGGCAAAGTAGTTTTCTACTAATGGTTGGAGTGTAAATTTTGGAATCCTCATTTCTTCCAATTCTGGTGCAATCTTGAAACCATAGGCAATGGATTTAGGATAACGCACCATACAGAGATAGCTATATTTTCGGCAAAATTCCAACTCCTGCTTCAAGGTCGTTTCCCGCTCGTCAGAGATATTGTTGCGTAACAAGCTGCTAAATTCATAGATAATATCTGCCAGTTCATCCTGACTTTGCATGACGGCATACATCCGTAAAAACTCTAGAGTATTGTACATAAAGTGAGGATTGATTTGAGCCTGCAGGGCTCGCATATTGGCATCTTTTTGGCTGAGCTCTAGTTGATAGATATCATGGATATTTTTTTCCAGGCGATTCAACATATCATTGGTTGTTTCTGCAATGAGAAGCAACTCTTGGTCTTTTTCAGAGGTATCGATTCGAAGGCCTTCTTCCCCTTGAGCAATCACCTCGATCGAATCTACTAGGTCTACGACCTGCTTTTGGTAATTTGAAAAAGTCTGTCTAAGGGTCACGTACAAAATGATGATAAAGAGAATACTTAGCCCAATAATGACAGCTGAACTCGTCAAAGTTCCTGTAAGAACAAAATTTTTAGGAACAGCAACTCGAACCTGATAACCGTGAGAGGTGACACCTACAAACCAGTTTTCTCGCTCGGCTGAGACCTTCTCCCCAATATGGAACATCTCAGTCTCAAAAGGCGAAGTTACTGTTACAGCCATTGGGATATGGCCCCTTGTATTGTCAATAGCGCCATGTAAAACATCTGGGGATAGGGAGATATAAATCACTCCTAAATCCTTGTCAGACACAGGATCGGAAACAGGAATGGCAAAACTATTGGCTGTTGGCTTAAAATCCTCCGCAGGAATTTTCTCTCCACTGCGTTTTTCTCTAGTCGAAACATAGACTTCCTTGTAGTCCTGAAGAACAATAGCCACTCCAGTCACAAAATCATTCCGAACATAGAGATCATCAATATTTTCATACAGAGAAACAGAGATATAAGGCGAAGTTTTACGCTCTAATTGCCAATAGAAGTAGTCTGGTGTGCTGAGACTGAAATACTTGTAAATTCCTTCGATGCGGGCCTGATTTTCAACCAAAGACTGAGCAAGTCGGGTTGACTCTCTGTGATAGTATTCCACTTCACTCACTGTCCGAGTGGTCACACGTTCTGCAACCCGTTGGGCCTCCTTCTCACGCGAGTCCCAGTCAGCATACGATAGCATAATCGCAAAACTGGCAATGACCACGATCATAACCAAACTATAAATCCGTAAAAGAGAGTGAAGCCAAAACTGCTTCATTCTATTTTGTCGCCAATTTTTCATGGATACTTTCATAAATAGGTTCCAACATATCACTGATAAAGAAATGCCACATTCCAATTCCTACAAAAAAGAGCAAGGCAGGCATATAATAACCAACTCCTAAAATGAGAGCGGACCCGAGTAAAACCTTGGCAATCGCAGGTAAGCTCATAAAAATCCCGATAAGGGACAGTTTCAAGGTATTTTGGTAGGATAAATCAAAGTACACCTGAAGTTTCAAGGACACAGTATAGGCTAGAAAGACAAGAGCAACTACAAGGACATTGAGAACGGTCGCCAAGAGGTGGAAAATCGTCTGGTGGGGCAATTGAACTAGAAGATACAAACCATAAACTAGGACAAGATCCACAAACACGAAACTATAGAAAGCCAGATTACTCTTGACAAAATTGCTCTTATACAATTCCCAAGCTTCCTTCAAATGGTAGGCTCGATAGGTATAACCATGCTCCGCATACAAACTCATCAGGGTAGCACTAGCTGGGGCCAAACCAAAGATCACTCCTCCTGCTAGTGTTAATAGCCAGAAATAAGCCGTCGCAATCATTCCCAAAAAGATACGATTAAAGACGAATTCTAGAAACTTTCCCATGCTACTCTCCTTAAACTAACGATGTAACTATTATATCATATTTCAAGCGTTTTCAAAAATATAGAACTCCCATTTACAATCCTCAAAAAGCGTGATACAATTGGTTTTGTTAATTCGCATCAAGGAGATTCTCATGAAGAAAAATATCTTAACCACCCTCTTAGCCGTCGTCCTTTATTTCCTCTGTGTAGGGATTGGAGTCTTCCTAGGACACCTGGTCGACCAAACAGGTAATATGTTCTACGCACCTGCCTTTGCTGCCCTTGTCGGTGGCAGTGTCTACATGCTTCTTTTGACGAAGGTCCCTCGTTTTGGTGCTATCACCACTCTAGGACTTTTTATGGCACTTTTCTTCCTAGCGAGCAAACATGGCGCTGGTGCCTTTCTCCCAGGACTCGCCTGTGGTCTTGCAGCAGATGCCATCGCTCGTCTCGGAAACTACAAAGATCGAATCAAAAACACCCTCTCCTTCCTCGTTTTTGCTTTTAGCACAAGTGGTCCCATCCTCCTCATGTGGATCCGTCCCAATGCTTACGTGGCCACCTTACTTGCGCGTGGGAAATCCCAAGAATACATTGACCGTATCATGGTCGCTCCAGAGTTGGACAAAATCCTTCTCTTTGTTTCGAGCATCCTCCTAGGTGCCTTGATGGGAGCTGTTATTGGGCAAGTTATTAGTAAAAAGCTTACACACAAGATCTAATCACTAAAAAAGAGCCCTTCGGCTCTTTTTATTTATGACTTAATTTCTTGGTCAAGAAATCTCCCAAGAACTGGATCGTAAAGATAATCAAGATGATAATGATGGTCGCCAAGATGGTCACATCGTGATTGTAACGGTTGAAGCCATAAGCGATGGCTACGTTACCGATACCACCAGCACCAACCGCTCCCGCCATGGCTGTTTCTCCAACAAGGGAAATCAAGGTCACTGTCGTCACACGAATCAAATCTGGCAAACCTTCTGATAGGTAAACACCCACGATATCCCAGAAAGTCGCTCCACTGGCCTGCGCCGCTTCAATAACACCACCATCTAGCTCAGCCAAGACAACCTGCACCTGACGGGCAAAGAAGGCAAAGACCGCAAAAGAAAGTGGAACAAGGGCTGCATTGGGTCCGATACTAGTCTTGACAATCAAGTGAGACAGTGGCGACATGATTGCCAAGAGGATAATAAAGGGAACCGCACGGAAAATAGAGGTAATCTTGTCTAAAATCCAAAAGATAACCTTATTTTCCAAGACACCACCTGGCGCTGTCAAGACGAGGAAAAGACCTGCCACTAGTCCTAAGAAACCTCCAATGATAAAGGAAAGAACTGTCATATAGAGGGTTAGGTAGATGGCTGTTCCCCAGCCTGCCTGACCAGCCCAGCCCATCTTATAGACATTTGGTAGATAAGTTTGAATCAACTCTGTCATCTTACTGTCCTCCCTTCAATACTTTTAACTGCACACCAGCCTGACGAATGGCATCTTGAGCACCTACTAGCGCTGCTTTTTCACCTGACAAGACCACCACCAATTCTCCAACAGGAGTGCCATCGAGAATTTCGATATTTCCATAGAGGATATTGGCCGTTACTTGGTAACGCTTGTACAATTCATTCAAAAGTGGTTCGTCTGTCGAAGCCCCTGCATACTTGAGCTGCACTAAAATACTATTCTCAGATAAATGTTCTACGATTTCTTGCTTCTCAATCTTAACCATGGCTTCGTCAATACCTGTTGCAGTAGAGATGAAGTCTTGGGTCAAAGGTTGTTTAGGGTCTGAGAAGATTTCAAGGACACTACCCTCTTCAATCAAACGGCCATCCTGCATGACCGCCACACGGTTAGCAATATCTTTGACAATCTGCATTTCATGCGTAATCAAGACAACAGTCAAGCCTAATTTTTGGTTCAAATCTTGCAACAAGGCCAAAATCTGCTTGGTTGTCTTAGGGTCAAGGGCAGAAGTTGACTCATCTGAAATCAAGATTTTTGGATCATTGGCCAAGGCACGCGCAATAGCCACACGCTGTTTTTGCCCTCCTGATAGTTGTGAAGGGTAGTTTTCAGCACGATCCGCCAAGCCAACCAAGTCCAACAACTTGGCTACTTTAGCTTTCTTTTCTTCCTTGCTGAGTCCAGAATGTTTAAGGGCAAAGGCCACATTCTCCTCGGCCGTTTTCTGGCTCATAAGATTAAAGTGTTGGAAAATCATCCCGATATCTTGACGTTTCCGACGTAACTGCTCCGCCGTCAAAGTGACCTTACCGTCAAAAATCACATCGTCATCAATGGTGATTTTCCCTGCAGATGGTTTTTGCAAGAGGTTAATCACCCGTACAAGGGTTGATTTCCCTGCTCCAGAATATCCAACGATTCCGTAGATATCCCCTTCTTGGATGTGAATGGTCACATCCTTGACCGCTGTGATGGTTCTCTTCTTTTGGTGAAAAGTCACATCGATCTGATCTAACTTGATAATATCTCTACTCATAGCTTCTAATCAGCTCCTCTACTAATTCAATATGGGTGTAGTAATCGGCGATTCGCACGTTTTCATCTCCACCATGGTCTCGGCTATTGGCATTTCCTAGACCGAAGGCCACCATGGGTACCTCTAAGGCATCAAAGACCGTATGCATAGGTCCTGTCCCCGCTGTGGTCGGCAAGACTGAAACGCCCTGTGGATAGAATTTCTTGGCCAACTCGATCACATTGAGAATGGCCGGCGCGCTCATATCGCTTCGATAACTCATCTCTCCCAAGGTATAGTATAATTCTACCTTATCAAAGCCATTTTTGTCTAGCTGTTTCCGAATTTTTTCCAGAACATCATGCGGTTCTAAGCCAGGAACCAAACGAACTTCTAACTTAGCACTGGCTTCTGCTGGCAAAATCGTTTTAACCCCTTGCCCTTGATAACCTGACTGAATCCCTTCGATATTAAGGGCTGGCTCGAAAAAGAACCGTTTTAGAAAGGCTGCACGATCCTCTTGTAAGAGAGGTAATTCCAAACCATAAATGCGACTAATTTCCTCTGGATTGCGTTGGGCGTAAGTATCCACCAAGGCTAGCTCTCGTTTATTTGGCTCTTGAACATCCTCGTACAGGCCTTCTACTAAGATACGTCCATCTGCTGCACGTAGGCTACTTAAGGCCTGGATAAGATACCATGGAGCTGACTCCACGACACCACCATAACTCGAGTGGATATCCACATCCGCACTCTTCACCTTAGCATCAAAGGTTACAATTCCCTTGTTTCCGCCAGAGATTTCCAGCTGTTCCAAGGCGTTCTTGGTTCCTTGTTCCCAGACTAGCAAGTCCGCTCCACGAAGTTTGTCTGCGTGTTTCTCTAAATACTTATCTAGATCCATGGAAGCAGACTCCTCTGCTCCCTCCATGATAAAGCTGATATTGACAGGCAGGTCATCATGGTGCTGCATATACTTTCTCAAAGCACTCAAACGAGCTGTGATGTGGCCTTTGTCGTCGTCAACCCCACGCCCATACATAAAGCCATTTCGCACAGAAAGGGTAAAAGGATCCTCTGTCCACACCTGGTCGCCATCCGCTGGCACGGTGTCATAGTGATTATAGAAGATCAAGGTCTTGGCATCCGGACGCGAACTCTTGAAATGCGCCATGACAAAGGGAGCCGTATAGCTCTCATCAATCTCCACTTCAGCCCCTACACGCTTGAAAATCTCACCCAGATAGTTTGCGACCTCCTTGAGTCCAACCTGTTGGGCAAAGACTGATTTCTTGGAAATCAAGGTGCGCAAGACTTCAAAATAATGCTGGGCAACATGATCCTTCTCAAATTTTTCAATCTGCTCTTGTTCGCTAGGAAAAACCATTTTCTCTCTCTTTCTACTACCTACTTGTGTCTTCAGAACGACCACAAGTGCCTCTTTAAAATCAACTCTCTATACAAAAGCAAGAGGTGGAAACTCTCCCACCTCCCTATGTCTTATTACCAAACTGGTTGGTCCAAACCGTCTGATGTTTCTTCGATAACTTTTTTCACTTCATCAGTGTGGTAAGCCGCGATAATTTTCTTGATGGCATCAGCTTTAGGTGATGATTCCCAATCTTTTTTCGCAACGATGATGTTGTACCATTGTTTTGAGTTTTCATCAGCTTGCTCTTTGAAGAGTGCTTTCTTGTAGTCCAATTTTGCTTCTGTAACGAAGGTATTGTTTACAACGGCAGCGTCAACTGATGACAATGAACGAGCTGTTTGGCTAGCGTCCAATTCAGTAATCTTCAAGTTCTTTGGATTTTCTTTGATGTTCGCAACTGTTGCTAGAGCAGTTCCAGAAACATCCAATTTGATCAAACCAGCTGATTGAAGCAAGTAAAGCGCACGGCTTTCGTTTGTTGCATCGTTTGGTACAGCAATTTCACCGTTATCTGGGATTTCTTCCACTTTGGTGTACTTGTTTTCTTCTCCATTTTTACCTGAGTAAAGGCGGATTGGTGAGATGTACGTATCTGCAATCGCTACAAGGTCTTTCCCGTTTTCTTTGTTCCAGTTGTTCAAGAAGTTGTAGTGTTGGAAAGCGTTCAAGTCTACTTCGCCGTCAGCAGTTGCCTTGTTTGGTTGAGAGTAGTCAGTAAACTCTGTGAATGCCAATTTAATTCCATCTTTTTCAACCAATTCTTGGATTTTATCCCAACGTGCTTCTTCAGAACCGCTACGGTTAACTGTTGCAATTTTGATAACTGTTTCGTTATCTGCTTTCTTTTCTGCATTTCCGCAAGCTGCAAGAGCCAAACCTGCGACTGTAGCAAGAGCTGCTACGCCGAGCCATTTTTTAATTTTCATGATTCTTTCTCCTTAAAAATAATACTGTAACAGTATCTCATAAATTGTTTGATTTAACAAATTGTTAATAGATAGGCAGACATATAGTTTAAAACTATATACCTCCAGAATGGAAAACCATCCATCTACCAGAGAATGGATGATTTACAAATTTATTTGATATCAGCTTCTGCTGGGAGATAAGTGTCTCCGAAGAACTGTTTAGACAATTTTTCAAGAGTTCCGTCTTTGTAGAGTTCTTGGATACGTTTGTCTACAAATGATTTCAACTCATCTTGACCTTTAGCAAGGAGTGGGTAAACGTAAGGTTGTTGGTCGCTTGGAAGTTCGATGACTTTCAAGTTGTCCAAACCTTGGTTTTTGATAACTGTCTCAACACCGATTTTATCAAAAATTTTGTAGTCAAACTGGCCATCACTCAAACGAGACATGATTTGTTGGAAATCTGCCTTAGTGTAGTTAAGAACCGTTGGATTGTCTGCGTGTTGTTTGTTATATTCTTCCAATTGTTTTGCTGAGGTTGTTCCTTGAACAACTTCAGTAGATTTTCCACCGATATCATCGAGAGATTTGATGCTATCGTCGTCTTTCTTCACAACGAGAACGTTAGGGTTTTTAGCAGTTGGTGCTGCGTAAAGGTATTTTTCTGCACGTTCTTTGGTATAGCTGAGGTTGTTAACAGCCATTTGATAACGATCACTATCAAGTCCTGGGAAAATCCCTGACCATTCTGTCTTTTCAAACTTGACTTCATACTTGTCAGAGTCTTTAAAGATGGCACGAACCACTTCAATCTCGTAACCAGTCAATTCACCATTTTCTTCATAGATAAATGGTTTTGGTGAACCGTTAGTTGCTACGACGATTTCTTTTTTACCAGATGTTGCTTCACCTGATGCTGCATCTTTCTTCTCACCACCTGAGCACGCTGCTAGTACACCTGCAGCAACAAGCCCTAGGGCAGCAAGAGATGAATATTTAACGATTTTTTTCATGTCATTTCCTCCAAAATAGAATACTGTATTATCTTAACAGAAAAAAGGAATTTACGCCATTATATGATATCTATCTCTGTGATAAGTTTTCTTTATGACTGATTTAAAAGACCAAACGCAAGACTGCAATCAAGACCACTCCAAAGAGAACCGTGCCAACTAGATTGCGGTAGCGAAAGGCTACAAAAGCCGTTGGAAAAACTGCCAAGAAGTCCAGCCACTTGATCTGAGGTAGGCTCCCAATCTTACCTGACACTACACTTGAAAGGATCAAGGCAAAGATGATGGAAACAGGCAAAAATTTCAAAAAACGCTCAACGATAGCTGGCAAACCCTTGTACTTAACCAAGATGAAGGGAATCATACGAGGTATCCAAGTCACTAGGCCTGAAAAGATAACGGCTAACAAAAGATATTTACTGACCATCTAAGACCACCCCCATTGTACATCCAAGTAGCGTCGCAAATAGAACAGCTAGAGACTGAGACACCACTGTCAAGAGCAAAAAGAAAGACACCGTAACAACTGCTAGGATTTTCAGCAGATTGCGGACAGGAATCCGTCTTTGCATAATCTGGAACTGCGAAGCAAAAATCCCGATAAACATTCCCACAAGGGCAAAATCAAGGCCAAAGATTTCTGGATTTGGCAGTAAACCACCTAGAGCTGTCCCAACAACTGTCCCAACAAACCAAGCTACATAACTGTTGAGATTATTCCCATGCATCCACATAGGATTGACCTTGTCTGTATGGGCTAATTCTCCCATCAAAACCCCGTAAGTCTCATCTGTCAAGAGACTAGACATACCGATATTTTGCCAGAGACTGGTATGACGGAAATAGGTCGACGCATGCAAGCTCAGCAAAAAGAGTCGTAAATTGATTAAAAAGACTGTCATGGCAATGGCTGCTACAGGTGCTTGGACCGCAATCAATGCCAACATGGCAAACTGGGCGCTCCCAGCATAAACAAAGAGGCTCATCAGGCCCATCTCAACAGGTGTCACATAGGGCGCACCGATAATCCCACAAGCTAGACCGATACTAACATAGCCAAGGGCAGTCGGCATGGCAGCCTGAACACCTTCCCAAAATCCTTTTTCTTTCATCTTTTTCCTCTTATTTTCTTCGTTTGAGGCTGTTCAAGGTCACAGCCACAGCAAGAAATATTATAACACATTCATAAAAGAGAAAAAAGTTTAGAGTTTGGAACTTGGAGCTAGTAAACATTGTAAAAAAATTTTACCTGCTTATGGATACATGAGAAATTGATCCACTCGAATCATATACTTGTTGGCTTCAGTTTTTTCAGCATATTCATCTTCTGTCGGATAGACATCGATCCAGAGTTCCCACTGTTGTCCTTTCAGCTTGACTTTATAGCGGTAACCGTCATCGTATAGCCCTACCGGATCAGTGGTCATGGACTGGTAATCTGGGAGTGCTTCAAGTTCAGTTTTTACATTCTGGGATAAGGTATCGAGCAATGCTTTCTGCTCAGCTTTGGAGGAAACGGGGAAATAAGTCGCTACTGTCTCCAAGCGATGCGACTTTGAAAATGTGAATCTTACTCGACCTGTATGGCCCTTCAAAGAAATATTTTCGTAATCATAGAAAAGGCGACCTGTTTTATAGAAATACAGATCTTCTGCACGCCAAGTATCGCGATAGGCCATTTCCTCTTCTTCCACCACTTGGCTAGCCTCTCCAAATACTTTTTCAAAAGATTTAACAGGCATACCGAAAGAAAGGGATTCAAACAAGACCAGTTGCGTCTTTTTGATATTATGGCAAGCTGATAAAAGCATGAGTAAAGCTCCAAGAGCAAGCAGACTACTGATTATTTTTGTAAATTTCATATTTCTACTATACAAGAAAAGTCTCAGACTGACAAACTTTGGATTTTCCGATTACATTTTGAGACTTATTCTCTAAATTTGGAGGAAACAAAGGACTACTCAAAAATTAGTAACAGACAGTCAAAATAAAAAAGACTGAAAAAACAGTCTTATTTATAATACTTAGCTAGTCAGTTCTTTTGTTTTTATGATTGGCAGAAACTCTAAAACAACAAGGGCAGAATTTGACCAATGGCATTATTGACTATATGCAGTCCAATAGGCCAATAAATGGACTTGGTTACTCTAAACAAGACTGCAAGTATGAGGCCACCACCCATATATACGAAAAAGTCTGTCAAGACCCAACCGTGATTACTAATGTGCAAGATTCCAAACAAAGCAGCAGAACCAAGCACATCCAGACCCCATTTCTTTCCTTTTTCCAGAGCGGTCATTACCAACCCACGATAAATCATCTCTTCAAAAATGGGACCTGCAATCACAGGATAGAAAAAATACATCAAAAATGCCGTTGCACCTGTAAAAGTAGGAACATCCAGTTGATAAGCAATTTCATTTTTGGTAGGTGGGAAAATAACAAATGTGACAAAATTCCAAATAACAAAAGCAAGAAGAGCTAAAAAGGAATAAAAAAGATAAGACCCTTTAAATTTTCTACTGTTGATTTTCTGCCATTTACCTGACCAAACCATAACAATAATAGCAAGCAGAACCACAAGAAAATTCAACATCATATCCGACAAATAATAGGCAAAGTCAGATAGACCAGCAGCAAGGTCGCTGTGTAAGAGCAGACGAATCAAGAACTGGTCAGTAATGACAAGTAGAATAGCTACAAACAAGTAGTAGCGTGAGATTATCTTTTTCATTTTATTTTCTCCTATACTATGAAATAAAGACAGTATAACACGAAAAATGCCCTATTTTAGAAAATCGCATATTTGACATTTTTTCTTATAGAAATTTCATTTTTGCGATTGTTTGTTAATCGATAAGGTCTTTATATTGCTGTAAGCGTAGTTCAAAAAGGGCTGTTAATTGTGGATTTTCTAATACTTGTAGAGATTGGATAAAGTCTTCAATCTCTTTTTGATTACTTCCCTTGGTTTGAAGGAAAATGCTCATCTTCTTTAAAAACTGCCACAATAATTTCTCAAAAACATCGTATGGACGGAGCATGCTCTCCAACTCGGCTTCAAAGATTGGGATATAAGAAAAAAGTTTGCGCTCCATGAGCTCTGAGATGATATTTAACAGTCCTTGTTTCATATACAATCGATTGTGTACTAACTCTTTAAATTCCTTGGATTTTTCAAGTAAAGAGGTGGATAAAAAGATTAGGTCCTGATTACTCAAGAAGGGCATGGTATTACAAAAAATATAAAGTTCAAACCAGGTCCAAGACTCGATAGCATAGAGATAGGTGGTCAAAAACTCGCTATCCTCCTCCGCTAGCGGATAGTTTTTATCTAAGGAATGGATAGCATCTTTGATCACAATAGCATTCAAACGACGATAAATCTCCGCCATCTGTTCTTGTTCGACTTCCTCCAACAATTGCTCTAAACCATCAATATCTTGATGGGCAAAGCGATCCACAATCCTTCTACCAAATCTCATATGGGGAGATTCTTGGTAGTTGTTGAGCTTGTGTCCAAATTCATCGAAGGTCACATTTATCCCTTGGATCGCTAGGATCAGCTTATCCGCAGACAGCATAGACTGTCCCAGTTCAAACTTGGATAGCTGGGATGCTGTCAGTCCATCACAAGCAACATCTGACTGCTTGAGTTTTCTCGCCAGACGCAATTCCTTGTAAAATTCTCCCAATTCCATTTTTTCAATCATGGCCAAACTCCCCTTAAAGATTCCCTTTACTATTTTATTCGTAAAAACTTTTTCTTTTTTAACATATTATAAAATATTTTAGCAAAAAAGCCAGATTCAAACTGACTCTTTATTCCATGGTATCAAAGGCAAGACTTGGTTTGGCATTGAGGTCCAAGTCTGCAAAGTTTTCTTTGTTCCACTCGCTGACGCTGGCATAAGCAATCATTCCTGCATTGTCTCCACAGAGACGCAGGGGTGGAATGATGACCTTGACATCTGTAATTTCGGCTGCTAGGCGTTCTCTGAGACCTTTATTGGCTGCCACGCCACCTGCCACTACCAGAGTTTTAACAGGATATTTCTCCAAAGCCTTCTTGGTTTTTGCCATGAGAATATCCATGACAGCTGCTTGGAAGGAAGCACACAAATCCTTTGTAGACAAGCTTTCTCCCTTTTGCTCAGCACTGTGGTGAAGATTGATAAAGGCAGACTTCAAACCTGAGAATGAGAACTCCAGATTGTCTTCCTTGATCATGGCACGAGGGAAGTCATAAACATCCTGACCTTGATGGGCCAACTCGTCAATCTCACGACCGGCTGGATAAGTCAAGCCCATGACACGGCCAACCTTGTCATAGGCCTCCCCAACTGCATCGTCTCGGGTCTCCCCAACAATCTTGTAATCGCCAGCCTCAGAAACATAGACCAACTCGGTGTGTCCTCCGCTGACCAAGAGTGCCAACAAAGGAAACTCCAAAGGCTCCACACTCTGAGCTGCCATGAGGTGGCCAGCCATGTGGTTGACGGGGATAAGTGGCAGACCATGCGCCCAAGCAAAGGCCTTGGCAGCTGACAAGCCAACTAGCAGAGCTCCAACCAATCCAGGTCCGTAGGTAACGGCAACGGCTGTCACATCTTCTTCTGTAATTCCTGCTTCTGCTAGAGCCTCCTCGATACAGGCTGTAATGACCTCGACATGGTGACGACTAGCTACTTCTGGCACTACGCCCCCAAAACGTTTGTGGCTCTCAATTTGACTAGCAATGACATTGGACAAGAGCTGGTCGTCGTTTTTTAAGACAGCGACACTGGTCTCGTCACAGGATGTCTCAAATGCTAAAATATATCTATCCTTCATCTATTTCTCTCTTCATGATGATGGCGTCCTCGACTGGGTCATGGTAGTAGGCCTTTCGCTCAGCGATGACCGCCATCTTTTCTTTCTTGTAAAATGCTTGCGCTCGGTGATTTGACTTTCTGACTTCGAGGAAAATCTCCTTGTCTGTCGGCAATGTTGCAAACAAGGCTGATGCTATTTCCTGTCCTTGATAGGCTTTCTTGACAGCGATTTGCAGGACTTCTGCCTCAAAGAGATTCTCCTGCACAGCTAGAAATCCAATCACTTCTGTTCCATCATAAGCTAGAGCGTACCAAGTTTGGTCTTGGGACAGGTCTGCTTGGATTTGTTCCAGCGTCCAAGGACTGACTGGGTAAACATCTGCCATGACAGCGTAGATGGTTTTAGCTAGTTCAGGCTGTTTTTGGATTCGTTTGATTTCTATCATAGGCGTTTAATGTAAGACCCGCCAGACTCGGTATGGTTCTTGAGCCAGTTTTCCTCAGCTTCAACACGTTTGAGGTAATTTGGCACAAAGTCGTGCAAGGAGTCTGCTTCCTCGTCCCAGGCCCAAAGAGCTAGATTAGCTGCATTTGGCAAGGTTTCTTGATAGCTAGCTTGAGGTAGTTGTTCTTGGATCTGTTCCACAAAGGCTCCAACTTCTCCGACAAAGGTTACCTGTTCAGCATCCTTGACCTGCTCTAGCACTTCCGCAAAAGACAGGTGCGCTTCTGGAAAGACTGGTTTGGCGTTTTGATAAAATCCTGCATAAACATTGTTGCGACGTGCATCCATGATAGGAACCACCAAGCCTTCTTGTTGGCGTGGCACCAGAGCCAATAGGCTAGACATCCCAACTAACTCAATGTTCAGGGTATGAGCCAAGGTCTTGGCAGTTGCTACCGCAATTCGCAAGCCCGTGTAGCTACCTGGCCCTTCAGCGACCACGATTCGATCCAAATCCTTTGATGTCAAATCTAGACTGGCCATCAAAAAATCAATGGCTGGCATAAGGGTAATACTGTGATTTTTCTTGATATTAATCGTCGTCTCGGCAAGAACCTGCTTGTCCTCTAAAATGGCTAGAGAAAGAGCCTTGCTGGACGTATCAAAAGCTAATACTTTCATAACACATTCCTATCTTTTTGTCTGTTTACTATTATACTACAAAAGCCAGCGCATGGGAATTTTCTTTATTTTGAAACAAAAGTTCCTGCCACTTAAACAAGCAATTCTGCACAAAAAATTCAAAAAAGTTGTAGCTTTTTTGAATAGAAAAGTGAACAAGGAAATTGAAAAGTTCTTTGTAAAAAATTTGGATCAGGCATTTATGTTTCAACTCGATTTTTGATACGAAAGAACATCGTCGTAAAAATAAAGATATCACCTAAAAATAGAAAAAGTCCATCCCATCTATCAAGACGAGGTGGATTTTCTGTATATCTAGAGGAATAATTGACTTTAGGCATTTAAACCAAAGTAGAAAACGAGCCAGACAACATAGGTAACCAGGAGGAGAAAAATTGAATAGAGCGTCACAAAAGCAAGCTTCCAAAGGAACTTTGTTTTGCGGTGTTCCAGATGAACAAACAGGGCATTCCCCCCATAGACACAAGCTACAAAGACTACAAACATCAAGAGGCGAACCCCTACTGCAAATTCAAACAAACTAAACATTCTTAATCCTCCTTTTGGTATTCCTATTTTTATATAAACTGTTGACAATGTTGTTCTATCAATGTTAAAATGTAATTCAACACTGATAGGAAAATCAGGTTGAGTCGTTGACTCTTCGGGTTGCAGTGCTATCCCTGAAACTTTGGTTTCTAAAGAACTGAAATTGCGATTGAACAATTCGCCCCCAGTGTTTGACGGCTCTTGACTTCGGTCAGGAGCTTTTTGATGCTTTTAAAGTTGATTCCCTCAGTAAGTTATAGTAAAGTATAAATATCGAGAGGATAACATAGGGCGACTGGTGACAGAGCGTTCAAAGGTACCAACTTCTGGTACGGGTGTGGGACTGCCCTCAGCTTTGAGCTGTAAAGACCCCTGACTACCATTGGTCCTCTCTTTTTGCTTACTCTTAAATTAAGTGCTTGTCTTTACCTTTTAGTAAGCGCTCCACTCCATGCTATTTCTACATCGTTATACTTATAGATTGACTTCTTAGCCTCATAGATGATAGAATTAAGTAAAGGCTGAGATCGAGTTTGATTTGGTGACAAGTCATTCAAAGGTTGCGATGCATTCGCTTCAGGTAGAGGTGCTGCCATCTGGACTGCTCCAGGAAAATCCCCGAGTTTTGTCTCAGCCTTTTTATTTGCTCTTGAGATTTCTCAAGAGCTTTTTCTTTTTTCAAAGATATCATTCTGTCCCAACCATCCACTCCAACGATTAATGAAACTAGAACTGTATTCTTCCTTAAATCTACTATCTCTTTAGATTCCCCCTTTAATTATAACACCTAAGTGCTCTCCGACCAAATCCTACCTGTCTTTTTGTTCCTTCTTCCCCTCCCGACTTTCTCCATTTCCGTCTTTTACTAATTTTTCATTTTGTGGTATAATTGAAATAATTGTAACGAATCAAGGTCAATCTAGACACAAAATGGAATGAAATCAAGCAAATCTCTGCTAAAAGTTTGGAATAAGCTGACCTGTAAATAGAAAGGAACTATATGATTTACAAAGTTTTTTATCAAGAAACAAAAGAACGTAGCCCACGTCGTGAAACAACACGCTCACTTTACCTAGAAATCGATGCCAGCTCAGAACTTGAGGGGCGTATCGCTGCTCGCCAACTTGTCGAAGAAAACCGCCCAGAGTACAATATCGAGTATATCGAACTCTTGTCTGACAAATTGCTAGATTACGAAAAAGAAACTGGCGCTTTCGAAATCACGGAGTTCTAATATGGCCTACACTCTTAAACCTGAAGAAGTCGGTGTTTTTGCCATCGGTGGTCTGGGAGAAATCGGGAAAAACACATACGGAATTGAATACCAAGACGAGATTATCATCGTCGATGCTGGGATTAAATTCCCAGAAGATGACTTGCTGGGTATCGACTACGTTATCCCTGATTACTCTTACATCGTGGACAATATCGACCGCGTCAAGGCCGTTTTGATCACACACGGACACGAGGACCACATCGGTGGGATTCCTTTCCTGCTCAAGCAAGCAAATGTCCCTATCTACGCTGGACCACTTGCCCTAGCTTTGATCCGTGGAAAACTCGAAGAACACGGTCTCTTGCGCAACGCCAAACTTTACGAAATCAACCACAATACTGAGTTGACCTTTAAAAATCTCAAGGCAACTTTCTTTAGAACTACTCACTCCATTCCAGAGCCTTTGGGGATTGTCATTCATACTCCTCAAGGGAAAATCGTCTGTACGGGTGACTTTAAGTTTGACTTTACTCCAGTTGGAGAACCTGCAGACTTGCACCGGATGGCAGCCCTTGGTGAAGAAGGCGTACTCTGCCTCCTCTCTGACTCGACAAATGCGGAAGTACCAACCTTTACCAACTCTGAAAAAGTCGTTGGTCAGTCCATCATGAAGATTATCCAAGGTATTGAAGGACGTATCATCTTTGCATCCTTTGCCTCAAATATCTTCCGTCTCCAGCAAGCAACAGATGCTGCTGTTAAGACTGGACGCAAGATCGCAGTCTTTGGTCGTTCTATGGAAAAGGCCATTGTCAACGGAATCGAGCTTGGCTACATCAAAGCTCCTAAGGGAACCTTTATCGAGCCAAATGAAATCAAAGACTACCCTGCAGGCGAGGTTCTGATCCTCTGTACAGGTAGTCAGGGTGAGCCGATGGCAGCCCTCTCTCGTATCGCTAACGGAACCCACCGTCAGGTGCAACTCCAACCCGGCGATACCGTTATCTTCTCTTCTAGCCCAATCCCTGGAAATACGACTAGCGTCAACAAGCTGATTAACATCATTTCTGAAGCTGGTGTCGAAGTTATCCACGGTAAAATCAACAATATCCACACCTCTGGACACGGTGGTCAGCAAGAGCAAAAACTCATGCTCCGCTTGATTAAACCAAAATACTTCATGCCTGTCCATGGTGAATACCGCATGCAGAAAGTCCACGCTGGACTAGCGGTGGATACTGGTGTTGAGAAGGACAATATCTTTATCATGAGCAATGGTGATGTGCTTGCCCTTACTGCTAACTCTGCTCGTATCGCAGGCCACTTCAATGCCCAAGATATCTATGTCGATGGAAATCGTATCGGTGAAATCGGTGCTGCTGTCCTCAAAGATCGTCGTGATCTATCTGAAGACGGTGTCGTTCTGGCAGTCGCAACTGTTGACTTCAAATCGCAGATGATTCTGTCTGGTCCAGATATCCTCAGCCGAGGTTTTGTCTACATGCGAGAGTCTGGCGACTTGATTCGCCAAAGCCAACGTATCCTCTTCAATGCTATTCGTATCGCATTGAAAAACAAGGACGCTAGCATCCAATCTGTCAATGGTGCCATTGTCAACGCCATTCGCCCCTTCCTCTATGAAAATACGGAACGTGAGCCGATCATTATCCCGATGATCCTCACACCAGATGAAGAATAATACTCTTCGAAAATCTCTTCAAACCACGTCAGCTTCGCCTTGCCGTATATATGTTACTGACTTCGTCAGTTCTATCTACAACCTCAAAGCAGTGCTTTGAGCAACCTACGACTAGCTTCCTAGTTTGCTCTTTGATTTTCATTGAGTACAAGTCAACAAAACAGCCCCGTTTTCGGAGCTGTTTTTTCTATGCTTTCTTTTCTTGATTTTTAGAAATACTACGATTTTTACCTTCCAAATAGACCATCAAAATAGAAATATCTGCTGGATTTACTCCCGAAATACGGCTTGCTTGGCCGATAGTTTCTGGATTGATGAGTTTGAACTTCTGGCGAGCTTCTGTCGCGATAGAGTCAATATCATCCCAATCAATATTGGCTGGAATGCGTTTTTCTTCCATGCGTTTCATCTTGGCAACCTGATCCATGGCTTTGGAAATATAGCCTTCGTACTTGATTTCTGTTTCAATCAATTCGATAATCTTGTCATCTAACTCTTCAGCGGCAGGCCCGATGAAAGCCACCACGTCTTGGTAAGAGACTTCCGGACGACGGAGAAATTCCTTGGCGGTCACGGCATCAGTCAGCGGCTTGAATCCCATCGCTTCAACCTTAGCGTTCGTTTCCTTGACTGGCTTGAGTTTGATGCTGTCTAGGCGTTTCATCTCATTGTCAAATTGATTTTTCTTAATCTCAAAACGGGCCCAGCGTTCATCATCAACGAGACCAATCTCACGACCCATCTCAGTCAAACGCATATCAGCATTGTCATGACGGAGGATGAGACGGTATTCAGCACGACTGGTCAAGAGACGGTAAGGTTCAATGGTTCCCTTAGTTACCAAGTCGTCAATCATCACTCCGATATAACCGTCGCTGCGCTTCAAAATCAACTCAGGTTTGCCTTGTATTTTTAGAGCCGCATTGATACCAGCGATAATCCCTTGGCCAGCAGCTTCTTCGTAACCTGACGTTCCATTTGTCTGACCAGCAGTAAAGAGTCCTGAGATTTTCTTGGTTTCTAGTGTCGCACGCAACTGATGAGGCAAGACCATGTCATACTCAATGGCATAACCAGTTCGCATCATCTCAGCATTTTCCAAACCTTTGATGGAATGAACCAAGTCACGTTGGACATCCTCAGGCAGACTGGTTGAAAGTCCTTGGACATAAACTTCCTCTGTATTGCGCCCTTCTGGCTCTAGGAAGAGTTGGTGGCGTTCCTTGTCCGCAAAGCGTACAATCTTGTCCTCAATCGATGGACAGTAACGAGGCCCAACTCCCTTGACCACACCTGTGAACATAGGCGCACGGTGGAGGTTGTTTTGGATAATCTCATGACTGGTACCGTTGGTGTAGGTCAACCAGCATGGCACCTGGTCCTTGACATAGTCCTCATCACGTGAAGTGTAGGAGAAGTGATTTGGCGCTTCATCTCCTGGCTGAATCTCTGTCACATCGTAATTGATAGAGGAAGCCTTGACACGTGGAGGCGTTCCTGTCTTGAAACGACCAATTTCGAGTCCCAGTTCCTTGAGATTGTCAGCAAGGTTAATCGAAGCCAGACTGTGGTTAGGACCTGACGAATACTTGAGGTCTCCGATGATGATTTCCCCACGGAGTGCAGTCCCTGTCGTCACGATAACAGCCTTAGCAGCATATTCTTGATGGGTAGCTGTACGCACACCGACAACCTTACCATCTTCCACCAAAATCTCATCAATCATGGTTTGACGAAGGGTGAGATTCTCTTGATTTTCAACTGTCTTGCGCATCTCCTTAGAGTAAAGCTCCTTGTCAGCCTGCGCACGAAGGGCACGGACAGCTGGACCTTTCCCAGTGTTGAGCATCTTCATCTGGATGTAGGTCTTGTCAATGGTTTTAGCCATTTCACCACCAAGGGCATCCACTTCACGCACGACAATCCCCTTGGCAGAGCCACCGATAGAAGGATTACAAGGCATGAAAGCCAGCATTTCAATGTTGATGGTCGCAAGCAAGACCTTACAGCCCATACGGCTGGCTGCTAGAGATGCTTCTACCCCCGCGTGCCCCGCACCAATTACAATAATATCGTATTCTTCCGTAAAATTATAAGTCATTTTCTCTCCTATTCCTCAAGATGAATGTGTTTTAGTTGGCCGTTCCATTCTGGTAGGGCTGTTTTTAAAAAGGCTGGAACTAGCTGGAACTCCTCAAGTTTATCCAAGTCAATCCACTCACAGGGTTGCTTTTTCTCATCTTCTTGCATGGTCAATGGGGCGTCCTCAAGCAAGTCCACTAGATAATGAAACTCGATGTTGTGATAGGAAACACCGTCCTGTTCAAAACGATTTTCAACCACGAAAGCTAGCTGCCCAGCTTGAGCTTTGACACCTAGTTCTTCCTTCACTTCACGGACTACCGCGTCTTCCGTACTTTCATTGACTTGAATCGCACCGCCGATAGTGTAATATTTACCCTTGTCTTTAGTAACTAGGAGCTTGCCATTTTGGAGAATCAAGGCTGCCGCCCGAACACCAAAGACCGTGTCTCCCACTGTTGTCCGAAAGTCTTGTTGAGTCATTTTTGTCCTTTCCCTTAAACGACACAAAAACAGTCAAAACTCGTAAGAAGTGCAGGGCAAAAAAGCCTGCAACATCCATGAGCTTTGACCATCATTTCTATTGCTTTTATTATTGTAGCAAATTGAGAAAATTTGTCAATCTAAATGTACTGACAAACTTGTCCATCGCGGTAGGCATTGTCAATCAAACCGCCACCTAGACACTCTTCGCCATCATAAAAGACAACTGCCTGTCCTGGTGTGATGGCGCGTTGCGGTTCCGCAAAGATAACTTCTGCCTTGTCTCCTTTGACATGTACTGTCACCTTAGAATCAGGCTGACGGTAGCGGAATTTTGCTGTGCATTCTAGAGTAAATTCCTCTGGCATGTCACGAGTAAAGTGAACTTGACTGGCCTCTAGGCTTGTTGACATGAGCGAATCATGATAGAAACCTTGGCCGACATAGAGGATATTTTGGCTCAAATCTTTTCCGACAACGAACCAAGGGGCATTGTCACCGCCGTGTTGACCACCGATACCAAGTCCTCCACGCTGACCAATCGTATAATACATAAGTCCTGCATGCTCACCCATATCGCGACCGTCCACAGTCATCATGCGACCAGGCTGGGCTGGCAGGTAGTTACTGAGAAAGTTTTTAAAGTTCTTTTCTCCGATAAAGCAAATCCCTGTCGAATCTTTCTTCTTGGCAGTCGCAAGACCTGCTTCTTCTGCTAGTTTTCGTACTTCAGGCTTTTCCAAATGTCCCAATGGGAACATGGTTTTTTGGAGTTGTTCTTGCGAAAGTTGACTGAGGAAATAGGTCTGGTCCTTGCCATTGTCCACGCCACGAAGCATGTGAACAGTGCCATCCTCATCACGCACCACTCGAGCATAATGCCCAGTCGCTACATAGTCTGCACCCAAGGTCATAGCATAGTCCAAAAAGGCCTTGAACTTGATTTCCTTGTTGCACATAACATCTGGATTTGGCGTGCGCCCTGCACGGTATTCCGCTAGGAAATACTCAAAGACGCGGTCCCAGTACTCTTTTTCAAAATTGACAGAGTAGTAAGGAATGCCGATCTGGTCTGCCACCGCAGCCACATCCTTGTAATCTTCGGTCGCCGTACAGACGCCGTTTTCATCTGTGTCATCCCAGTTCTTCATGAAGATACCGATCACATCGTAGCCCTGCTCCTTGAGCAAGAGAGCCGTCACCGACGAATCAACACCACCACTCATCCCCACGACAACACGTGTTTTAGAGTTATCACTCATGGTAAGTCTCCCATCTATTCGTTTATTCATACCCTCAAAATTCTATTTACTATGACTTTCAATAGAATTTCTTCGAGTATAGTCTTTTCGTTTGCTTTTAGGAGTAAAATGGTCTGGGAGACCATTTTAGCCTATCATCTTAAAATGAAAATATGATAGGCAACGAGTCGCAGGCATATCTCGAGTTCGCTCAATCAGTCTGGGAGACTGATTGAGGTTATAAATCAGACAAGCTCAGCTTGCATCTCATTTCGAGTTAACGACGTAATAAAAGATAAACGAAATGACCAGTTCACGATTGAAGGTCGTGTGTGCTTTAACGATTGAAGGTCGCTTGAGCAGTATTCATTATAACACGCTTGGTTGGAGAAGACAAGAAAGAGGCTGATAAATCATCTCAACCTCTCTTTCTTCCTTTGCAAACGAATCAATTTTCCCCTTTAAGTTCTTTCTTCGCTTGTTCTATCTGGTATTTCACTTGCTCAAAGCCGGTTCCTCCTAAGGAATTCCGTCTCTGAACAGCGGTTTCTGGGCGCAAGTAGATATAAATATCCTCTTCAATCAAGGGATGGTAGACTTGCAACTCCTCCAAATCCCAATCTTGAATATTTTTACCATGCTTGATAGAGTCTAGAACCAATTTCCCTACTATTTCATGCGCTTCTCTAAAGGGAAGACCTTTTTCAGCCAAATAATCTGCCAGTTCGGTCGCATTCGAAAAATCATTCTCTGTGGATTGCTGCATTTTGGCCTTATTAACCTGCATGCTCGATAGCATACCTGCCAACACATCCAGAGAATTTAAAATCGTTTCTACTGTATCAAACATGCCTTCCTTGTCCTCTTGCAAATCCTTATTATAGGCCAGAGGCAAAGATTTCATGACGGTCAATAGTCCAAGCAAGTGCCCGTAAACCCGTCCTGTCTTCCCTCGAATCAATTCGGCCATATCAGGATTTTTCTTCTGGGGCATGATAGATGAACCTGTTGAAAAGCTATCAGACAAGCTAATGTACTGATACTCAAAACTGCACCAATTGATGATTTCTTCACAAAAACGGCTCATATGCATCATCAAAATGCTGGCATTTGACAGAAATTCTAAGATAAAATCACGGTCACTCACTGCGTCCAAGGAATTGGTATAGGGTTGTTGGAAGCCCAATAAATCACTCGATAATTGACGATTGATTGGAAATGTTGTCCCCGCCAAAGCAGCCGCACCCAGGGGAGACAGGTCCGTATGTTTCAAGTTAAATGCAAAGCGCTCGCTATCCCTTTGGAACATATTGTAATAAGCCATGAGATGGTGGGCAAAACTAATCGGTTGGGCGTGCTGCAAATGGGTATAGCCTGGCATGATGGTTTCCACATGTTTTTCAGCCAAATCCAGCAAAACACTGTTCAGATTCGCCAACTTATCCAAAACATGCCCAAGCTGCTCCTTTAGATATAAGTGCATATCCGTTGCGACTTGGTCATTCCGAGAACGAGCCGTATGTAGTTTCCCAGCCAGAGGACCGATTTTCTCTGTCAGCAACACTTCCATATTCATATGAATATCTTCATTTGCAATATCAAAATGAAGCTCCCCTGCCTCTAAATCTCGCAACAAAGCTTTCAGACCATCTTGGATCTGCTCTGCCTCTTCCAAGCTCAAAATGCCAGTCTGTCCTAGCATTTGAACATGAGCTAGGGAACCCATCAAATCAAATTTTGCCAGCTGATGATCAAAGGAAATACTCGCACCGAACTGCTCTACCCAATCTTCCACAGTGCCTTCAAATCGACCACCCCATAATTTTGTATTTTTCGGCATATCCTGTCGTCCCTTTCTATCGCGTCACTACTCAACATTTTTCTGAACTTCTGAATAAACCTTAGTCGGAAGCCCCCAAAGCTTGATAAATCCAACAGCCGCATCTTGGTCAAAAGTATCCGCACTAGTATAAGTCGCCAAATTTTCATCGTAAAGAGAATTTGGAGATTTCCGAGCCACTACCTGAGCATTCCCCTTATAGAGTTTAACTTTTGCAGTTCCATTGACAACTTTCTGTGTCTCCTTGATATAGGCAATCAAAGCCTGAGTTGCTGGGCTAAACCACAATGCATTATAGATGAGATTGGACAATTCATTTTCGATAATAGGTTTGAAATGAGCCACTTCTCTCACAAGAGTCAAGTCCTCAATCTCCTTATGAGCGGCCAATAAAGTCACAGCGCCTGGGCACTCATAAATCTCTCTTGACTTAATACCGACTAGGCGATTTTCCACATGGTCAATACGACCGACACCGTGTTTGCCCGCAATTTCATTTAGCTTTTGAATCAAAGCAGCCACTTTCATCTTCTCTCCATTGAGGGAGATAGGCACCCCGCAGCTAAACTCAATGTCAATAAATTCTGGACTGTCTGGAGCCTCTTCTGGAGAAGATGTGATTCCAAATGCTTCTTCTGGCGCTTGGTTCCAAGGGTTTTCCAGAACACCACATTCATTTGCACGTCCCCAAAGATTTTGATCGACAGAGTAAGGATTGTCAAGGTCAGCTGGAACTGGGACGCCATTTTCTTTGGCATATTGGATTTCTTCTTCACGAGACCATTTCCACTCACGAACAGGCGCAACTACCTTTAGATTGGGATCCAAAGCTGCGATAGAGACTTCAAACCGAACTTGGTCGTTTCCCTTACCTGTACAACCATGGGCAATTGTGGTTGCCCCTGTCTGATGAGCTATTTCAACGAGTTTTTTTGAAATAAGAGGGCGACTCAGAGCAGATACCAAAGGATACTTCTGTTCATAGTAGGCATGAGCCTGAAGGGCCACTAAAACATAGTCATTAGCAAATTCTTCCTTAACATCAATGACATAAGACTCTACAGCCCCAACCTTGAGAGCTTTATCATGGATGAACTCCAAATCTTTTCCTTCACCCACATCCATACAAACAGCAATCACATCATAGTCTTTTTTTAACCATGTAATAGCAACTGATGTATCCAATCCACCTGAATAGGCTAAAATGACTTTTTCCTTACTCATTTCTCTTCCTTCTTTCTATTTTTCGATAGAGGCTTTAAAAGCATCGTCAATCAATTTGTCCAACTCCCCAGAATCCTTCAATTTCTGGATGGTTTTGTCAACCGCATCTTTTAATTCTTTACTGTCTTTCTTCATCGCAACAGCATAGGAATCTTCCTTGTCATTATCAAAATCAAACTCAGCGATGGCTAGGTCTGGATTATTCTCTACAAATCCTTTCGCCACTGGTTCCTCAAAGATAACCGCATCCAGTTGCCCTGATTTCAAATCTGTTATCAAATTTCCATTTTTAGGAAGTGAAACGAGAGAAGAATCCTTCAAGGTTTCTTTAGCTAGAGTTTCCTGGATAGAACCTTTCTGCGCTCCAACCTTTTTCTGAGCCAAATCCTTGACTGATTGGTAATTCGTTAATTCAGATTTTCTTACGATAACCTTATTCTTCGAAGTGTAGTAGGGAATTGAAAAATCGTAAACTTGACTTCTCTCCTCAGTTTTAGAAACACCTGATATGGCAAGATCGGCCTTACCTGAATCAAGACTAGCCAGTACATTGTCAAAACTCATTGGAGAGAGCTCCACTTCTACACCTAGTTCCTTTGCGATGGCTTTGGCTAGTTCAACATCTGAACCTACAATCTGATTTTTCCCATCAACTAATTTTTGATATTCAAATGGAGCAAACTCTGGATTTAGGGCCACCACCAATTTTCCTTTAGCCTTAATGGCTTCAACACCTTGGGATTGAGTGTTACTACAAGCAAATAATAAGGGAAACATAAGCAAACCAAACATCGTCATCAACACCTTCTTCACTTTATTCATAGAAGAGCCTCCTTTTATTTTTATACTTTATTATTGTATAAATAATACTCCTCTCATTTTCGTTTGTCAAGAAAAAACTGTATTTTATTTCATTTAAATCAAGAAAAAGCTTATTATATGATATATTTTTACACATAATAAGCTTATTTATACTGTTTGATTTTTTAAAAATACAATTGTCCAATTACAGGTAAGATGAAGAGATCAACGAACTCTCCACATTCTCTTTCACAATTCAATAACTCGATGGCACTGTTCGGCCACATAGGCATCGTGGGTAACGATAATGACCGTTTTACCTTCCTTGTTCATATCTAAGAGAAAGTTCAAAACCAAATCTCGATTTTCAGGATCTAGAGAACCGGTTGGTTCATCTGCTAAAAGGAGCTGGCTGGGTTTTAAAATGGCTCTAGCAACTGCGATTCGTTGCTGCTCCCCTCCAGATAACTCTGAAACCTTCTGATGTAGGGTTGATGACAATCCCACTCTCTCTAAAATTTCTTCTATCTTTTTAACTTTGTCTTTCTTGGAAAATTTCACATACTTTAGAGCAAGCATGAGATTATACTCTACTGTTTCATTATCAATCAGAGCAAAGTTTTGAAACAGATAGGAGATATGTTCGCGGATAATCGCTTGCGACTTAACAGAATTGACAGGTACATTTTGCTGACCGAAAATTTCATAATGTCCACTGTAATCGCCATCTATCAAACCCAAGAGATTTAACAAGGTTGACTTGCCACTGCCACTTTTTCCAACAATGGCAACTAAATCTCCTTGGTTAATTTTTAGAGATAAGTTCTCCAAAATAACTTTTTTCCCAATGGTTTTCGTAACATTTTCCAACTTTATCATAAGTGATCCCCTTTCAATAACTGCACTACATTTCGTTTTTCCATCTTAGAGCCCAAGAAAAGTACAAACAGAATATCTAAGCCTGTAAATCCTGCGAAAAGCAAGAGGGAGAACAGTGCCTGTGTAAAGAATAGCAAAACCATAAAAGGAAGGCTATAAACAGCTAATAGAAGACCCAGCAAGGAGCGATACCGATCTATCAATTTCCAGCCCATAAACTTCTTGGTAATAATATCTGTTCGCTTCAATAAGAAAGTTGTTACTAGTAAGAAGTAGGAAATCATCATACTAAGAAGACCAACCAAAGCAAAGAGTATGTTGAAATTCCGAACAGCATCTCGATAAGAATCTACTTTCTCTTGTTGAATGGCTTGAATAGATGAAAATTTTAAATAATTCCCATCTGACAATTTCTCAACTAACGCTGTCACCTCTTTTTGATGTTGAGCTGTATTTTCGATTTTAATGGGATTATTTAAACCTGTTGTTGACAGGGAAGCTTTTTCATCCCACATCATATCAGAATCATTGACCAAGCTAATAATTGGATTGTAGAGATTTTCCTTTCGCTTATCACTATATGGGAAAAATGACCAATCACCTTCATAGTAAGCAATCTCGATATCCATCTCCTCTATCGTTCGTTTTTGTTGCTCTTCATACTTCATCGAAAGATAGGCAATTAATTTCCCCAAGAGCTGATTTTTATCTTCTTCACCTTTCGTACTTGCTGGCATCAAAATAACTTTTTTAGTGCCGGTATCGGGTAACTTGAATCCCTTGCTCTTTAGAAAATTGCGATTAGCATAGTAAACATCCACCGTATCTGTTAACTGATATTGCTGAGTCTGGTCTGATTTGACAAAATTTTTTACAGGAAGACTGCTACTTTGCACATAGCCCGCCTGCGTTTTTTCTACCAAATCCAGATAAAATCGATAGAAATAATCCACTGCCTGCCCTGAGCCTGCCAACTGCTCTTGCCACAGGTTATCATTGAGTTGGAAAGTTTCCAAGGTCAGATAATTTCCTTGACTGATCCACTGTTTCTGGTAATCCAACTCTTTGTTTTCTTGCTCCAAACTTTTTCCTACCCCAACTAGCAAGACTGTCAGTAAAATAGTAGTTCCAATTTTCATCAAATAATTAAAGAGTAGACCAAATTTGAAAGATGAAAAACTTTTCAGCAGAGAGCTGATTGTCATTTTTTGAATTAAGAGGTAAGTCAACCAACTGATAAAGAGATAAAGTTGAAAAAGCAAAAAATGCGACAACCATAACATAGGGAACAAATCTTTTGGCTTGTAATCAAGCAAGAAAAACACTCCTAGATTGATCACAAGCCCCCCAGCTAGGAGGAGGTAGAGATTGCCTTTCACAACATCAGCTAAAACAGCCCGATCTTGAAAACCCAGTAATTTTTGTACCCCAACTCTTTTCATATCCATCATCGGTTGATACACTGTCACTAACACAAGAAGTAAAATAGCCAAGACAAAAACAATGGCAGATAAAAGCAAATCTCGATTTATGACTTCCACTGCACTTTTATAGATCGGCTCTAGCAAGGTAGTCTGGTCTATCTTGAAAAAATCGCTCCATTTCTGTACAATCCTATCCTTGTCCATCTCTTGTGTAGAAGTTATCGTATAGCGACCATTTAAACTACGAGATGTATCCTTGATATAGGTTTGAAAAGTCATAAGCTGAATAGGCTTGGCTTTTAGAAAAGTCGGAATCGTACCAAGTTTATTGGAAATTTCTTTATTACTGTAAACTCCCTCACCATCTGTAGTAAAATCAAGAGAAGAAATCCCAAACTCTTGGTAGGGGAAGGTATCTTTATCAAAAACACCAGACTTGACCACCTCATCACCACTGTCTGTTTTGATAATGGAGACCTTGTATTCCTTTGATACATCCTCAAAAAATCGAAGAACAGATACTGCAGGTTCGTTAACATCTTTCAAATATACATCCAAAGAACCCGCTGTTTTTCCCATTTCCTGAATCCGAACCACTTCTCGTGTGTAGTTTACATTAAAAACAAAAAAAGTGGTACACAGAAGCAGGAGTAACATACAGAAATTACTGATTTTTTTCATAAAGATACCTCCTCAGTACTTCATCATCTTGATTATAAAATACAATATACCTTGTCGTAAAATTTGTTAACCTTTTTCACAAATTTATTTTAGATTTCTTTTTTACTTTTTATTTTACTATGATACAATATTTTTAATCAATTTCTATTTTTTGTTAACTTTTTTCACAAATAAGGAGGAAATCATGCGCTACGATTTTGGAAATGTTTATAAAGAAATCCGTGAGTCAAAGGGGTTAACCCAAGAGGAGGTCTGTGGGGATGTTCTCTCAAGAACCAGCCTATCAAAAATCGAAAGCGGGAAAACAACTCCTAAATATGAAAATATGGAGTTTCTTCTTCGGCAAGTCAATATGACCTTTGAAGAGTTTGACTATATTTGCCATCTCTACCACCCAAGTGAACGATCAACTATCATGCAGACTTTTCTAAAAATGGCTTCTATTAGTGGTACGAGCGACTTAAGTAAATTACTCAAAAAATGCCAACATTATCTAAAAACACATCATGATTTCCCCATCCAGCAGTTACAAGATATGCTCGAAATCGTTATCTACATTCGTGAAAATGGAATAGAAAAATTGTCAAGTAAGGTTGACAACATTGTAAACAGACTATGGGATAAGATTGAGAAACAAGATACTTGGTATGAGAGCGACCTCAAAGTTCTTAATACCATTCTCTTTGCTTTTCCTATGGAGTATATTCATCAGATTACCGAAAAAATTCTCGAACGACTAGAGGTTTATAAACACTACAGTCCTGTCTTTCGGCTTCGTATGATGTTGCTTCTGAATCTCTCAACTCTTTATCTTTACAATGGTGATAAGTTGCTTTGCAAACAGCTTTGCTACACTCTCTTAGAGGATGCAAAAGCAAGCAAACAGTATGATACACTTGCGTTTTCCTATATTCGTATCGGCATTTGTGCTAATGATACTCAGTTGATACAGAATGGACTCTCCTTAGCTAAACTAGTAGAAGATGAACACTTACTAACAGAGCTAGAGCGAGAAGTTAACATCTTTGTAAACAAAAAAGAAAGCCATTGAGACTTCCTTTTCTATATCATCTTAATACCAACCGTTGTTAAGCCAGAAGTTCTTGGCAGCTGTCCATGAACCGTAACGTCCTGCAACGTAAGCATCTGCTACACGTTCTTGGTTTTCAGCTGAGTAGTCACCGTTCAAGTATGAATCTGTCAATTGGTAACGTCCGATGTAACGTCCGTTTGTAGCAGTGTAGCTACCACCTGATTCTTTTTGAGCGATCCATTCTTTGGCTTCTGCTTCAGAACCACTTACAGTAGAAGTTGCTGCAGTGTTGCTTTCTGCTGCTGGAGCTGCTGGTGTAGCTGGCGCTTCATAGGTTGTTGTTTCAGTTACTTCTTCTGCAGTTTCTTCCGTAGCTGCTGGTGCTTCATAAGTTGTTGTTGAAGCTGCAGCGGTTGCAGTTGCTGTCGATGGAGCTGTTCCTTCGATAACCAAAACTTGGTCAACATAGATAAGGTGAATATCTTTGATGTTATTTTTTGCTGCCAATTTTTCAACCGTTGTGTTGTACTTCTCAGCGATTTCTGAAAGAGTATCACCTGATTTAACTGTGTAAGTTACAGTTTCTTGGGCAGATGCAAGTGATGGAGCAAAGAAAGCAAGCAAAGCTGCTACTCCTGCGATAGTTGTTTTAATTTTTTTAGTTGTTAATGACATATCTAAAAATTCTCCTTTTTATCTATGATACTATTTTACTCCTCGAATGTTACCGTTGTTTAACGGTTTTATGTAGAAATATTACAAAAATGTTTTATATTTACCGTTTTATGGAGGTTTTTGTCACAAAAGACCTTATTTTATACTATCTTTAATCATTTTAAGCTTTTGATAAGGGAAATAAGCGCAGAGGTCCATTCTTTGATATAATAGATATAAGAATCTTTGTAAGGGGAAACAGATGCACTCACTTCGTTTTCAATCTGTCTTTGATATTATCGGACCAGTCATGATTGGCCCGTCAAGTAGCCATACTGCTGGTGCTGTTCGTATCGGGAAAATTGTCTCTTCCATCTTTGATGATACGCCGACAGAAGTCGAATTCCAATTATTTAATTCATTTGCTAAGACCTACCGTGGCCATGGAACTGACCTTGCTCTCGTCGCTGGTATATTAGGTATGGATACGGACGATCCCGATATTCCAAATAGCCTAGAGATTGCCCATAAACGTGGTATCAAGATTGTCTGGACCATTCAGAAAGACAGCAATGCTCCTCACCCTAACACCACTAAAATCACTGTAAAGAATGACCATAAGTCCATTAGTGTGACAGGGATTTCCATTGGTGGGGGAAATATCCAAGTTACGGAACTCAATGGCTTTGCCGTCTCTCTTAACATGAATACCCCGACCATCATCATCGTACATCAGGATATTCCAGGTATGATTGCCCATGTCACAGATGCCCTCTCTCGTTTCGATATCAATATCGCTCAGATGAATGTGACTCGGGAAAAAGCTGGAGAAAAAGCCATCATGATTATCGAAGTCGATAGTCGAAGTTGCGAAGAGGCGATTGAAGAAATCCGAAAAATCCCTCATCTCCACAATGTCAATTTCTTTAAGTAGGAGGAAACATGTTTTATTCTATCAAAGAATTGGTCGAGCAAGCGGATCTAGACTTCCAAGGAAATGTCGCCGAACTCATGATTGCGACAGAATATCAACTAACTGGTCGGGAACGACCAGAAGTTCTCCTCCTCATGGAACGCAATCTAGAAGTCATGAAAGCCTCTGTCGAGCTCGGCCTCAGTGAAAACAAATCCCGTAGTGGCCTAACAGGCGGAGACGCGGCCAAACTAGACCGCCATCTCAAAAGTGGCAAGGCCTTGTCGGACTTTACCATCCTATCAGCGGCCCGTAATGCCATCGCGGTCAATGAACACAATGCAAAGATGGGCTTGGTCTGTGCCACTCCAACCGCAGGAAGTGCTGGCTGTCTGCCAGCCGTTCTCACTGCTGCTATCCAAAAATTAGACCTTACCCACGAAGAACAGCTAGATTTCCTCTTTGCTGCTGGTGCCTTTGGACTAGTCATCGCAAACAACGCCTCTATCTCAGGTGCTGAAGGTGGCTGCCAGGCCGAGGTTGGCTCTGCCTCTGCCATGAGTGCCGCAGCCTTGACCTTAGCTGCAGGTGGAACGCCCTATCAGGCTAGTCAAGCCATCGCCTTTGTCATTAAAAATATGCTGGGCCTCATCTGCGACCCCGTCGCTGGTTTGGTTGAAGTTCCCTGTGTCAAACGCAATGCCATGGGAGCCAGCTTTGCCTTTATCGCAGCTGATATGGCCTTGGCAGGTATCGAGTCTAAGATCCCTGTTGACGAAGTCATCGATGCCATGTACCAAGTCGGATCAAGTCTTCCAACTGCCTTTCGTGAAACGGCTGAGGGTGGACTTGCCGCTACACCTACTGGTCGTCGCCTACAAAAAGAAATCTTCGGAGAATAAGCTTATCTATATCTATTAGGAGAAACTATGCCCTCTATCTCAGCAATCTTTTTTGATCTAGACGGAACCCTGGTTGACAGTTCCCTCGGGATCCACAATGCCTTTACCCATACCTTTAAAGAGCTAGGAGTTCCAAGCCCTGATGCCAAAACCATTCGTGGTTTCATGGGCCCGCCACTTGAAAGTAGCTTTGCAACGTGTCTTCCCAAGGAACAAATCTCAGAAGCTGTGCAGATATACCGCTCTTACTACAAGGAAAAAGGAATCCACGAAGCCCAACTCTTCCCCCGAATAACAGAATTGCTTCAAGAGCTTTCGCAAAACTACCCTCTATACATCACTACAACAAAGAATACTCCTACTGCTCATGATATGACTAAAAATCTGGGAATCCATCATTTCTTTGATGGCATTTACGGCTCTAGTCCTGAAACGCCACATAAGGCAGATGTCATCCGTTACGCCTTGCAAACGCATCAACTCCATGCAGACCAAGTCCTCATCATTGGGGATACCAAGTTTGATATGATTGGAGCCCAAGAAACTGGCATTAAAAAGTTTGCTGTTACTTGGGGATTTGGAGAAGAGGCTGATTTACTCAGCTATCAGCCTGACTGGATTGCCCATACCATTGATGATATCATTAGCCAGCTCTAACCATACAAAAATACTCCTAACACTAGTGAACTAGGTTGAGGAGTATTTTTTATATGTTGTTACTATCAGAAGGAATCAACTCCATGCTTAAGCAGTAATTTGATCCTGTTCTTCAGTATCTGTATCTTCATCCTTCTTACTTGGCCAAGCAAGCATGACAATAAGAGCAATCGGTCCAACGAGAGGAACCAAAGCAATGAAGATAAAGGCCCAGTGGAAACCAGCGTCTCGTAAGCAGCGAAGCGACTCAGCCGCTTTAAAATAGAGTAGAAATATCTTAATATTTTCGTACCATTTCTTCAAACTGAGAGTCTTCAGTGTTCTCTTTATTTGTTTCACTATTCTCTATCACTTTTTCTCCAAATCGTTGACTTGGCATAGCGAGCATAACGAGCAGTGTTATTGCACCCAAAGGAACAAATACAATAAAAATATAGGCCCAATGGATACCCACATCTCGTAAGCGACGTACTATCAGTGCTAGTAGAGGAACAAACTCTATTATAAACAAAATAATACACATACTGAAGACCGCAATATTCCTGATGGCTTTATCAGATTCTACTCCAGTAAAAAGTGAGTAGTAGGCGGGCAAGAAAATCACCATATTTAGTAGCCAAACCCACCAAAATTCTGGACGTGTGGAACGACCAGAAAAATTTGCATAGCCTTTGAAAAAACTCCTAATAGCACTCAGCATACAAAAATCTCCTTTTGACTTTAATACTTATTTCGCAAAGTTATGTTACCAGCTTAAAATAGAGGTAGTTTTTAGATTGTCTGAAATCACTCTCCTGATAGATCACATAACATCTTCCCTTGAATAGTTGCGCTTATTAAACCTTTGAAAGATCCGATGTTCTCTACTCTCTATTTATAAAAACCAGCTTTCTGATTCTCTCAGAAAACTGGCGATAGTTGTTTCATTATGAAGGTAGTTGGACACTCTTACTCAGCATGAGTTGTCTCATTCGCAAAGGAAATAATCGCTTCTTTGAGCTCATCTCCGCTGAGTGAACGGAACTCTTCAATCTTTTGATCAATCGCTTCTAGCGGCATGACATTTACCTTACCAACGAAAATCTTGTCCATGACTTGGTTATCAACCAATTCGGTCGAAACCAAGAGTTCTTCATAGAGTTTTTCACCTGGTCGAATACCGACCTCAACGATTGGAATTTCACTTTCCGTGTGCCCACTTAGAAGGACCATTTTCTTAGCCAAGTCATAAATCTTGACTGGTTTGCCCATATCGAGGATAAAGACTTCTCCGTCCTTGGCATAAGCGCCAGCATGGATTACTAGACGGCTAGCCTCTGGAATGGTCATGAAGTAACGTGTCATACGGAAGTCTGTCACCGTTACAGGACCGCCTTCAGCAATCTGACGTTCAAAGACAGGAATCACGCTACCACGACTACCGAGAACATTCCCAAAACGGACTGCACAGTAGGTTGATTTACTACGTTGGTTAAAGCCAGTGACAATCAACTCTGCCACGCGCTTAGTTGCACCCATAACATTCGGTGGATTGACCGCCTTGTCAGTTGAAATCATGACCATCTTAGGTACTTTGGCCTCATCAACAGCCTTGGCAACATTGTAGGTACCGAGGATATTGTTCTTGAAGGCTTCTTTTGGATTGCGCTCCATCATCGGAACGTGTTTGTGGGCTGCAGCATGGTAGACAATGGCTGGTTTGTACTGCTCAAACACCTGAAAGAGACGGTCATAGTCCTGAATATCTGCAATAACAGGAACATAATCAATTCCTTGGAATGTACGGATCAATTCATGATAAACGAGATAGATTGAGTTTTCACCATGTCCAAGCAAGACGATACGCTCGGGATTGAAGCGACTAACCTGACGACAAATCTCTGAACCAATCGAACCACCTGCTCCTGTCACCAGGATGGTCTTGCCTGTAATCTCAGTACCCAGACGCGATTCGTCGAGACGAATTTCCTGACGGCCCAAAAGGTCTGTGATATCAATTTTCTGGAAACCACTGCCTGGTTGATGGAGTCCTTGAACGACTGTCTCAACCTTAGGCATCTTGTAACATTTGACGCCTAGTTTATTACACATCTGCAAGATGCGTTCGTACTCTGAAGGGTCTAGCGAAGGGATCGCTACAATGACACGCTCGATTTGGTGACGTTTAGCCAATTCAGGCAGATTGTCATAGGAGCCCAAAACTGGGATTCCACCTAGTTTTTGTCCCTTTTTCTTTTCATCGTTATCCAAAATCCCCACTAGCTCAAGGTCGCTAGTTGGATGTTGGTAGCTGTTCATAAAGAGGGCGCCACCATCACCAGCACCGATCAAGAAGGTACGGCGATGCTCTCCATCTCCACTACCTTGCTTGCGCTTAGAATAAATCAACTGCCAAGTGATACGAGGAAGCAAGATGAGGAAGGTACTCAACAAAATGAAGAGTACGATGAAACGGATAGAAAACAATGGAAGAAAGGCATAGCAGATTCCATAAGAAAGAACACTGCTGAGCATCACTCCGAAAAAGATTTTCATAAAATCCGTAATCTTGCTATAACGACTGATACTAGCATTTAGCCCCCAAAATGCAATCATGATTTGATAAAGGAGGAAGGCTAAAAGAGTGTAGATTACATAATCCACAGGCGCAGGATTTATAAGGCCATAAAACAAGATATAAGATACGATGATGGAAACCACCATACTCAGAATATCGAATATCCCCCAAAACACTTGTTTTTGCTGTTTATTTAAAATTTCAACCAGATCAATCACATAATCTGTTAGTTTTTTATTCATAGGAATTTACTCCCCCTTAAAAGAGTCAGATGATACTGTTGTTATGATAACCTGAATCATTCAGTCTATCGGGGCTTACTTTCTCTTTCTTAAAAGTTTGACGAAGATAAACTGACGTACAAATCCTGGACAAAGTGCAACAATGGCCTGAATGGCTACACTTTTAGCATATTCCATGTAAGAAATTTGCCCTCGCTCAAGCATCCGTTGGCGAGCTTGACGATAGAGTTTGAGGTAACGCAAGCCACCTCGACGCTCAAACATCCCTGCACCGACACGAACCTTACACAAGATTTGATCTAGGTTCCCAGTCTTGGCACCTGCAGCAATCATATTGAGCCAAAGGAGGTCATCCTCCATGTAAAGGCCATCTTCATAGTTGCCTGCCTTGAGGACCATGCCCTTTTTGAACATGACTGTCATATGGTTAAAGGCGCTTCTCATTCTCTGATAAGCCACAATGTCTGCATGCTGAGTTGGAACACGACGATAAGACACAATCTCATCTGGATTGTCAATGAACTCTGCGATATGCCCACCTAAGAGGTCGAGATCTTCTTTCTCCATTAGCTGAAGCTGTTTCTCAAAACGATCCGGAACGGCTAAATCATCCGTATCCATGCGGGCAATAATGTCATACTGGCACTGTAAAACACCGTATCGAAGAGCCAAGCCTAAACCTTGGTTTTGTTCTAAGGGGCACCGTTTAACTGGAATGTCTGACTGAGCTTCCACTTCATCTAGCACCTGATAGAGTTCGGGTGTGAGCGGGCCGTCCTCAACAAGAACAAGTTCGCTCGGTTTCAAGGTCTGGTTTTGAACACTTTTGATAGCATCTCTTAAAAACGTCGGATTTTCCTTTACATAGACCGACATCAAGACGCTGATTTTTTGCTTTTCAGACACAGTTTTTCTCCAATATATAGATTTCCTTCCACTATTTTATCACAAAATTTCCTAGTTTCCTATTTTTATATCAAATCAAGGAAAATTCTAGTAAAGAAATCTGTCTTCTTTCTGTATATTTTCAGTTAAATCTTTCCAGCTTCCCTTCCAGTCTTTACTTGACATTATATAGAAAAAACCTTAAAATAAGCTGTTATTAAAGTCATCTTATCGAGGTTTTCATGAAAAAACAATCACTCTTTTTTGTTCTAGGAATTGTCTTAATCGGGACCGTTTTGCGCTCTCCTTTTACTGCTTTACCAACTATTTTAGGAGACATTGCTCAGGGGCTAGGAGTCGAGGTCAGTTCTCTTGGGATTTTAACCAGTCTCCCTCTCTTGATGTTCGCCCTTCTCTCTGCTTTTACGAGTCGCTTGGCACAAAAAATCGGGTTGGAACATCTCTTTACTTACTGTCTCCTCCTCTTAACTGTTGGCTCTGTCATTCGGATTTTCAATCTTCCCCTTCTCTATCTAGGGACCCTAATTGTGGGAGCAAGCATTGCGATCTTCAATGTACTCCTCCCAAGTATGATCCAGGCAAATCAGCCTCAAAAGATTAGTTTCCTAACAACGCTCTATGTCACTGCCATGGGAATTTCGACAGCCATCGCTTCTTATCTTTCGGTCCCTATCACCCAAGCTAGTTCTTGGAAGGGACTCATCCTCGTTCTCAGCTTTCTCTGTCTGGTCACTCTGCTAGTCTGGTTGCCCAATCATCGCCACAACCACCACCTAGAAAGCCAAAAAGAAAAGCAAGTCAAAGAGAATATTCTAAAAAGTAAAGATGTCTGGGCTATCATTATCTTTGGCGGACTTCAGTCCATGCTCTTTTATACAAGCATGACATGGTTGCCAACTATGGCTGTTAGTGCTGGTATTTCTAATAGTGATGCGGCTCTCCTCGCTTCTATTTTCTCACTGATCAGCATTCCTTTTTCAATGACTGTTCCAAGTCTGACCACTCGTCTGTCAGATGGTCATCGTCGAATCATGCTGGCAATTATCTCTATCGCTGGTATGATAGGAATTGCCATGCTCTTGTATCCAGCCAATAATTTCCTCTACTGGTTAGTCGTCCATCTCTTGATTGGAACGGCCTGCAGCGCCCTCTTCCCCTACCTCATGGTTTGCTTTTCTCTTAAAACCAGTTCTCCTGAAAAGACAGCTCAGCTATCAGGACTAGCGCAAACAGGGGGCTACATCTTAGCTGCTTTTGGACCTGCCTTGTTTGGTTATAGTTTTGAACTTTTTCAATCTTGGGTTCCAGCGGTTCTTGCCCTTCTAGCCATCGATATCATCATGACCATCTCGCTCTTTATGGTGGATCGGGCTGAAAAAATCCTCTAAACTTCTAGTTTATACTAGGAGTTTTTTATATATAAAATTTTTACACATATTTCTTGACAGGGCTTTCAACTTGAGATACAATATATTTGAAAAGAGTATATATAAAATTTTTATATAATATAAAGGAGGTTTCCCATGTACTTCCCAACATCCTCTGCCTTGATCGAGTTTCTCATCTTGGCTGTACTGGAGCAGGGGGATTCTTATGGTTATGAGATTAGTCAAACCATTAAGCTCATCGCCAATATCAAAGAATCTACGCTCTATCCCATTCTCAAAAAATTGGAAGCCAGTGGCTTTCTGACCACCTACTCTAGAGAGTTTCAGGGGCGTATGCGCAAATACTACTCCTTGACCAATCGGGGCGTAGAGCAGCTCGTTACTCTAAAGGAAGAGTGGACGCTCTATACCGACACCGTCAACGGCATCATAGAAGGGAGTATCCGCCATGACAAGAACTGACTATCTGACTCAGTTAGAAACCTATCTCCATAAACTGCCTGAAGCTGACCGCATCGAAGCTATGGACTACTTTAAGGAACTATTTGACGATGCAGGTCCAGAGGGCGAAGAGGAACTCATTGCCAGTCTGGGAACTCCAAAAGAAGCTGCCCATGATATCCTCTCTGATCTTCTCGATAAAAAAGTCAATGAAGCCCCTGCTCAAAAGAATGACCGTCAACTGCTACACATTGCCCTCCTGGCCCTGCTAGTAGCTCCTATCGGAATTCCGGTCGGGATCGGCATCCTCATGGCCATCATCGGTATTATTATCGCAGCCGTCTCCGTCATTTTAGCCTTCTTTACCGTCTCTGTGACGGGTATCCTGCTAGGTGGACTCTTTATCGTAGAGAGCTTTAGCGTCCTAGTCGAAGCCAAATCTGCCTTTATCTTGATTTTTGGGGCCGGTTTGCTTTCTATCGGTGCTTCTTCTCTTGTTCTACTGGGTATCTCCTATGTAGCTCGTTTCTTTGGCCTCCTAATCGTCCGCTTGGCACAATGGATTCTTAAAAAAGGAAAGAGAGGTGACAGACATGCGTAAATTGACAAAAGGATTTCTCATCTTTGGTGTGGTTTCTACAATCCTCGGTTTTATCATGATCATTGTAGGCGCGCAGTCCAATGGTATTCAAAGTTTACTTGCCATGTCAAAAGACCCCGTCTATGACAATCGTATCGAAGAAGTGACCTTTGGAAATGAAGTGGAAAAACTTGATTTGACCCTTGAAGAGCACAGCCTAACCATCACAGAGTCTGTAGATGACAAGATCCATATCACCTATCATCCTTCGGTGTCTGGTCGTCACGATCTGACTACTGGCATGAGTTACAAAACACTGACCGTCACTGACAAACAAGCCTCCCAACATCGCTTTCTAGGTTCAGGAATCGAAGGCCTACTTCGTATTGCCAGCAGTTATTCTCACCGTTTTGACGAAGTCATTCTCTCCCTCCCTAAAGGAAGAAGACTGCAAGCTATCACCGTCTCAGCCAATCGTGGACAAACCAATATTCGTCAAGCCAATCTTGAAAATGCGACAATCAAAACAAAAGGCTATCTCTTAAGACTAACTGAAAGTTCTATCAAGAACAGCACACTAACGACACCTCATATCATCAATATCTTTGATGCCGAATTGACAGATAGTCAGGTCAAGACGGAGGGAGCACACATCTATGCTGAAAATATCCAAGTTCACGGCAAGGTCGAGCTAGAGGCTCATTCAACTCTAAACCTCATTCTCTCCCAGAAAGAGACCGACCGTATCAATCTAGATATTTCTTCTCAGCATGGCGGTATCTATCGTAAACCCAAAGAAGAACATCGTGGACAAAAAGAGAATGAACTTGCCAACCCTTATAAAACGGAAAGAGCAGATATCAAGGACCTGCTCATTGCAAAAGCCAACCAGGATATCTACCTACCTAAAGAAGAGTACTCTTCTCCATCTAGAAACCATTGACAAAAACGCTTTCATCTGCTAGGCTAAAGATAGAAAACGACCATAAAAAGGAGGTTCCACCATGACACAAGAATGGTTTGAAAGTGCCGATCTTGAGAAGAAATCACCTCAGACAAAATCAGAAATCCAGCCCAACGAGCCTGAGACTTCAGAAACTGTGGAGACCGAACTACAAGTAAGCCAAGAAACATCTGTCTCACCTAAAGAGTCGGAAACGCATGAGGAGGAAACTCCCGAAATGACTGAGGAAACCCAAACCGAGGAAGAGGGAGAAGGGAAAACTGAAGAGGAACACAAGCAAGAAAACCCTGCAAAAGAGAAAAGTATCCTCAGCAAGGCTTTAGAAAGCCCCTATATCCCAGATATTGACCCTCGTAAAACAGCCAGATTCAAAGAAGAAATCGCACTGTTTTGGACTTGGCTGCTGGATGCTATCCAAGAACCAACTGCCAGCAAGAATACGGACCAAAAGCATCGTTACAGTGTCTTTGCCCTGCTCACCTTGCTGTCGTCAATCAACCTTTTCTTTAGTATCTATCATATCAAGCACCTCTACTACGGCTATATGGCCTCTATTGCCAATAGTTTACCTAACCAGCTCCCACCTTTAGATCTCTTTGCTGGACTTTCTATCTTGGTCGCTAGCGCTCTATTTTACTTTTCCATCATT
Source organism: Streptococcus sp. HJ1 (assembly GCF_052399005.1). GTDB lineage: Bacteria > Bacillota > Bacilli > Lactobacillales > Streptococcaceae > Streptococcus. Next base: position 252,316 of record NZ_CP199005.1, on the reverse strand, counting down.
TTGGGAGGCTTTACTGTCCGACGTGTACTGGACCAGGAGAGCGACTTCACATTCCAAGAAGCTTGCGATCGTTACAGCCGACTCTTTGCTATCCCGCTTGTCTTAACGGCTCTAGCAAGTTTCTTTGCACTTTTTGGCGGCTTGCGATTCGCTGGCATCCTCACTCTTCTAAGCATGACCATCTTTGCCCTTGGCAATCTCTTTGTGATTAGCAAGCCAAGTAAGGCTAGTAGCCTTGACCCATTTTATCGTTTCTTGCTAGCTGTCTTACTTGATGGCGCTATTCTCTTACCCTTCTTCATTGCAGAGCTCGCGCTGACAGTTGACTACCTTCGCATCCTGACATTCTTTTAACCAAAATCCCTGCCATTTGTTAATGACAGGGATTTTTATGTTTACTCTTTTTTTGAACCGTGTCTACTTGACGGCTGCCAATTCCTCAAAATTTTTTCCCAAAATGGCTTGTACTTCTAATTGATTGGCATCTAGTTGCTGATAAAATGCTTCTGGTAGCGACTCTAGGAATTTTTCATAATCCAAGCGAGCGATGGATTCATAGTCTTCTGCTTTGGACCCATCACCAGAAATCTTCACTAAATCAATCTCCCAAACAAGCTCCTTACCTGCCAGCTGCTCCGTATAAGGCACAGGTACAATGGGTTCTTTTGGCAAAATCGTCTTGACTCCTTGGGCTAGGTGATAGATACCGTGCACCTTGCCTTGAGCATCTGGGTAAAATTTCACACTGGCAAGGTAGGCATCAGAGCCTTGAACCTTCTTGACCAACTCTTCAAAATGTGCCAATCCATCCTCAGCCAAAAAGCTCTCGAGGTATTCCTTGTTGAGATAGATAGGTGACAAGAGCCCTTGGCAATATACTAAACGAACTGCCTTATCCGCTAAATATTGCTTGACCGTTTGTCGGAAATAAGCTTCAAAGTCAAAGTCTTCTAGCCCTTCTACCGCTTCCCCCAACTTGCCAGATAGGGCCTGGAGGAGAGTCTCTACAATCTCCCAGTCTGCTCTAGTAAGAAAATCTGGAATCACCACTTGATAACCTTTTCGACTATCCGCATAGTTCACCTTGAAGAGAAATTGCGACTGGCCTACAATCCCACACTCGATATACTCGAGACGATTGAGGGGCTGACGGAGATAGACCGCATCATAACTGTGTGACTCCAAGCCCTCCACCAAGGCCAAGATGGACTTGGCAGTCAAGACCTCCTGTTGTCCTAGAATACTTTCTTTATTTGGGATAAAAAATGTTTTCGCCATAACTGGCCTCCTTTGAAATCGTTTACATATAGTATAATCTATTTTCCTGAAAGATACAGAAACAAACTTTAGTTTTTTAGATATAAAGCATAGAAAAACAGCCCCTAAGGACTGTTTGATGTTATACAGTAGCGACTTGATCCAAGCTTTCACCGATAGCTGCTAGGCGCTCGATTACTTCTGCTTGTGTCAATTCATTTTCTGAGACGTAGCGGTTGCGTGGGTGAACACGGCACTCGTGTGAGCATCCACGAAGGTACTTGTCTTCATTTTCTTCTGATGTTAGGATACGACGGTTACAGAAGGGATTTCCACAGTTGACATAACGTTCACATGGTGTTCCATCAAACCAGTCTTTCCCTACGATGGTTGGGTTAACATGGTTAACATCGACGGCAATACGCTCGTCAAAGACGTACATTTTCCCATCCCAAAGCTCACCTTGAACTTCTGGGTCTTTACCGTAAGTTGCGATTCCTCCGTGCAATTGGCCGACATCTTTGTAGCCTTCACGAACCATCCAACCTGAGAATTTCTCACAGCGAACCCCACCTGTACAGTAAACCACGACACGCTTGTCCATGAATTTTTCCTTGTTGTCGCGGACCCACTGTGGTAACTCACGGAAGTTGCGGATGTCTGGGCGGATAGCCCCACGGAAATGTCCTAGGTCGTACTCATAATCGTTACGTGTGTCAAGGACAACTGTATCTTCGTCAAGAAGGGCTTCTTTGAACTCTTTTGGAGACAAGTAAGCACCTGTTGTTTCAAGTGGGTTGATGTCATTATCAAAGTCGTTGTCTTCCAAACCAAGGTGGACAATTTCTTTCTTGTAGCGAACAAACATCTTCTTAAAAGCTTGTTCACTTTCTTCGTCAATCTTGAACCAGAGGTCTTCCATGCCTGGGAGGCTGTGAACGTAGTCCATGTATTTTTGAGTTGTTTCGTAGTCACCTGAAACTGTTCCGTTGATTCCCTCGTCAGCGACTAGGATACGGCCTTTGAGGCCAATTGATTTACAGAAAGCCAAGTGGTCTGCAGCAAATTGCTCTGCATTTTCAATTGGAGTATAGAGGTAGTAAAGTAAGACACGAATATCTTTTGCCATAAGATTTGTTCTCTTTTCTATTCTTAAATTTTCAGAATTTTTCATTCAACTATACTAGTATACCCACTTGAGAAAACGAATGCAATTTATTTGACCGGAAATTGTTGAAAGAGTCCTACCCCTGCACTTCATCAGTAACCATAGCGAATCGCAGATAATTCTCTCAATTTTTTGATTTGCTTAGCTTGACTTTCTGACAAACCCAGCTTATTGTCAATCAACACACGTGAGATGTCAACGTTCATTTGGCTCAGAATAAATGGAGTAGAGGTTCCATCATCCTTTAATCGTTTTTTATAAATCACTAACTGATTTTTCAAGGGAGTAAGTTGAGGCGCAGCCTTTATATCTTCCAATAGATGATCAATGATGGTCATGGCTTCACAACGCCTTTCTCTACCTCCATCGAACCATTTTAATGGTGTCATACTCATTTCCCTCCTGAAATTCACTTATAAATTGAAAAACTATAATTCCTAACTCTCCAGCCAGTATTTTACCCAAACGCCCTATGTAAAAACGTCAGCAGAAATGGCAATGTCGCTACAATATTATTGATCACATGCACCGCATAGGAAGGATAAATGCTCTTGGTATAACGGGTCAAACCAGCAAAAATGATTCCAGATGTTGCAAAGACGAAGATATCTAACAGACTAGGAAGGCTTGAAAAATGAGGGAGAGCAAATAAAATGGACGGAAGAAGCAAATCAAGAGCAAATCTCGAATCTTTAAAAAAGGCGTGTTGCAGTAATCCTCTATAGATTAACTCTTCCATCAGTGGAATCAGAAAGAACAGGGCTATATAGATACCTAGCTCTGCAAAGTTAGTCCCACTATAACCAATCAATACAGCCCAACCTTCAGCAGTTGACTGAACATGTTTAGCTGTCTGAACGTTAAAAAAGATCTGGAGCACTACCACTAATACTGTCAAAATCGAATACCAAAGCCATTTTTCTCTTGGAATGCGAAAGAGATAACCATGGCCTGTCTTAACCAGAATCCAAATCATGACTCCGCTAAATAGCAAACTCAAGATATTTTGAATCCAGAAGAAATTGCCAATCTGGGAAGAAAATTGCCAATAGTTTTGGACAATAAGCGTCAGCTGGGAAAGGCCAAATACGAAAAATAGGTAAGAGAAGACAGCACTCATTTTGAAAAGAAGACGATATTTTTTCATAATAAATCCCCTATAGATGTATGTGTATCACATCGTATAAACCCTCAGAACCACTCTTTTCATTTTTACATCCTAAAAATCACTACCTCCCCTAGAGAACTAAGGAAGGCAGTGATCACATTTTTAGGAATTAGGAATGAATACACGAAATCAATCGAACTTATGATTTTTTGTTTTTCAAGAATTCGTCGTATTGTTTTTGCATTTCGTTCAATACTTTTTCGTAGGCACCTTCAGATTTCAATTTTTCCATCAATTCTGGGATTGCTTTATCTGGGTCTACAGTACCAGTGTTGATAGCTGTATCGAATTGTTGCATTGTGTTAGAAATTGCTGAGATTTCAGATTTCACATTGTCAGTGTTAAAGATAAATCCAAGTGCTGGAGATTCTTTAGCTTCTGCCAATTGTTTCTTAGAATCTTCGATTTGTTGATCTGTAACGTTTTCGTTGATGTAAAGAATCCAGTTGTTACCAGTGTTCCATCCACCCATGTGAGTATTTCCTTTGTAGCCATCAAGGACACGTACACGGTTTTCTTTACCTTGAATTTTTTCCCAGTTCTTGCCTTCTGGACCGTAAACAAGACCGTTCAAGAGTTCTGGGTTCGTGTTCAAGAGGTTCAACACTTCCATTGATTTTTCTTTGTTCTTAGAGTTGTTTGAGATGACAAAGTTAGCAACTTGTGTTGTTTGGTTTTTCTTGATAAAGTTAGTGATTGGTTTGATTTGGATATCTTTGTTAGCAACACGAGAGAGCAAACTGTTACCATAGTCAGCTGGTCCTACTGTTTCTTCACGAACAAACCAAGTATCTTGTTGAAGGTCAAATGAAGTGTCGCTTGTTGCTACGTCTTTTGGAATATACCCTTCTTCATAGAATTTGTGAAGAGTCTTCAAGTGTTCTTTGAAACGAGGCACTTCGTAACGGTTTACGATCTTAGTAGTGTCTCCTTCAAGGTCGATAACAAATGGAAGTCCGTTTGGTACTGGGTAGTCAAAGTTATCAGATGGGATAAAGTTCTTCGTAACCGCAAATGGTACTACATCTGGAGCTTTTTCTTTGATTTGTTTCAAGACTGGCTCAAGTGTTTCGTATGAAGTTACACCTGAAATATCGATACCGTATTTAGCAAGAAGAGTTCCGTTGAAGGCAAAGTTTTGAGATGATGCAACGTTAGCTGCAACTGGTACTGCATAGATCTTACCGTTTACAGTGTTCCCTTTGATGTAAGCTGGGTCAAGTGCTTTGTAAAGCTCTGCTCCTTCTTTTTTATACAATTCTGTTAAGTCAGCATAGGCACCTTTTTGAGCATTTACGACATAGTTAGATGCAAATGCGATATCATAGTTTTCACCAGATGATGTGATAACAGACATTTTCTTATCATAGTCACCCCATCCAAGGTATTGGATATCCAATTTAGCACCGACTTTTTCTTCGATGATTTTGTTTGCATTTTCTAGCAATTCATCCAAGTTGTCTGGTTTGTCACCGATTTGGTACATTTTGATTACAGGTTTTTCACCTGAAGTAGTATCTGCAGCTTTTTTGTTGTTACCTGTAAGGTTTCCACAGGCAGCAAGACTTGCAGCCAAAGCGACTACGCTAGCAGATGCAAAAGCATATTTTTTCCAGTTTTTCATGATAAAAACTCCTTTTTTTATTTTTAAACTTATAAACGATTTAATGATTTTAACTTCAGCCACTAAGATGAAGTTGGGAAGGGAGAAACGATGTTTCTCAGTAAGTCCTATTCTTTCACACCACCGATGGTCAAACCTTTTACAAAGTAGCGTTGGAAGAATGGATAGAGAATCGCGATTGGAAGGGTTGCAACGACAACCATGGCCATACGACCCGTTTCCTTTGGAAGAGCGACTCCCAGTTGACCAGAAAGACCGACTGCTTTGGCGATGTAGTCCATATTTTGTTGGATTTGCATGAGCAAATACTGTAATGGATACAAGTTGTCACTCTTGATGTAAAGAAGGGCGTTGAACCAGTCGTTCCAGAATCCAAGAGCTGTCAAAAGCGTGATGGTTGCGATACCTGGAAGTGACAATGGCAAACAAATCTGGAAGAAGATCCGAGCTTCACTGGCACCATCGATACGAGCAGATTCAAGAATGGCTTCTGGAATGGTCTTCTTGAAGAAGGAACGCATCAAAATGATGTTGAATGGTGAGAGAAGCATTGGAACAATCAAGGCCCAAACGGTATCACCCAGTTGAAGCAGGCGAGTGACCACAATATAGCCTGGTACCAAACCAGCATTGAACAACATACTAAGAAGAGCAAAGATCGTAAAGAATCTGCGGTACTTAAAGGTTGTACGTGAGATGGCGTAGGCATAAGTGGTTGTAATGAAGACGTTGGTCACTGTTCCGACCACGGTTACAAAAACTGAGATAAAGAGCGCTTGGAGGATCTTATCTTTAAACTGAGCTAGGAACTGGAATCCATCTACACCAAATTTCGAAGGGAAAAAGCTATATCCATACTGGAGGATGCTCTTTTCATCTGTCACCGAAATGATGATAACGAAGATAAAGGGCAAGATGCAAGAAAGAGCGATCAAACCAGAGATAATACTAAAGAAGATATCTGCTTTCTTACTGAAGGAGTGAATGCCGACATTATCGATTTTTTCTTTTTTAATTTTCTTTTCTGCCATATTCTCCTCCTTTCTAGAACAAAGCTGAGTTTGGATCAACTCGTCTTGCAAGCAAGTTTGATAGGATAACCAGTATCAAGCCGACAACGGATTGGTAAAGACCGGCTGCTGAAGCCATACCGATATCTGCTGTCTGAGTCAAACCATTAAAGACATATACGTCCAAAACGTTGGTTACATTGTAAAGCTGACCAGCATTGTGTGGGATTTGATAGAAGAGACCAAAGTCTGCACGGAAGATATTTCCGACTGCAAGGATGGTCAAGACTGTTACAAGCGGAGTCAACTGAGGAATGGTTACGTTGCGAATGCGTTGCCACTTGCTAGCCCCGTCCACTGTTGCTGCTTCGTAGTAGGTTGGATCAATTCCCATGATTGTCGCATAATACATGACACTGCTATATCCAAAGCCTTTCCAAATACCTAGGAAAAGGAGAAGATATGGCCAAATGCCTAAGTCAGCGTAGAAGTTGACTTCCTTCATGCCAATGGATGTTAGGAAATGGTTGAAGACCCCTTTGTCAATGTTTAGGAAGGCATCTGTAAAGAAACTGATGATAACCCATGACAGGAAGTAAGGGAACAACATAGACGTTTGGAAAATTTTAACCATTCTCTTAGAGCGAAGCTCGCTGAGGATGATGGCAATCCCTACTGATACAATCAAACCGATAAAGATAAAGCCGAGATTGTAAAGAACGGTATTTCGAGTGATGATAAAGGCATCTTTTGAACTAAACAAGAATCTGAAATTATCTAACCCGACCCATTTACTATTCACAATACTATCTATGAAACCATTACTGGTCATATGGTAGTCTTTAAAGGCGACCACATTCCCAAATACTGGAATGTAAAAGAATAGAATCAACCAGAGTGCCCCTGGTAAAACCATCAAGAGAAAGATCCAGTTATCTCTCAAGGTCTTTGAAAACTTTTTCATAATTTCCTCCCTTTTTATTCCTAAAAACTGATTTCATCGAATTTTTAGGTTTGATAACGATTACATTATTAGTATACTCCTATTTGAAGGCTAGGTTAAACTACTAATTATAGAAAAAACTCCACAAATTATTTTTTGTGGAGAAGTTTTTTATAAGAAATAGGTTTCACGAGAAACACTCTGAACAAGGGACACTGTTCTTGTTTTTATACTCAATGAAAATCAAAGAGCAAACTAGTAAGCTAGCCGCAGGCTGCTAAAAGCACTGCTTTGAGGTTGCAGATAAAACTGACGAGGTCAGTAACATCTATACGGCAAGGCGAAGCTGACGTGGTTTGAAGAGATTTTCGAAGAGTATTAAGTCGTATAAATCGTTGAAGCTGTCGCAATGGTATGCCACTGATTGGCTGTTGTGGCTGCGAAGTCCTTGTCTGCGTAGAAGTCAGTAAATGGTAGGATTTCAACTTCTAGCTCGTCGATGCGATCAATCTGCTCAGACAGATAGGCTTCGATACGGCTTTCTGCTCGTTTGATACGTTGCAAAAGTCCGCCCATACGGATATCGACTGTATCCAAGCCAAAGATCTTATTCTCTTTTAACCATTGGTGGCTAAAGAGCTTGTGGAAGGTTTCAATCTCACTTCTGAGTTTTGGCAATTCTTCCCGAGCGATTTGTTGCAAACTCTCTTTATCACCTGCTTGATAGGCTTGACGAATGTGGCGACCTACATCCACCTTGCTACTTAAAATCTGGTTCAACTGGGCCTGAGTTTCAAAGAGATAAGCATAATTTCCTGCTTTTTCTTTAATTTCAGCAAGCGTCTCAGCTGCCTGAGCAAAGTGTGGTTTGTCCTGTTCAGGTGTCATGTGTCTATCAAGAATAGGACAGAGAACATCCTGATACAAAACATAGCGGTTGGGATTGATACCACTGAGATTGCCTGGCAAGTCTGGCAAGAGATTGGCAAGGTCAACCTGCATAAAGTCCTCAACTGATAGACCTGTATTGGTCTTGAAGTGAGCAGACAGACGGTCTAGGTCATTGCTGTAGCTGAGTTCTGCCCAGATTTGCAAGCTTGGCAGGATAGAAAACTGGGCAGTTTCCCCACCATTATCCCCCCAACCCGTTACAATGACTTCTTTGATGTCATTAGCACGACAGGCTTTGTTGGCTTCAAGAGCAATAAGACGGCTGAAATGGTTGTTGGGTGTGAAACCGATCCACTTCCAAGCACCACCTGCAAAGGCAAGGTCATGACTAATCTTGTGATGGTTGCGGAAGTTGCGGTTGTATTTTTCCTCGCTATCCTGATAATAGTCCCAGTAAACCAAGGTTACACGGTCTTTGAGACGATCTAGGTAGACACGAGTTTCCTCAGGAATCTCCACATCGCGATCGTACTGGCCATCTGCTGACATGAGTTTGAAGAACATATCACTCCACATCTGACAATGGAAACCATACTTGTCAGCAATATCTAATACGCGCTCCAAGTGTTGGCACATGAGGAGACTACGGTCCACAACACCGTTCAAAATGAGGTAACGTCCCAAACCAACCAAGTGGGCTTCGTCCATCCCGATATTAACCTTGCGAGTCTGCAGTTTAGATAGAGTGGCAAACATGCCATCAATCAGGTCATAAACCTTTTCTTCGCCAATAAGGAGAATGTCCTCCACATCACGGAGTTCTTGCACTTCCTTAACACCCCATTTGACAAAGGCTGACAAGTGGGCCAAGGTCTGGATGCAAGGCACAAAGGTCATGTCAAACTGCTGGGCGTAGGCTTCGATTTCCTGTAACTCTTCAGCTGAATAAGCTCCACGGAAGTAACCAAAGTAAGGTTGCCCCTCAATCTGGTAGGTGTCTTCCATATAAAGCTCAAATGTTGAGTAGCCCATGAGAGCCAAGACCTCAATCATCTGCTTGGCAGAAGCGACATTCAAAACTGCATTTCGAGAACAGTCTGCCATATAGGCCAACTCTTCATAAGCTGCCTTCTCTTCAATCGCTACTTTGTCACCTTCTGCTAGAGCTGTTGCCAACAAGGACAAGGCGCGATAGAGTTGGTGAGGTTTGCGATAGGTTAGTTGATAATGTCCACCTTCACCCTTGATAGAGATAGAGGCTTGGTCAGACTGAGCGACTACAACTTCCACATCTGGTAAAGAGATATGTTTTGTCAGCAAGTCGATTGCCTGAGTTTGTTTGGGACTAAGTCCTGTAAATGTTACCACTGGTTTTCCTCCTGTAGCCAGTTGACAAGGGCACCGTAGAGATTAGCATCTGCATAATAGGTGCAGGCTTGGATAACTGGTGCGACCGTATATTCTTCGTAGGTTTCAACAAATGCATCAACAGCTTTTTTGACGCCTTGGATAAACTCTGGATTTTGACTGATAGAGCCTCCCAGACTAATGACATCTGGATCGATCAGATACTGGATATTGAGCAAGCCTTGCGCCAAATTGCGGTTCATGCGCTCAATAGCTTCTTGGCAAAGGGCATTTCCTGTTGCAGCTTCTTGGTAAATCTTGCGACCATCCCAGTCAGTCTGACCAGATTTTTCAATTACGTAGCGAACCATATTTCCTGTAGAGGCTAGTAGCGACCAGTTGTTGAGTTTTTCAGCTGGTTCAATGGTTGTCATGTAGCCAAATTCTCCACCCAAGCCGTGTCGACCACGGTGAAGTTTTCCATTGATAATCATGGCCCCACCGATTCCTGTACCAATCACGACACAGGCTGCATTTTCAATCTCTGGATGTGCTAGCAGTTCACTCAGTCCAACACAGTTGGCATCATTTTCTAGATGGACAGGTAGCTGATGATGAGCAAGAGCCTCATACCAAGAAAAGCCATGGATGTAAGGTACAGCACTGATTCCCTCAATCACACCTGTTTCTTGATTGACCGCGCCTGGAACGCTCATAGCAATGCCCTTATAATCTTGCTCTGACAGACGTTGGTCTAGCCAAGTCAGTAAATCCTCCAAACTTTCTGGCGTTGGAGTACTTGTCTTATCTAGTATTTTTCCATCGGAAGTTAGACTAGCAAATTTTATACCGGTCCCTCCGATATCAATGGTTGCAATGATCATTGTTCTTTACCGTAAAAAGGGGCGAATCAGCAGTTAGCCCTTACTTTTTCGCCCCTCCTTTCTATCTCATAGTATTAGTTATAGAACACTTTAAAACTGTTAAATGTCTTCTTTTTTGATCAATTCTGTGCGAATCTCTTGTGGTGCTAAGAGTTCTGAATGAACGGGGTATGGTCGTTCAAGCAAGTCCAAAATGGTTTGTTGCTGCTCTGATATACGCACATTTTCTTGACTCATATTGTAGTAACGAAGTACATACCCTTCTTCATTTTCAGCTACCTTAAAGGCTGTTGGGCAGACTTGTGGTAAGCTGAGCGCCGCATGGCTCAAGAGGCTGCCAGTCGCTGCCACACTTCCTTCTTGTTTAGCGACCTGAAGACTAGTGAATAGTGTTTGAAAGGCTTTGGCACGACGGAAAGCGGAGAAGCGTTCCCCTGCTTGGTGGCACTCAAGTGTAAACTCAACTTCAAACTCACGCAAGCACTGAGCCTCTGGTGTCGGGAAGTAACCCCAGTCACCTAACTCACCTGAGGCACGAAGAATGGTCACGGCAATGGTATCGTCTCCAAGGATTTCATACTCATGCAATCCTTTATTTGCCACCGTCACTCCTTTTTCATCATCATAAAGGCTGACAAAGGCTTGTTGGTGTTGTGGATTTTCAGGATTTTCCCAAGAAGCAGCTGGTTTGTTTGGTCTTGTCACCACCTCATAGATGCTTTCAGAGTCATTGCTTGGACGAGTGTTATGAGTCTTAACCAAGAGACGGATACGGTGGTCCTTAGCGGTGTTGGTAAAGCGAGTCTTGAAACGGATTTGTGGATTGTCAACAAAGACGGTCATCTCTGTTTCCAGAGGAAGGGTTGTCAATTCTTCTGAGCGCCCAGCTTCACGCGTCATAAACTCGATAATGCCTCTTTGTTCTCCATCCAGTTTTTCGTCTGCACTTACTGGAATTGTCAATTCATGTTTGAGCAAAATCTTGGCAAAACGAGCTGTATTTTCCAAGACCTCATAGCCTTTCAGCTCGGCGTAGATAGGTTCTGTTCCTTTTGGTTGGAAATAGATGTACTCGTTTCCGATGTCACCACGGTCTTCAAAGCGAACAACATCCTCATAAGCTTCATGAGTTGTCTTGTCGTAGACTGTGATAGTATCATCCACACTGACCGTTACAAATGGCGTATCAATCACTCCGTTTTGGTAAATACCGTCACGGTGTTCTTGTTCTCCTTCAAGCAATTGGAAGGTTGTCCAAGAAAGTGGTGCTAAGTGAACAGGCACTGTCACGCGCACTTGTCGAGCGATACGAGCCTGACGGAACTTGTCTTTTGGCAAATCATACTCAAAATTAGCTCCCAGATCTTCGATTTTCGCTTCTATAGCATGTCCTTCCAAGTCTTCGACACGGTAGTTTGGCAAGGTCAAGGCTGCCATTTTCTTGTAGCCTTCTGTTGGGTGCAATTCTTTGAAATCACAAACCGCCACATCAATAACTGTGCTGACAGTGTCAACCTTGTCATGCAAGCCTGTGTTGATGACCGTAAAGAGATGGTCGCTTTGGGCTTCGTGGGTTGCAATTTTACCCTTCCACTCGTTGAGAAGATTGGTCTTAACGAAGTTTCCGACTTGGTTGACCTTGGCAAAACGTGTTTCCATCTCACGGTGAACCTCGTCCATGCTACAGCCACAGATACTGTCATGTGGCGCATTTTGTAGAAGGACTTTCCAAGCATAGGTCAACTGGTCCTTGTGGTTGTGCCCACCAGTGATGACCGTTAATGGCTCCACTACTTGTTCTAGGAGGTTGCTATTTTCTTGGAAAGCTTGTTTGAGGTAAATACGGGATGAAGAAGTGTTAGCAAGTGTATACCAACCGTCTGTTTCTTGACTGGTCAACTCACCCGTAACGGTAGATAGTTGCTCAGGTAGAGCACTTTCTACTGCATGAACATAGTCATCAAAGGAACTATGCACAAAAGTCACATCTGGGAAGAGTTCATTGGCCACACGAATGGCTTCGCTCAGATTGCGCTGTACAGGCTGGTGGTCACAGCCGTTCATCATCAACCATTGGTTGGTCGAAGCATAGTCACGCACGTCTGACAATTTTTGTTTCCAGAAGGTCAGGGCTTCATCCTTATCAACTGGAATTTCATTTCCATTACTGTACCAGTTGGCAAAGAGGATACCGAGAACACGACTTCCGTCTGCACCCTGCCAGTACATTTCTGAAAATTGGGAAGTAAACTGCTCATCTTCGAGGACTTGGTTGTCAAATCCAATCGGCTTCACACCACGCCCAAAAGCTGCCACGTGAATGCCTGATTTCTGAAGGATTTGAGGAGCTTGTCCCATATTTCCAAAGGTATCTGGGAAGTAACCAATCTGAGTGGATTTGCCCCATTTTGCACATTCTGCTTGACCAATCAAGGTATTGCGGACGTTGGCTTCACTTGAAATCAAGTAATCATCCTGCAAGATGTAAAAGGGACCAATTTTGAGTTTGCCTTCGTCAATGTAACGTTGGACCTTGTCGCGATTTTCAGGGCGAATTTCCAAATAGTCATCGAGGACAATGGTTTGGCCATCCAAGTGGAAACTCTTGAACTCAGGGTCATTTTCAAAAAGGTCAAAAAGATTATCAAATAATTCCACCAACTGCATACGGTGGCTTTCAAAAGGTAAGTACCACTCACGGTCCCAGTGACTATGTGAGATAATATGTACAACAACATTTTCCATGAAGTAAAACCTCATTCTAAATTTAAATTTTAACGTTTTAAATGTAAAGGTGTGATTCTGACACGAATCGGTGAAACTAAAGCGAGCTCCTTATACTCAATAAAAATCAAAGAGCAAACTAAGAAGCTAGCCGCAGTCTGCTCAAAGCACTGCTTTGAGGTTGTGGATAGAACTGATGAAGTCAGTAACCATACCTACGGCAAGGCGAAGCTGACGTGGTTTGAAGAGATTTTCGAAGAGCATTAGCGGATATCTAGATAATCCAAGACTAATTCACAGAACATCATGTTGGCCCAAGAGAACCATTCACGAGAGTAGAGAGTTGGGTCGTCCACGTGGAAGCTTTCGTGCATAACACCTGTGCCACCATCGCAAGCAACGAGCTGATCGAGCAAGAATTTCTTCTCTGCCTTATCTCTTGTTGTCAAGCCTTGGATAGAGAGGGCAATGGGCCAGATATAGCGATAGAAGGTATGAGAACTTCCGAGACCGCTAGCGTATTCTCCTTGGTAGAAGTATGGATTTTCAGGGCTCAGAATGGTCCGACGAGTTGCTTGGTAAACCTCATCGTCAATGTCGCAGTAGCCCAGATAAGGCGCAGCCAACAAACTTGGTACGTTTGGGTCATCCATGATGCTAGCATTCCCTAAACCATCCACTTCAAAGGCGTAAATCTTTTCGCCCTTGCTGTTAGTGGTGTAAGCGTAGTTTTCGATTCCTTCTTGGATTTCAGCTTGCAGGCGTTTAGCGTCTTCCACGATGTTTTGGCTATCAGCTAGGTCTAGTTCTGCAAAGATTTCTTGCACATAACCCAAGACTACTACCGCAAACATATTGGACGGAATCAAATAGCTATACTGACAGCAGTCATCACTCGGTCGGAAAGCTGACCAGGTCATACCTGTCACTGCAAAATCAGGTCCAAATCCATCATTTACCAAGGTGTCTTCCTTGCGGTCCGTATCACGGACAAAACGATAAGGTGAATTGTTGTGGTCTTGCTCCACTGTCCATAGATGAAGAATTTCCTTGGTCGCTGCGACAAAAGTCTCATCAAACTGACTGGTCTCGCCAGTCTCTTTCCAAAGGAGATAAGCCAACTGCAAAGGATAGCAAAGCGAGTCCACCTCATACTTGCGTTCCCAAATCCAACCATTAAGGTCGGTATGGTCAGTCTCGTGGTGGCCCTTCCAGTTTTCCTCAATGTTAAAGGAGTTGGCATAAGGATCTTTGAGTACTAGGGTCATTTGACGCTTGACCAAACCTGCAATGGTCTGACGCAAGAGAGGATCTTTTTTTGCCACATGCAGGTAGGGTCTAAGTTGGGCTGTCGAATCCCGAAGCCACATGGCAGGAATATCCCCTGTGAGTACAAAGGTTGAACCATCTTCTAGGATCTCAACCGTATTGTCCAAGGTGTCTGTATAGCAACGCTCAAAGACATCCACCCACTCCGGATGGTCCTTAGCCCGCTCTGCTACTTCATCCAGCCATTCTCTAACAATTTCTTTCGAATAAATCATCGTGCAGTTTCCTCTTTCAAACAAGTTTCATGTTCAGTATATAGTTTTTGAGACAGAAAATACATACACAAATGATAGTCATTTTTCTACAAAATTGCTTACTTTCGAACCCCATATCTAAAGGTCTCATTTTTCTGATATAATGTAGAAAAACAGCTAAAGGAAAGACTATGAAAACACTACTTGAAACCATCGATACCCGCTTTGGGACTGCCAGCAAACACGCCTTTTCTCGAGGAAATACCCTGCCCTACACGGGCGTCCCTTTCGGGATGAATTATTTTGTGCCTCAGACCAGTGACCAGGAGGGAGCTTGGTTTTTCGATCCGCATCTGCCCATTTTTCAAGGGATTCGATTAACCCACCAACCCAGTCCTTGGATTGGGGACTACTCTTGGCTCCTTCTGACACCTGTTACAGGCCAGCTAGGTGGAGACAGCCTCTTTCACCGTCAATCCTCCTATGATATGGATAAGGCCTCTTTCCAGCCTCATTATCTGAAGATTTTCTCCCTGCGCTATCAGATTGGAACCCAGCTCACACCGACTTGCTATGGCGCTTCTATTCGTTTGGAGCAAAAGCAAGGCAAAGCTCTCTCCCTCTATCTTCACACAGCAGATGAACTGACAGTGGAGCAAGTAGATAAGCGGACTCTAGCCCTGCGTCAAGAGGGAAAAACAGAGACCAACAAAAATCCGCTGATACTGTTTACTGCTTTACAAATGAATACGGATATTCTTGCTATCACACAAGAAGAGGGAGACTGGCGAATTGACTTAGCAAGCAGTCAAGCCGAGATTCAACTAGCGACTTCCTTTATTTCTCCTTCTCAAGCGCTATTTAATCTACCTCAAACGGACTTTGATAGCTGTAAAGCAAATGCCCAAGCAGACTGGGAAAATCTCCTCCACCGTTTTGATATCGTGGAGACAGGGGAAGCCGACCGAATCTTCTTTGATCACTGCCTCTACAGACTCTTCCTCTTCCCACAGACATTTTATGAGGTGAACGAGTCAGGGCAGAACATCCACATGGATTTGTCTACTAGTACTGTCAAGCCTGGTGTCCTCTTTAGCAACAATGGTTTCTGGGATACCTTCCGCACCACCTTTCCCCTCTTTGCCCTTATCATACCGGAACACTATCACCGCTTTCTAGAAGGTTTCCTCAATAGCTACCGCGATACTGGATTCCTTCCAAAGTGGCTGGCTCCAGACGAGCGTGGTATGATGCCTGGTACCCTTTTAGATGGTATTATCGCAGATAGCGCCTGCAAGGACATGGCTCCTGACTTGGAAGAAGAACTCCTCCAAGCTATGCTGGAGACAGCCACCAAGTCCGATCCTCTCGGCATCAATGGTCGCCACGGACTAACCCAATACCAAGAGCTGGGCTACCTCTCTACCGACCACTACGAAAGCGTCAGCCATACTCTAGACTACGCCTATAGTGACTTTTGTATCGCCAACTGTGCCGAAAAGCTTGGTCAGAATGACATCGCGGAAACTTATAGAACTGCGTCTCAAAATTACCGTCATCTATTTGATGCTGAAACAGGTTACATGCGAGCGCGAGATCGTCAAGGCAACTTCCGTCCTGACTTCTCTCCCTATAGTTGGGGACGCGACTACGCCGAATGCTCTGCCATTCAAGCGACTTTAGGTGTCCTCCATGACATCCCAGGTTTGCGTCAACTCATGGGTGGAAAAGAAGACTTCAGCCACTATCTTTTGAAAGCCTGTCAAGATGCTCCCCTCTTTGAGACGACTGGCTATGGTTACGAGATTCACGAGATGAGCGAGATGGCTACCGCTCCTTTTGGGCAAATCGCCATTTCCAACCAGCCTAGCTTCCACATTCCTTATCTCTTCCGCTACAGCGACTACCCTGACTATACCGCTCTTCTCATCAAGACGCTACGTCAGAAAGCCTTTCACCCCAGCTGGCAAGCCTATCCTGGCGATGAGGACAATGGCAGTCTCTCTGCTTGGTATATCTGGTCAGCTCTTGGATTCTACCCGACCTGTCCAGGCAAACCAAGTTACGATCTCGGAATTCCTCTCTTTGACCATCTCCGTATCTACCTGGCTAAGGAAAATAAATGGCTGGATATCCATACCAAGCAAAACCACAGCCACTTCAACTTTGTCAAAGAATGCCGATTGGACAAGGTGCCAGTATCTAGCATTCAACACCAAGACCTTTTGAAAGCTGAGCAACTGACCTTCACCCTCAGCTGGCTACCAAATCACTCCTAACCAAAAGAACCTTTGCATCGCGCAAAGGTTCTTCTTTTATGAAACTTGGACCTGAAGCTGGTCAACAAGCTGACCAGCTACCGTCAAATTCAGATAAAAATCTAAGCTTTTATCTCCTGAAAAATACAAGGTTGGTAGCGTTAGCTTTTTTTCAGTCTCGCCAACTTGAAACGCAAGGACTTGAATCTCGTCCCGATAAGCGACACCATGCACACCCGTCCCTGGTTGAATCGAAATCTTAGCTTCTAAAGGACTGTTAGATTCTCTTCGCTTAACTGTAAAGTGGACATTTTCTCCCTTGGTCACAGCTAGACTTTTTTCTGAAAACTCTAGCTGTTGAACAGCTTCTTTTTTCGACAAGGTAGGTGTTTTATAGAGTGAAATTTTGGTCAACAAAGATAAAGCCTGTGCCTCTGTAATGGTCACACGTATCTTCTGCGCCTCAACGACTGATCCTCGTAAGAGACGTTTGTAGCCAACAGTATAACCAGATCCAAACTCCTGCCAGACACCATTCAACTCTACCTGAACATGGAAAGCAGCGATGCGTTGCCCCAACTTCAAATCTTCTCTTAACTCAATCACATCAAAAGTTTTAGGTGATCCTAAATCGAGCTCTAGTTGGACTGGCAACTCTGCATCACTTGCCCACGAACTGATCCTCCGTCCATCTGTCAGATGATGACAGGCAAAGTCTGGTGATAGATCAGGGCCAGATACCTTGGCTTCCAGAGCCAAATCTTCTTTATAAAGTTCGTCACGGTAGGCAGCAAATTCATAGAGACGCTGGATATCCTTTTCGTCAAAGAGTCCATCTTTATTAGGCGGAATATTGAGTAAGAGAGGTGTTCCCCGCCCTACCGAGTAAAAATAAATCTCGACCAACTCCTCGAGAGACTTAGGATCCTGATCCTCATGGTAAAACCAGCCTGGCCGAAGAGAAACATCTGCCTCGCCGATTGAAAACAGCGTCCCCAAGGGGTCTCCGTGCTGTAGATAATCTAATTCCGCCTCTGTTCCTAACTGGTCTAGTTTGACTTTTTGCCACAAGGGATCCCCTGCATAGCCCCGTTCATTTCCAATCCAGCGAATACTGGTTTCCTCAGTTGAGAAAATCAAACAATCGCCCTGCAAGTCACGAATGGTTTCAAACCAGGTCTCAAACTCATAGTTGACCTTCTGGGCCCCTTCCCCTCGAGCACCATCCATCCACACCTCAGTG
Source organism: Streptococcus sp. HJ1 (assembly GCF_052399005.1). Taxonomy (GTDB): domain Bacteria; phylum Bacillota; class Bacilli; order Lactobacillales; family Streptococcaceae; genus Streptococcus. The sequence continues at coordinate 234,276 of NZ_CP199005.1, read as the reverse complement.
AACTTCCCGGCATTCCCATAGGCAGGATTTGACAAGATTTCCTTCAATTGAGCCAGATAGTAGGCATTGTAGTCCGCTTCTCGGTCCACGTGATAGAGGGGACTGTGAGCATCCCAAGGAGACAAATACACTCCCATGTCCATGTCAAACTCAGTCGCAGCTTTGGAAACCTCAAGGAGCAAGTCCCCCTTTCCACCCCTCCAAGGGCTAGCCTTGACCGAATAGTCTGTATAAGCTGTCGGGTAGAGGACAAAACCATCATGGTGCTTGATCACCAAAATCAGTTTTTTAAAACCTGTTTCTTTGAGTACCCGAACCCATTCACGCGCATCTAACTTGGTCGGGTTAAAACGCATAGGATCCTCTTGCCCACTTCCCCATTCTTGGTCATAAAAGGTATTGGGGCCAAAGTGGATAAAGGCAGCTAGTTCATCCTCTAAATAATCCAGCTGGGCCTGGCTTGGTAATGGCCCATGTGGTTTTATGTTTGTCATCATCTCATGTCTCTTTCTCTTGTTCACAAAGTTATCCACAACTTGTGGATAAGAAAACATACCTAAAAACTAGTCTTTTCAGACTCCAGCTTTTAGACTTGGAAGCTTTCACCCTAAACAAAACTTTGTCAAATACCTTTATACTAGGGTTTCTACTAGTTTTCTAGAAAGTCACTAATATACGGAACTATTATCAGGATACTTCAACACCCTGAGTTGCATGTCATTTTCTCCTAGACTTATCCACAGACTGTGAATAAACTATGGTTCCAGACCGCTCTCTCCTTGACTATAACAAAAAGCGATAGTAGCGTCAATATGACTAAGCTCCCTTCCTAAATACCCTGAAAAGATTCTATAATTTGTACAATCGTAGCTTTTGCATTCGCCAGCTAGTGAGAATCAGCCAGTAGAAAATGACTACTTTATCACATTGTGAACAGCACAACTGTGGTACTATAATACCTAACAACCTAATCGTTTCTAGCAAAAAATCCCGCAAATTTGCGGGATTCTCTCTTGCATCAATGCGCCAACATTTCTTGAGCGATTTCTTGGCCAGATAGGTTATCTGGGTAGTAGGTTGGCCAGTTATCCATCTCTTCAAAGAGGGCTTCTTGGCTAGTACCTCCAAAGAAGATATGGAAATGTCCTGCCTTAACTGGGGCGATATTGTGGTCACTAAACTGAACATACTTGAACTGTCCAGCATCCGCATCTGTCGCTTCAAAGAGGAAGCGCACACCACGATTGCCTTTCTTATAGGTCAAGATTTTCTTGCCGACATACTTATAGGTGAATTTCTTGCTTTGACCACCTTGAACAAATTCCATAGTATTATCAGTAATGTTGATCTTAGTCACATCTGTCTGATAGCCTTTTCTATAGTAGGCCTTATACTCATCCTTGGTCATCTTACCAGTCAACTTAGCCTTGTAGTCAAAGACTTGATCAAAGGTTCCATCCTCAAGGAAAGGATAAACTGACTGCCAGTTGCCTACATAGTCACTCAAGGTACGGTCTTTGACATCTGCATCCTCAAAGTAACCATTGTGAACTGTCTTGGTATTCTCTTCCTTCTCTGGCTCGATTTCTGGTCCTTCTTGATCCGTTGTCTGTTTCAAAGCCTTGAGGTTTTTCTCCATCACGGAGATATAGTCCTCACCAGCCTTGGTTGCTTCTTCTGTTAGACTTTCTAGCGGATTGAGCACGTCTAGTTTGACACCTGTTTCTTTTGAGAGTGTATTAGCTAGGGCTTGTGAGGCATTTTCTTCAAAGTAGATGTAAGAAATCTTGTTTTTCTTGATATACTCTGTCAATTCTGCCAAACGTGCTGCTGACGGTTCTGCGTCTGGTGAGAGACCTGAGATGGATACTTGCTTGAGGCCGTAGTCCAAGGCAAGGTAGTTAAAGGCAGCGTGCTGGGTAACAAAGCTCTTTTGTTTAGCTTGAGACAAGCCATCTGTGTAGGCCTTATCCAATGCTTGCAATTTTTCGATATAGGCAGCCGCATTCTTCTCAAAAGTCTCTTTTTTATCAGGATAATCTGCTGACAAGCTGTCACGGATATGCTCTACCAGTTTGATGGCGCGTGCTGGTGAAAGCCAAACGTGGGGATCGTAGTCGTGATGGTGACCTTCACCACCATGATCATGCCCCTCCTCTTCTTCCTCACCACCTGGCAAGAGGAGCATATCGCCTGTCGCCTTGATGGTTTTCACTTTTTTCTTATCCAAGGATTCTAGCAATTTTGGAACCCAAGTTTCCATGTTTTCATTTTCATAGACAAAGGTATCTGCGTCTTGGATTTTGGCAACTGCCTTGGCAGACGGTTCGTACTCATGGGGTTCTGTACCAGCACCAATTAGAAGTTCTACATTAGCAGTATCTCCTGCGACTTGCTTGGTAAATTCGTAGACAGGGTAAAAGGTTGTCACGATATTGAGTTTCCCATCTGCCTGTTTTTGATTGGAACAAGCCACTAAAAACAGGGCACATAGACTAGCCAGTAGTAAGCTCAGTTTTTTCATTTCATTCTCCTATTTGATAAAACGTTTCAGTAGACTGACTAACAAAAAGACAGCTACAAAGATAATGGTGATACTAGCGCTAGCAGGTGTTTCCGCATAGTAGGAAATATAAAGTCCTGCCACCATTCCCAAAAAGCCAATAGCGCTGGCTAGTAACATAACGGATTTGAAGTTTTTCCCCAAACGAAGGGCAATACTAGCCGGCAAGACCATAATGGTCGATACCAGAAGAGCTCCTGCAGCTGGAATCATAAGGGCAATGGCCACCCCTGTCACCATGTTAAAGAGGATAGACATGGTACGAACTGGCAAGCCATCCACAAAGGCCGTATCCTCATCAAAAGTCAGGATATACATTGGTCGCAAGAATAAGAAAGTCAAGAGTAAAACGACCGCCGCAATGGCAAAGAGGAAAATCACCTGCTCCTGGCTAATGGTTACAATCGAACCAAAGAGATATTGGTCCAAACTCATGGAACTCGAACTTTTCCCCTTACTCATCACAATAAGGGAGACTGCAAGCCCTGTAGACATGAGGATGGCAGTTCCGATTTCCATAAAGTTCTTATAGACTGTCCGGAGATACTCTAGAAAGACCGCAGCGATTAAGACAATAGCAATGGTTGAAATGGTTGGAGAAATTCCCAAAACCAGACCAAAGGCTACTCCTGATAGAGAAACGTGGCTGAGGGTATCGCTCATGAGACTCTGACGACGTAAGATAAGGAAGGTCCCAAGAACTGGAGAAAAGAGACTCATGGCAATGACCGCCAAGAAGGCACGCTGCATGAAGTCATAAGATAACAAACTAAGCATGTTCCACCTCCTGGTCGCTTTCGTGAACGTTGAAACAACGCCATGGCGAATCTTGGTTACGAACTAGATGAATATTGCGATCTGCATAGTCCTTGACCTCCTCAGGGTCATGGGTAATCATCAAAACAGCCTTGCCATGGTGATGAGCACTATGGTGCATGAGTTCGTAAAATTCATTTTTGCTCCCTGCATCCATCCCTGTCGTCGGCTCATCCAAGACAAAGATATCTGGGTCAGAAGCAAACATCCGAGCAATCACTGCTCGTTGCTTTTGCCCACCAGAAAGGGAGCCAATTCGTTTGTCACGATGTTCCCACATACCAACCGAGTCTAGACTGGCCTTGATATGTTCCTCATCATGAGCATTCAAGCGACGGAACCAGCCCTTTCGAGGATAGCGACCCGACTTGACAAATTCATAAACTGTACTTGGAAAGCCAGCATTGAAACTGGCAATTTGCTGGGGAAGATAGGCTATCCTAAGCTTTTTCCCATGAGTATTTGTCTTTGAGATGGTTACTTTACCAAATCTTGGTTGCAGGATACCTAGACTCGCCTTGATCAGCGTCGTCTTGGCAGCTCCATTTTCACCAGTCAGGGTAACAAACTCCCCACTATCAACACTGTAGTTGATATGCTCGAGGACAGGTTCTTTATCATAATAGAAAGATAAGTCCTCTACTGTAATATACCGCATTATTTGATTTCTCCTACTAAAGCAGTTAAAAACCGCTGGATAACTTCTTGTTCATTTGGAGTAAACTGACTTGCTACTTGTTCATAGGCTAAGAGCGTGTGTTCATGATGATGGTGGTGTTCCTCTGCCACTGGTCGAGCTAGTTCTGTCAGTTGGTAAAAAATCACACGCGCATCTTTTGGATCTCTAGATGTCTCTAACATACCCTCTTTGACCAAAGACTTGATAGCCTTGGTCACTGCCGCCTGACTGACATTGAGGCGACGGGCCAACTCCGAGTTGGTTAGGGATTCTTCGGACAAGAGCATGAGGATGTGTTCCTGAGTATTGGTCAAGGCTACGTCACTTGTGCAATGCCCGATTAGAATTTCATGCTGGTTCTCAGATCTCAAGATCACCTCGTTTAAAAAGTTATCGATTTCCTGTGCAAGCTGTCTCATGTGTTACTCCTTCCCTAGCTATCTTTTTCGTAAAAAATAGAGATAGCCACCGATTCTTTACTGGTTAATTATATCATAAACCAAAAAAGAGTCAAGGGAAAAAGGCGTAAAAACGTTTCCCTAGACTCTTCTAGATGTAAAATTTAACCTATTTTTGCTTTGGTTTTCGACTCGATAAGATACCTGCCAAACCAGCTACCATTCCCATCAAGAGCAAGAAGATGGACTGTTCACTTCCTGTATTTGGGAGAGCTTTTTCTGAGACAACTGCCTTCTTGCTAAATTGACCTGCCACCTCATAAGTCAATGGCACATTTGTAGTCGCATCGTTAGCAGCCGCATTCGTTTGAGGCGTTTCTACTGGTAGACTAAAAGTTGTAGAATCCACAGAAATCGTCCGTGAGTTCGGATTGATCTTTTCATACTGGGTCAAATCAGCGGTTTTCAGATACTCTGCAAAGGCTGCATCCATAGATGGGCCTTCTTCACGAGCGCCACCCAACATAGTGTAGCCATCACCACCCGCAGCTAAGAAATCATTGGTTGCAAGATAGTAGGTTTTTGCGAGGTCCAGTAGTTCATAACGACCTGTTGCACGGTTTTTAACCTGGATGGCCAAGACACGTTTGCCTGATGGTAGGTTGGTATCATAGTAGACCTTCACACCCGAAACTTGCAAGAAACCACCACTTGGCTCTAACAATGGTTGTCCGTTCTCATCCAAGACCTTCTTGCCATCCTTATCGACCTGCAAGATAGATCCGAGTGATTTTTCAAACATATCCAAAACTTGTTGCCCCGTCACTTGGATTTGTGAGATGGTATTTCCAAACGGAAGAACAGCAATGACATTTCCTTTAGTGATTGGTTTGCCTTTTGCAATGGTTTCACGCAAGCCACCACCATTTGTCACAGCGATGTCTGTCGGATGGCTAAATCCTGTTTGACCATACTGATAGAGCGAGTCTGCCACGACGTTTCCGAGGTTGGTTTCACGGACCCGAACATTTTCACGATCACCGTTTAGTTCTACAGGGCTGTTTGAGACAATCTCAACCGCATTTTCAGCATCGTATTTTTGTTTAATGTCTTTGACCAGTTTTTCAACTGTAGGATTAGCTGGTAATTTTTTAGCATCTGCAGCCGCAATCAACGTAGGATTACCCAAAAGCTGACGTGATTTGTAGGTGATTTTTCCTACATTATGAAGGTAGCTTCCCGTCTGGTTATAGGTAACATTATCTCCATAGGTCGTTGATTCTACTGTATGAGAGTGACCGTCGATTACTGTTACGCGTTTCCCTTTCAAACGAGGATTTTTAGACAAGGCTTCTGCCAAGGTTGAACCGCGCCATTCGACTGGGGTTGTAGTATCAACACCCAAGTGAGCGAGCACAACATAGTGTTTGTAGTCCTTACCTTCTGCACGCGCCTTGGCTTGAACTTCTTCGATGACCTTATTGACTTCAGAGATTGGATCTGTAAAAGTTACCCCTTTGACATTTTTAGGGTGAGTTTTGGTAGCTGTTTCAGGTGTTGTCACACCGATTACAACAAATTCATCGCCTTCCACAGTCTTATCTTTATCAACGATTGTAGAAGCTTCAAAGAGACGAGCACCATTGACGTAGGTATTTGAACTAAGTAATGGGAATTTCAAGATTTCCTTGTATTTCTTAGCTTCGTCTAAACCAAAGTCAAACTCATGATTTCCTACTGCCATGGCATCATACTGCATCTGATTAAGAATTTCGGCGCGTGCTTCACCCTTTGTAGAGTTGGAAATCGGTAAACCTTGGAAAGCGTCTCCCGCATCAACAACCAGAGTATTTTGATTTGATTTCGCGCGTTCCTGCTCAATGACAGTCGCTAACTTAGCATCACCAATTACTCCCTTTTCCTCTACAATACGACCATGGACATCATTAGTGTGTAAGATAACGGTGTCCTTTTCTTCGCTTTTAGTAGATTCAGCAGGAGCTGACGGAGTTTCTGCAGGTGCAACCGCTTCTGAAGTTGCTGAAGTTTCCGGTACCGCAGGGCTCTCAACAGGAGCTGGAGTCGCCGACGTAGCTGGAGTCGCTACGACAGCTGAACTTTCTGCAGGAGTTGTCGCTTCTTCAGCGTATACTTGTCCAGCTAAGAAGGCTGGAGTTAACAGGGCTGTCGATAAGACAGGTAACAAAGAACGTTTGTTCATTTTAAAATCCCTTTCTTTTTCTCTTTTATATTATACGCTATTTCTAAAAATTTTGAAACTTTTGACCTATTTGCATCTTAAATATTCGCCATTTAAACAAAAAAGCTTGGATTCAAATCCCAAACTTTTAACTCATTTTATTGGAAATCTTTGATGTTCCCATCATAGGTCGCCCAGTCCGTGCTAAAGAAGCGGTCATTCATCTGGTAGTCTGGAGCTGGAGTTGGATCCGTCAAGAAGGGATTGACAACCTTATCAAAAGCCAGCCAGCCCAACCAGCCAATATGAATAGTATCCTTAACAAAGTAGGGATCTCCGCCTTTTTTAGAAAAGTCAGCAATGTTGGTAAAGCCTTGACTTTCTAACTGGTAACGAATTTTTTCCACAGCATGTTGGTACATTTCCTCGCTGAGCCCTGTATGGGCCATCCATTTTTTATTGACAGGCTGGATCACAAAAAGGACATTGACCTTTGATTTTGCAAATTGATTGAGAACCAACTGCAAATCATTATATTCAGACGACTTGAGGAAATTGTAATTTTTTTGATAGCCCTTATACTTCTCGAGGTAGTCTTTCACCTGGGTCTTATAAAATTGATTTTCAATTCCCATATCGTTATTATTGGTATTGGCTTCTGCATCCTTTCGAGCAATTTTTTCTAACTCTTCATAAGAAAATTGATCTGGAAGATCTTTTAAATAGTTCTCCACGTGTTCCTTGTACTTGAGTTTTCCTCGAATGGAAAATTGCCCAAATAGAGAGGCCTGACGCTCATTAAAACGTGCAAAAGCCTTGATAATAGCATGGTCGATCTCTGATAATTCCTCACCCTTTGACAGCTTCTCAACGATCCCCTTCATAGAGACTCCAGGATTTTGCTTTAAGAGACGTTTAGCTGCATGTTTGGCTGCTATATCTCCCGATTGATTTTCTAGAAAGGCTGTCAACTGATCGTTGTTAAAGTAGTTTTGGAAGAATGCTGGCTCATAGTCCTCCTCTGTAAACCACTGAGGCGAAATGACAAATACCGCCTGCTTTTCCTCGATTTCTGGCAAGATCTGCTGCATGCCGAAATACTGATTGAGAGAAGCTGCTCCTGCTTGCCCCAAAAAGTAAGGACGGTAGGGACGGCTATACTTCTCCGCCAAGACCGCTGGGTGCATGCTATCAAAACGAATCCACTCACTTGAGCCAAAAAACGGAATAAAGCGCATATTTGGTTCCGTAAAGGCTCTCACTTTTTGACTTCTCTCTTTAAAACTTTCCGAACTAATCGCTGCTGCAGAATATTTCTCTTCCATCAAATTATGACTTGGATTGTTTGGATAGAAAAAGATTAGTAAGAAAACAAGAATACTAGCAAGAAGCAGAGGCCCGAAGATCAGCCACAAGCGTTTAAGCATTCTTCAACTCCGTAATACCTGCTACGATTTTATTAGCCGTATTCCAGTCATCACGACCGAACTCCGTCACTGGAACACGAATGTCAAAACGGTTTTCAATCTCAACAATCAATTCAACCGTTCCCATACTATCCAAGACACCGGCATCAAAAAGATCTTCATCCATCATGTCAGAAACATCTTCCATAAACAACTCATCAATAATTTCAATAACTTCTGATTTGATATCCATTTTTTATATCCTTTTATTTTTTAAACCATAAATCATTCAAAAATCCAGAAAAGATTAAGAATGAAACCATCACGACATGGAAGGTGACAACCATGCCAAGCAACTGAATCCAGCGATTCTCAGGCAAGGTAGCCCTCCCAGCTTTTTTGCGTTCTTTATTGAGTGCTTTTTTCTTGCGAACCCAAGCGTCATTGATGACCAGTCCAATCCCATGAAAGAGTCCGTAGGCGATGTAGTACCAGGTCACTCCGTGCCAAAATCCCATAATCAGCATATTTACAATATAGGCGACACTTGAAGTCACATTGCGATTCTTAAAGATCTTCTTTCTAGTCAAGACCATCACCATTCGCATAAAGACAAAATCACGGAACCAGAAAGACAGGCTCATATGCCAACGATTCCAAAACTCCTTTAAATCCCTTGACAAAAAGGGCTTGTTAAAGTTGATAGGGCTATGAATACCCATCAAGTTTGAAATGGCTAAGGCAAACATAGAGTAGCCTGCAAAATCAAAGAACAATTCCAAACCAAAGGTATACATGACTGCTAGGGCATAATGGTTAAAGAAGCCACCAGTCTGCAGGGCCAAGTTCTTTAAAGGAGGCAACAAAATCTCTCCTAGAATATGGGCCAAGATAAACTTGTAGAGAAAGCCAAGCATGATATACTTGACAGCCTCTTCTAGCATATCCATCAGCTCATCCCGCTCAGGAATGGTCTCGTAATTTTCATTGAAACGTTTAAAACGATCAATAGGACCACTTGAGAAAGTCGGCATAAAAAGAAGAAAACGTAAGAATTGCCAAATCGTTAAATCCTTGATGACACCGTCTCTCAACTCAACGATAACCCCAACTGCACGAAAGGTCAAGTAAGAAATCCCTAAAAATCCAAACAAAGATTGAGGTCCATGAATAGCAGGAGATACTTTCACAAAGACGATAGGCAATAGGGATAAAAAGCTAACCAGGTAAAATATCCATTTACTATCCCGTTTTTTCCTGTACCTTTTGTAGAAAGATACAAGCAGTACTTGCCAGATAACGTAAAGGATCAAAGCGTTTATTTGATTCGTCTTTCCACCGACCAACATGGTCACGATAAAGAAGAGACTAACAAGCACCTCATACAAGGCAAAACGTTTCTTGAAAAAAAGACCGATAAAGATAGGTAAAGTCGCAACAATTACATATAAAAAGTACTGAAGATCACCATAAGGTTCCAAATGAGGTAGCTGTTTATAAAGCTCCATCATCTACTGTTTACCTCGTTAATCAAGCCCTTGATATCAATTTTACCATTAGGCGTTAGCGGCAAACTATCTCGATAAAGAAACTTAGACGGCATCATATAAGACATCATGATATCTGCTAGGTCTTCCTTGATAGCCTTGGTAATATCGATATCGCGTTCAAACTTCTCGCGGACACCGTCCTTTAGGATGACATAGGCCAGTAGATTTTGTACCTTGTGGTCCTTGTTATAACGTGGGACAGCAACGGCCGACTCGATAAAGCGAGACTTGTTGAGGTTTTGAGAGACATCTTCCAGCTCAATGCGATAACCATTAAACTTAATCTGGAAATCCATGCGTCCACCATAGAGAAGCAAGCCCTCATCTGTCATAGTTCCTACATCCCCTGTGTGGTAGGCTGGAAGACCTTCGAACTCAAAGAAAGCTTCTGCCGTTTTTTCAGGATTATTCATATAGCCTTTTGAAACAGCTGGCCCAGAAACGATGATTTCTCCTTGCTCACCATTTGGAACTTTCTTACCTTCCTCATCAATGACAAAGGTCGGAGAATCCGCCTTGGTATAGCCGATTGGCAGGCGTTTGAGAGTCTTCAACATCTCGTCCGTCACGGCAACTGCTGACAGGGCTACTGTCGCTTCTGTTGGACCGTAAGCATTGATAATACGGGCATCTGGGAATCGCTCACGTAGTTTTTGAGCAGTTTTGACCGTCAATTCTTCACCATCAAAGTAGAAATGCGTGATGCCAGGCATTTTCTCACTGTTAAAGTCTTCTGACAACATGGCCATATCTGCAAAGGACGGTGTTGAGGTCCAGATAGCAATGGGCAAGGAAAAAATTGTCGCAAAGAGTTTTTTGAAGTCCTGAGTAATGGCTGAAGGAAGAGCGAAAAGCGTGCCACCCAGTGCCAAGGTTGGCGCCCAATACATGACAGATAGGTCAAAAGAATAAGGGGGCTGAGCCAGCATTTGCGGACGACTTGGCGTCGCAAATTCCTTATCTGTAATCATCCAGTTGGTAAAGCTGAGGAGATTATCATGGGAGATCTGCACTCCCTTAGGCTTACCAGTCGTACCAGAAGTAAAGATGATGTAGTAGTTGTCATCTCCCTTGACTGGATGGGTCATCTCGTAGCTGGAAGCTTGAGCAAAAGCTTCATGGACTTGCTTTAAATTCAGCATCGGTGTGCTAGTTTGCTCTAATGGAAAATCTGAGATAGCAATAATCAAGCTTGGCTCTGCAACTTCTACGATAGCAGAAACTCGTTCCAAGGCCGAATGGCTATCAATTGGGATATAGGCGTGACCTGACTTAGTTAGCGCTACAAAGGTAGCCAACATCTCATATTCCTGACCACCAAAAACGACGACTGGAGATTTATCAGGCAAGCCTAGTTGGTCGATAGCTGCAGCCAAACTATCCGAATCAGCCTTCAGTTCACCATAAGTATGTTCTTGACCTAAAACATTGTAGACAGGATATGTTGGTTGCGTTTGAGCAAAGTGCTCAATCGTTTCAATCATATCTTTTATCGGTTTATTAGACACTGTTCCTCTTCTCCTTTAAACTAGAACTCATTATAAATAAAGGTGCCTTGGCTCTGACCAAGGTAACTAAAAAAATAAAGCAAACCAAGCAAGATTACAAAATATAGAGCCGTCCGGCCTAAGAATACATGTAAATTTCGTTGTTTTTTCATAAGCTATCCATTAATATATTGTTTCTATTAACTATCAGTATGTATTGTTAGCATCTTATCTTCCTAACATTTTACCACTTTATCAACCTTTTTTTCAACTGTTTACCATAACTTAAAAATTGGTTTTAGCTTATTTTAAGATAAGTTAAAATATTAATGTTTTGGCCATCAAAAAAGAGCCTGAGATTTCCATCTCAAACTCTGTTGCCAATAACTCTTTTATCTTAGAAAAGTGAAAATACGAGAACTGCTAAGGCTGCACCGATAACAGGTCCCACAACAGGAATCCAGGCATAAGACCAGTCTCCGTCTCCCTTGTTTGAAATTGGAAGGATACTGTGCATGATACGAGGTCCAAGATCACGTGCAGGGTTCAAGGCATAACCTGTTGTCCCACCTAGTGATAGACCGATACCGACAATCAAAGTTCCCACTGCAAAGGTTCCGATTCCTGCTTGAAGGTCATAAAGTCCCAAAGCAAAGATTGTCAATACCAATACAAAGGTGCCAAGGATTTCGCTAATCAAGTTTGATACAGTATCTTTTATAGCTGGGCCTGTGCTGAAAGTAGCCAAAATATTTCCTGCATTTTCTTCTACCTCATAATGTGGCTTGAATTGCAACCAAACCAAAATCTGACCGAGCATAGCCCCTGCGAACTGAGCTAAGATATAAGGGAATACTGATGCCCAAGGCAGACCACCTTTTAAGGCCACACCGATGGTCACAGCTGGGTTTAAATGAGCTGGACTGAGCTTGCCAGATACAAATACTGCAACCGCAACTGCAATCCCCCAACCCATAGTAATCACAATCCAACCTGCATTGTTGCTCTTGGTTTTAGGAAGAACCACACCTGCAACAACACCATTTCCTAGAAGAATCAGGATTAAAGTTCCCAAAAATTCTCCAAATAATTCATTCATCATCTTTCTGTCTCCATTAAAAAGAAGGAGGGGTAGACTAGGAGTCCTGCCCGTCGCCTCTTTTATTTTTTCTTAATTTTTTAATTCTGCTAAATCGTTGTTAGCGAGAGCTGCTTCGACATCCGCACGGTAGCCTGCTTCTTCCTCTTCTGTCCAGTCATAGAATCGTCCCATTTCATCCAAAACTGGCTCAACGATACTATCCAAGCTATCACGCATAAAGAGCATGTGGTTGGTACGACGAAGAAGGAAGTCAACTGGGCTCAGAGCCAACTCGTTGCGCATTGCATAGTGAAGGGACAAGGTATCTGCCAAGCTGAGTCCTGGTGCTTGTTCCAAACTATGAGCAAGAGCAAAGACCTTCGGTGCATTTGAACCGTAAAGATTTGCTAGGTAATGAGCTTCCTTGCTATCCAAACCACGTGACACTCCAAGTTGCGCAAAGGCTTCGATTTCTGAGTCCACATTTGCTGGGTTCAATTCCCCACCTGAAACAGGGTAAGTCTTAGAATTGATGAGTTTAAAGCTACGTTCAAATTCTGCTTTGAGGATGTCAACCACGCGCTCCATAGCTCCTTCAGCCATCTTACGGTAGTCTGTGATTTTACCACCAGCAAGGGTCAAGAGGCCATTGTCATCTCGGTCCAAGCTCGAACCACGTGAAACTGCAGATGGGTCCAAATGCTTCTCAGATGTGCTGCTTTCAAGCTTGCTGACAGCAGACTCAACATCTTCACGCGTTTTTTCTTTAGAGAGATAAGATTCAACAGTCGCAATCAAGTTGTTAAAGCTTTCATCACTGATGGTTCCGTTATTTCCTCCATTGTAGTCAGAAGCGCTATTGCCTGCAATCAATGGACGAAGACCTGCCCAGCTGCTTTCGATATCATCAATGGTGATGTTAGCTTCTGGGAAGCGGTTGTTGACAATGCCAAGCAGATAGTCTACATCTTCTTGAGTTACTTTTGGATGTTCCAAGTCACCTGTGTAATCTGTATCAGTTGTACCAAAGTATGTCTTGTTTTCACGTGGGAGAACAAAGACCATACGGCCATCACCCAAACCTGTGTCAAAGTAAACTGGTTGTGAAACCTTGATCTTGCTTGAATCCACTACCAGGTGAACTCCCTTAGTTGGACGCATTTGTGAGAATTGGGTTCCCATATTAGACAAATTGCGTACCTTGTCGCTCCAAGGACCTGTTGTATTAATAACCAGACGGGCCTTGATTTCAAAGACTTGGTCTGTCAAGAGATCACGAGCTACAACACCTGTAATCTTGCCACTTTCGTCAAAGAGGAAGCCTTCTGCCTTCACGTGGTTGGCAATGAGGGCACCGTCTTGGTTGGCACGTTTGATGTTTTCAATCACAAGACGCGCATCGTTGTTACGGAAGTCAAGGTAAACCCCACCTCCTACCAAACCTTCTTTCTTCAAGTTTGGCTGGCGTTCCAAAACTTCTTCCTTGCTCAAAACCTTGTTAGCAGCTGGTGTGTTGTTAACTCCTGCCAAGAGGTCGTACAAGTCCATAGCTACTTTCAGACGGAAGAGGCTAAAGGTCGCTCCATCTTCTTCATAAACTGGTAAAAGCATTGGATCTGGTTTTGGAATATGTGGAGCGATTTGTTGAACCACTGCACGTTCAGAAACTGTATCTGATACCACTTCTACGTCGAATTGTTTGAGGTAACGCAGACCTCCGTGAACCAATTTTGTTGAACGGCTGGATGTTCCTTCTGCGAAGTCCTGCATTTCAATCAAACCAGTCTCAAGACCGCTAGCTGCCGCCTGTAAGGCTACACCAGCCCCTGTGATTCCTCCACCGATAATTAAGAGGTCCAGAGTACGTTCCTGCATTTTTTTAATTGATAATTCACGTGTTTTCTTTGAAAATTCCATATTTACACACTTTCTAACTGAGTCGCTTTATTCTTCCAGTATTAGTCGTCTACTTCCGCAAAGACTTGGGTTGCTTTTACAGCCTTCTTCCAGCCCTTGTAAAGTTGTTCCTTGCGAGATTCGTTCATAGATGGCTCAAAGAGTTCTCCTGTCTCGTTCAAGAGTTTCAACTCATCCAAGTCCTTCCAATAGCCTACTGACAAACCTGCTAGGAAGGCTGCTCCTAGGGCTGTTGTTTCCAAGTTTTTGGCGCGTGCGATATCGATTCCCAAAATATCAGCTTGGAACTGCATGAGGAAATTGTTCATAGCTGCACCACCGTCTACTTTCAAGACTTGGATAGCTGTTTGCGCATCCACTTGCATGGTATCGATGATGTCACGGACTTGATAAGCGATAGATTGCAAAGTCGCCTTGATAAAGTCTTCTTTAGTTGTTCCACGAGTCAAGCCAAAGACAGAACCGCGAGCGTTTTGGTTCCAGTATGGAGCCCCTAGACCTGTAAAGGCTGGAACGACATAAACTTCATCGTTGTTGTGAGAATCACGAGCGTATTTTTCAGATTCTGGTGAATTTTCAACCATGCGAAGACCGTCACGAAGCCACTGAATGGCACTTCCTGCGATGAAGATTGAACCTTCCAAGGCATAGTAAACCTTGCCGTTGATTCCGTAACCAATGGTTGTTAAAAGATTGTTCTCAGACAACTGCATTTCTTCACCGGTATTCATGATGATGAAAGAACCTGTTCCGTAAGTATTTTTAACCATACCAGGTTCAAAGGCCAACTGTCCAAAGAGGGCCGCTTGTTGGTCCCCAGCCATACCTGAGATTGGCACTTCTCCACCGTAGAAATGGAATGGCGCTGTCTTACCGTAGATTTCAGAGTTAGAACGAACTTCTGGTAGCATAGCCTTAGGAATGTTGAGGATTTCCAAAATCTCATCATCCCATTTGAGTTCTTTAATGTTATAAAGCATGGTACGGGCTGCATTTGAGTAGTCGGTCACGTGAGCCGCACCGTCAGTCAATTTCCAAACCAACCAAGTATCGATAGTACCAAAGAGCAATTCCCCTTTTTCTGCTCGCTCTTGAGCGCCTTCTACATGGTCCAAAATCCAACGAACCTTAGTCGCTGAGAAGTAAGCATCGATAATCAAACCAGTCTTTTCATGGAATTTTTCCACATAGCCTTGGTTTTTTAGTTGCTCAGCCAAAGGGGCTGTTTGGCGTGACTGCCAAACGATTGCGTTGTAGATAGGAAGCCCTGTTTTCTTATCCCAGACAACAGTTGTTTCACGCTGGTTGGTAATCCCGATTGCTTCGATTTGATTTGGCTTGACACCACTTTCGATGAAAGCACCCGCAATAACTGACTGAACAGAGTTCCAAATTTCATTGGCATTGTGCTCTACCCAACCTGCCTGAGGGAAAATCTGGGTAAACTCTTTTTGACTAGAGCTAACTTTTTCTCCTTTTTTGTTGAAAATGATGGCACGAGAACTTGTAGTTCCCTGGTCAATGGCCATAATGTATTTTTCTTGTGACATGTGCTGTCCTCCTTATAAAGATCTTGAGGATGTTTCCTCTTTACAGTAACTAGTATATAAAATAAAGCGCTTTCTTGTTCATCAACTTTTTTTAATTTTTAAAAAAATGTGAGGAGATTGTGTGAATTTCACAAAAAAGACCTGGAACAACCAAGCCTTTTAAGTGAATAATAACTGACGAATCCCTGCCAAATCTTCCAAATCCAAGTCATTTTTTAAATAATAAACTGGGGTCTGTTCCTTCTTATGAATCGGGTTATTGGTAACCAGCAAATCATAATGCCGAGTTCGGTCATAGGCTTCAATGGTGATAAAACGATTGTATTCCAAATACCGCTTCAAAATGGCTGCCATCCTTGAAAAGACAAGAAAACCAGATGTCAAATCCAGACCAATCCGCATATGTTGGCCACCATTTTCAACCATATATTCGATTAACTGGAGCCATTCCCAGAGAATCTTCTTATCCAAATCCGTCCCCTGCTGAAAAGCAGGTAGAGCATGAAAAATCTCCTCTGCCGTTCCCCTAAAATCATGTTCCATCAACAAATAAGGATGGCGATTCTCTAACTGGTACTTGTAGCGATCCTGTAAAATATAGCCCTTATAGAGATAGACTTGAGCACAAAGTTGACTGAGTTCATAGGTGACATGATCCTCTGTATAACCGCCCAGTAACTCTTCCTTCTTCATTTCTTGAATCAATTGCGTCAGCAAATCTGCCAACTGCCCTCCAAAACCAAGGATATACTCCATAGTATGAAGAGGAAGAATGCGATGAGATAGGAGGAAAGAGAAGAAAATCATCATCTCCCCATCCTCAGTTCCTAGAGGAAGATGTTGCCCAGCAAAAAAGGACGGAGCCTTTCGGTGCAAACGAAGGTAGAAAATATTGTCAAAATACCCTCGCATTTTTTCTTCTATCACTTGAAACTGACAGGCATTGACACGGAGACGTTGTTGACTGATATGAGCCCAGAGAACCAAGTCCAATTTCTGACCCGAAGACAAACTTGCACCGCAGATTTCTTCTAAAGTGGCAATCTCCTGTTTTCTCTCTGGTTTCTGCATGTGGCCTTCCCACTCCTGACTCGACCAGACCTTGCGGAAAAGACAGAAATAGAAATAGCGAATCTGATGTTCTGGGCCTCGCCAACGTCCATTTTGGATGGATAAGTCAAATTCTAACAAAATCTGATTTAAACTAGCTAAGTGGCGACCAAGCGTAGCCTCGCTAATCATCAATTCTTGAGCCAGCTGATGGGCTAAAAACTGTTGGTGGTAGAGAAGATAGACTAAAATTTGGTATTTAACAGCATTCTCCAAAAACAGGCTCCGGATATCTCTCCCTTTGGTAGCTGCACCGATTGACAGGCGCAGATTTTCATCTTCTAAGGAGATAGTCAGCTCTAAGCCACTATCCAAAGCCTTGTCATTGAGAAGGGTGACATATTTGGTTAGGGTTGCTTTTGAAAATCCTGTTTCCTCCATTACAGCCTTGACGGTCGTCTGAGACTCTTGTAATAGAAAGGAAAGGATTGAAAATTGGCCAGATTCAGCCTTTTCCATCAAATCTCCTAAATACATTTGTTACCCCTTTCATTTTCTACCTTAAGCATAGCATAAATCTTACAAATGCTGAAATAATCTGTTTCTCTTTTTATTTTCATGCTGATTTCCTGGTCCATTATCCTAAAAATCAGCAAACACACGGCTCCCCCTTTGGGCATTTTTATGCTAAAATAGTAGCTATGGATAAAATTATTAAAACTATATCAGAAAGCGGAGCCTTTCGTGCTTTTGTCCTTGATAGCACAGAAACCGTCCGCACTGCTCAAGAAAAACACCAAACCCAAGCTAGCTCAACTGTAGCGCTCGGTCGAACTCTTATCGCTAGCCAGATTCTCGCAGCCAATGAAAAAGGAAATACCAAACTTACAGTTAAGGTGCTGGGATCTAGCTCTCTAGGTGCTATCATCACCGTCGCTGATACCAAGGGGAATGTCAAAGGCTATGTTCAAAATCCTGGTGTTGACATCAAAAAGACTGCAACTGGTGAAGTCCTAGTCGGACCTTTTGTTGGAAATGGTCAATTCCTCGTTATCACAGACTATGGTACTGGAAATCCTTACAACTCTATGACTCCCCTCATCTCTGGAGAAATTGGTGAAGACCTTGCCTTTTACCTGACTGAAAGCCAACAAACGCCTTCAGCAGTCGGCCTCAATGTCCTTTTGGACGAGGAAGACAAGGTCAAGGTTGCAGGTGGTTTCCTAGTTCAAGTCTTACCAGGAGCCAAGGAAGAAGAGATTGCTCGCTTTGAAAAACGCATCCAAGAAATGCCAGCTATCTCAACGCTTCTCGAAAGTGAAGACCATATTGAAGCCCTCCTCAAGGCTATCTACGGTGACGAGGCCTACAAGCGTCTTTCTGAAGAAGAAATCCGTTTCCAATGTGACTGTAGCCATGAGCGCTTTATGAACGCTCTTGCTAGCCTTCCAATCTCAGACCTACAGGAAATGAAAGAGGAAGACCACGGGGCAGAAATCACTTGTCAATTCTGCCAAACTACTTATAACTTTGATGAAAACGACCTGGAGGAACTCATTCGTGACAAATCTTAATACACCCTTTATGATTGGCAATGTTGAGATTCCCAATCGTACCGTTTTAGCGCCTATGGCTGGCGTGACAAACTCAGCCTTTCGTACCATCGCAAAAGAGCTCGGAGCTGGACTCGTTGTAATGGAAATGGTCTCTGACAAGGGAATCCAATACAACAACGAAAAAACCCTGCACATGCTTCATATCGACGAAGGTGAAAACCCCGTTTCTATCCAACTCTTTGGTAGCGACGAAGACAGCCTAGCACGCGCAGCAGAATTCATCCAAGAAAACACCAAAACCGATATCGTGGATATCAACATGGGCTGCCCAGTTAACAAAATCGTGAAGAACGAAGCTGGTGCTATGTGGCTCAAGGATCCAGATAAGATTTACTCTATCATCAACAAGGTCCAGTCTGTCCTTGATATTCCACTTACTGTCAAGATGCGTACCGGCTGGGCTGACCCGTCTCTGGCAGTAGAAAATGCCCTCGCTGCTGAAGCAGCAGGTGTTTCTGCCCTCGCTATGCATGGCCGTACCCGTGAGCAAATGTATACAGGTCATGCAGACCTTGAGACCCTTCACAAGGTCGCTCAAGCTCTGACCAAGATTCCCTTCATCGCCAACGGTGATATCCGTACTGTCCAAGAAGCCAAGCAACGCATCGAAGAAGTCGGGGCTGACGCAGTTATGATTGGCCGCGCTGCCATGGGAAATCCTTACCTCTTCAATCAAATTAACCACTACTTTGAAACAGGAGAAATCCTACCTGATTTGACCTTTGAAGATAAGATGAAAATCGCCTACGAACACTTGAAACGCTTGATTAACCTCAAAGGAGAAAACATCGCAGTTCGTGAATTCCGTGGACTCGCTCCTCACTACCTTCGTGGAACATCTGGCGCTGCCAAACTCCGTGGAGCCATTTCACAAGCTAGCACTCTGGCAGAGATTGAAGCCCTCTTGCAATTGGATAAAGCATAGTCTCACATCTACAACTCACAAAAACGACAAAGCTCAAAAATGAGTCTTGTCGTTTTTTATATGTTTTCATCTTGTAAATCTAATTGCTTCACTCTAGCTATATAGTAGGACATAATCAAAAACAAATTGAGGCTGATAATCCAAACAGACCATTCATGAAGAAAATGCATCAATACAGCCAAGCTGATTGCCCCCACTATGAAACTTCCCACAACAATCCCATAATTTAAGGCTTGGCGACGGTATTCTTGGATATTTCCTTCTCTTCTAGCAATGCGATACAAAGCGGTCAACATCTTTCGGTAATTTCCAGACGTCATAAAAATGACATAGGGATGATCTTCAATCAAGCTACCCGTAAATGTTAGCATCATCATTCCTGTTCCAAAAGCAATGAAAGGAACTTCTAATAGAGGAAATCGTGAAAAGAAAGGCAAAATAAGTGTCCCAATAAATAAAGGAAGCAACATCTTAACCCGCCAGTAGGCCGTTTTGCGGTATTCTTTCATGTGTAGGGCAAACAGAAATCCTAGAGAAAAGAAGATAATTGAGCAGAATCGCAGCATCGTATTGATGACATTTGAGTCGTGCCAATCAGATATAAGTAGGAGAATATTCCCTGTCTGTGTCGCTACCAAACTATGGTATTGAATATGGCAAAACACATCCAAAGAACCACCTACAAATCCAAGAAATACTCCCATTAGTCGTGTGTTTTGAGGTAATATTAATTTATCCGCCATGTATTATCACTCGTTTTCCTTTGATTTTTTTATTATATCACTTTCTCTTGGAGAAACTAAGTGAAAAACAGTTGGCTCACTCTTTTACAGCACGATTTCTAGTAAAAGTTAAAGCACCAAATTTTATTATTGACTCAAAGCAACACTGGAAACCTTACCATCCGCTCCTGTTGTAATTTGGATGATTTTTCCTCCACCAATTTTGGCATTATACTTACCATCATCAAGAGTATAAGAATAGCCTTTGATAGAGTAATTTTCTTTCTTTCCATCAGAAGATTCTACTGTAAATTGACCACCTGATGAAACTGTGATGGTTTCGCCATTTGCTCCCTTCCAATTGCCCGCTGCAGCTGAGAAATCACCATCTACCATGGTTAAAACACCCTTGTAGCGTTTATTTTGCTCTGCTTGTTTGTCTTGAAGTTTGCGGTCAGTTGTAGGATCATAGCTTGATTGGTTAGATTGGGCTTGAGGAGCTTGTTGAGTTGAAGGAGTCTGAGCAGGAGTTTGTTGACTAGCCACTTCTTGACCTTGTCTTTGCTCTGGTGCAGGTGCCGCTTGTGATGGCGTTGCAGTTGCTGAAGATTGATCAGTAGACGCCTTAGCCTTTTCAGATGAAGCTGAACTTGAGGACTTCTGAGTCTTGCTTTCTTTGTTAGAAGAAGTTGCTTTAGAACTTGATGACTGGCTTGTCTTAGCAGAACTACTTGCTTGAGTTGTTTCCTTTTTATTTCCACAAGCTCCTAATAGCAAGGTAGAAGCCAATACAGTTGCTGCCATCAATTTGATATAGGTTTTCTTTTTCATTTTTCTACTCCTTTGTAATGTTTTAGAAATATAAAGAAATCTTTTTGTAATATAATTGTAACATTCAAATTTGAATATGTCAACAATTTATCTAAACTATTTTAAAAATCTCACATAATTTAGATACATTTACTCCTCCTACTCCTTTATTCGTAATCTAATAGAAAAAACAGAAAAAAATTTCTATTTTGAGTAATATTTTTAAATCACTCCTGTGTAATCGCTTTCAACTTTAACTGCAAAGGAATATAATAACATTGAAATAAAATATAGGAGGTGCACTCTTATGCTAAATAAGTATTATAAGTATCTTCCTTGGTTGATTTTGGGAGCAATTGGCTCTTATCAATCAGCCGCTTACTATGCGAGAACTGCATTTGATGTGTTTTATCTGACTACAATCTTTTTGATTGTTTATATCGCCTTGTTATTTTTACATGAGAACTATCTCAAGTATCGATACAAAGACTTCTTTACTCACATGTTGAGCAATTCTAAGAAAGATGGCCATCCCTAAAACAGTCGCAACAGCAAATCAAACTAATAAAGGCAAATAAAGAGGTCGGGAACTTTTTCCCGGCCTCGCTTTTTATTTCAATCGATAGGTTTTTCTTGGTTTCTTTTTAGGTACTCGTTTGAGTCCGACTTCTTCTACATATTCTCCGTATTTTACGAGAAAGTTATTGCTGACGATTGGACGACCGGGGTTGATAAGATTGACCAGTTCAGTTCCTTCGTAGACAGTGAACTCCTCCTCCAGCAGATAGAGGAAGGTCGGATTCCAGTCGAGGCGGCCTTGGATTCGTTTGATGGATTCTTGGATAATGGCATAATGGTCAAAAGCGAAGGCTTGCTCCTCCAACTCTACTCCCTCTAAGGAGCACTTGCCTGTCTGAAAATCGACATCTACAAAAACGACATCCTTGGCATCGTCTCCTGCTTGAACAAGTTCTAATGCACGACTAGGCAAATAAACCAAGTGGGCAATGGTCACTGTCCAGCCCCGTGGGTCACGGCCAGGGGTCGAAACTGTCATTAATTGCTCGATTTTTTCCAAAGGAAGATCGAGATTGACTTCTTCTCTCACCTCACGCTGACAGGCATGCGCAGCATCTTCACCCTTACCCATAAAGCCTCCAACCAGAGCCAAACAATTTTGATAAGGATGAGCCTTGCGGCGAATTAATAAGAGCTTGATCTTTCCTTCGACAAAGCAGTAGGCTACCATATCCACCGTCACACTTGGTTTTTCGTATTGAGGGAGTTCCTGTTTGTGGTACCAATCTAAAAACTCCTCCTGACTGGCATGAATTTCATAATATTCTCTTTCCGTCATCCCTGCCGGAATCATTGTGTCCATCATTTTATGCCTCCTTACGAACTGCCTTGGTCCATTGGTACCAACCCACTAGACTATTGAGTGTGTAAACCCAGTACATTCCTTGAATATGGATATTTTCACCCCACCAGAGGTAAATACTAAAGAGATTGGTTGCAATCCAGAAAATCCATTGCTCACGATAGAGACGTGTCATCAAGAGCTGACCGACACCATTGGTCGCATCGGTAACACTATCACGGAAAGGGCGAGCACTATGGATACTTTGGTAAGCTAAGCCCATACCAATCCAGATGATAGCAGTCAAGGCCAAGTACTTGAGCCAATCAAAAACAGATAATTTCTTGGCTTCAAAGTGAGATTCTTCTGCTTTTCCTTGGTCATTGATACGATTGGACAGCCAAGCATAGAGACCAATCGGCTGCATGACAAAGAAGTAAACGGTCGTCAAAACTTCGCCATAAAAAGTTGCATTCATGGCCAAGATCAAGTAGATTGCTGAGTTAATAGCCCCAAAGAGATAATTGCTTGCACGCCCTTCTGCTACCAAGATAACACAGACAATTCCAGTCCAAGAGGCAAACAAGCTCAGCCAGTCATGACTTTCTGTATTTTGCGTGAATTCCAAGATTAAGGGAACACTTGACAAGGCGATGAGATACAACCACTGGAAGAGACTGCGTCCTACAAAGAGATCTTTCCAGAGCAGGTTCATCATTCCTGCAAAACCGATCTTGCGGGCTTCTGCATGGACATTTTTAAAGTTTTCGATAAATTGTGTGATTTTTTCAGTTAGTTTTTTCATATTTTTCTCCTAATCTGCTTGGTAAATGGCATCGATAGCCACTTTTGCTGCTTCATAATTGCCTAGATAATTCTCCGCTAGATAAACTAAAGGAATGTTGGTTAAATATCGCTCCCTCATCTGATCCAAATGTTGTGAAAAACTATGACGAATATGGTCTTCTGCCATGGTCATATCTCTAAACCCATCATTGACATAGGAGCCTACAGGTTGTACAAAGAGAATCAAGTCCCATTTTTCCTTTGCTAAAATCGAGGCAAAAAGATTGTCAAAAGTCTCTCCCGATAAATCCCCTTGGTCCTCAGTCTCCATGTAATAATCATAGTAGCCCTTGGTTACTAAGGAGTTGGTGTCTGCTATCACCAGTCCCCTATTGGCATTGCTATCGATTAACTTAGAGGTCTGGTCATACTGCCCCAACAGGAGATAATAGTAATCCTTTGGAGTCAATTCATCGTCGCGGACATTGTTTTTGATCTGGTACTCACGTGCGTATTCCAAGCTGACTGGTGCATCGTAATACCTTGCCAAATCCTTGGCTAAAGTGGTCTTCCCATTGCTAGCACTTCCCATAATCAACACTTTCTTTGTAAACTGACGTCGGAAGGGTTGAGCAATATATTTCCAATATTTGCTTGGATTTTCTCGAATCATAGTTGCTGAGATACCAAACTTTCTTTCTTGCAAGACAGTCTCAAAGCCACGATTTGATAATTCTTGCTGGTAGTCTGCTTCTCCCACAAAGAAAATTAGTTCTTGCTGGGTTTCATCATAGGAAATCTCCGCTAACATTTTGTCCAACCACTCCTGCCAGCCCATAGGGTAACGAGGAAGATTGGTTTCATCTAACTTGCAGACAGAGGTCAACTCGTCATCACCAAAGGCCTCTCGGATATAGCGAAATCTTTTTTGAAGCGTTAAACCTACCTGCTCCCCTCTGTCTCCCTCATAGCCTGAAACGACAACCCAGACCCGGTCACACTGTCGCTTCGCTCGCTGGATTAGATCGATATGTCCTTGATGAAGAGGAGCAAAGGTTCCAAATACCACTGCTGTTTTCTTTTTCATAAACCTATTGCCTTTTTATAATTTTAAATATTTTTATTATCTATGTTTTTATTATAAACTATATTTTTGTTTTGTCAATAGTTTTTTATCATTTTTTATAAAAAGATTGCGAAAAAGAGAATCAAGATTGCTCCTGATTCTCCATTTTTATGCAATATCAAATTTTAACTGGCCTGCTTTAACACCAATCTTAAGTGTGCTGCCTGCCTCTAATTCTCCCTTGAGAAGAAGTTCTGCCAACTTGTCTTCCACTTCTGTTTGTAGGGTTCTACGAAGTGGACGAGCTCCCATCTCTGGGTCATATCCTTGATTTGCCAACAATTTCAGTGCAGAAGCTTGTAATTTCAAGTCAATGCCTTTTTCAGCCAAACTTGCCACTAAAGGTTTAACCATAATCTTCACTACTTCCTGCATATTATCGCTAGATAGGCTATGGAAGACCACCTTTTCATCAATACGGTTGATAAACTCTGGTCGATAAGCTTTTTTCAACTCTTCAAAGATTCGTTTTTCCATATTTTCCTGATCAAAACGAATGTCCTTGGCCCCAAAGCCGACCGTCTTGTCATCACGAAGAGCCGTCGCACCAAGGTTTGACGTCATGATGATAATGGTATTTGAAAAGTCCACCTTGCGTCCCTTGCTATCTGTCAAGACACCGTCGTCCAGAACCTGCAAGAGGACATTAAAGATATCTGGGTGGGCCTTTTCTACCTCGTCAAAGAGGAGCACAGAGTAAGGTTTGTTGCGAACCTTCTCGGTCAACTCCCCACCTTCTTCGTAGCCTACATAGCCCGGAGGAGCTCCATTGAGACGGCTAGCTGCGAATTTCTCCATATACTCACTCATATCAAAGCGGATAAGGGCTGATTCGTCATCAAAGAGGACTTCTGCCAGAGCCTTTGCCAATTCGGTCTTACCGACTCCTGTCGGCCCTAGGAACATAAAGGAACCAATCGGACGCTTGTGACTGCGAATCCCTGACTGGTTGCGGCGAATGGCACGGCTAATACTTGAAACAGCTTGATCTTGACCGATGACACGTTTGTGTAGTTCAGCTTCCAAGTTCAGGTATTTCTTAGCATCCGTTTGAGTCAGTTTTTGGACTGGAATACCTGACAAGCGACTCAAGGTAGTCAAAATATCAGACTCTGTCACCAAGTCTTTGTAGACAGGTACTTCCTCTTCTTTTGCGATTAGCTGGGCTGCCTGTTTCCACTTGCCATCCATAAGTGCCTTGTCAGCTGGAGTCAAGTCGGATTCGTCTGCTTTCACATGCTTGGATTTGTTTTGCACTGTTGCTGCCGCTTCATCCAAAAGGTCGATAGCAGAGTCTGGTAAGTGACGACTGGTCAAGTAACGATGCGCCATCTTGACAGCTGTTTCAACGGCTTCATCTGTGATTTGCACACGATGGTGTTTCTCATAGGTCGCTTTCAAACCTTGCAAAATAGTCATACTGTCAGCTAGACTTGGCTCTTCAATCGTCACTTTGGCAAACCGACGAGAAAGGGCAGCATCTTTTTCGATGTGTTTCTGGTATTCTTCCTGAGTGGTGGCACCAACCGTTCTCAAAGTTCCACGAGCCAAGGCTGGCTTCAAGATATTGGCCGCATCCAGAGTCGAGTCAATACCGCTACCAGAACCCATGATGGTGTGGAGTTCATCGATAAAGAGGATCACTTTTCCGTCTTCCTCGATATCCTTGATAATGTTGTTCATACGTTCTTCAAAGTCACCACGGAAACGTGTCCCTGCAACGACATTCATCAAATCAAGCTCTAGAACGCGCATCTTGGCCATTTCCGCAGGTACACCCCCACTAGCAATACGCTGGGCAAGTCCAAGTGCTAGAGCTGTTTTCCCGACACCCGCATCTCCAACCAAGACCGGATTGTTCTTGGTTTTACGGCTCAAGATTTGAATCATACGTGAGATTTCCTTATCTCGACCGATAACTGGCTCTAACTTGCCAGAACGCGCTTGCTCCGTCAGGTCATGCGTGTAGTCCTCTAGACCACCACTTTGAGCTTGAGGCATGCCCATCATATTGGCCATGGAATTTTGCTTGTCAGTTACTGTGCGATGACGTTGACGCAAAGCCTTGAGATCTTCTCTTGTCCATCCTGCACGTTCTTCTAGATTGCGACGAAGAGCAGCAATTCTGACCTGATCTTTCTGGTCTTCATAAGAAAAGCCTGCTCTCTCCAAGATGCGAGTCGCCAAGGCATTGCCATCATGCAAGATTGCATATAATACATGCTCTGTCCCTAGCACCTTTGCATGGACCACTGAGGCCACATACTCTGCTTCTGCAAAGAGAACTTCTAAACGATGGGAAAAGGGCAATTCCGTAAAGATTTCGTCTTGGCTATAGTCCGTTTCAGTCAGTTCCAACGCAACCTCTTCTAAACGGTCCATTTCATAAGGATAATCATTTAGAGTCGCACCGGCCACACTGTAACTGTGATTGGACATGGCAATCAATAAATGCCAAGACTCTAGGTAACGAGCTCCAAAATGGCTCGCAACCATGTAGGCACTTTCGATACATTCATTCAATGCTTTTGAATAGTTCATCTTACTTCTCTTTTCTATCTACCTCTTGTAATAGCTGTCGGAGCATATTGGCACGGATAACTGAGGATTCTTCCCCTAGGACACGATCTGTTGCTACAGAAGTCAGCAAGGTCATCTCCTGCTTGGTCATCAAGTCCTGCTCCACCAAAAGCTGGAGAATATCCTCATAAATCTCCTGACTAACTCGCTCACCAATCGAGTAAAGCAAATCGCGGAGCATCTCATGATGACTGGAAAATTCAATCCGTCCTATGCGAATGTAGCCTCCACCACCACGCTTGCTCTCAACCAAGTAACCTCTACTTTCCGTAAAGCGGGTCTTGATGACATAGTTGATCTGGCTCGGTACAACCTGAAAGGTATCTGCTAACTGGCTCCGTTGCAATTCCACGATACCAGATTGGTCTAAAATCGCCTTGATATAGGCTTCAATATGATCTGATGTATTTTTAAATCTCATAGTAAATCAAACTCCTTCTTTGAACCTTGACTATCTTTGACTATTATACCGAAATTTTTAATTTTTTTAAAGGAAAAGGGAGCGAGTAAAATAAAATATTGTGAGATCTTCAACTTTAACCACCTTCATTAGATAGTTTACGTCTTGTGGAGTGATATAAACTAATAGTCTCAAAACAAAAAAGCCCCTAGAAAACGAATTTTCTAGAGACTTTCTCTATCAAGTTTAAGAGAGAAGAAATATTCTCACTTACCAAGTTTCATGTTTCTCCTACGAAAGCCTAAGCTTTACGTTTTACGAAGAATACCAATCCGCTCAATGCCAATACTACAAATCCAATTGCAGAAAGGATAGAGGTTGCTTCACCTGTATTTGGAAGTTCAGCTTGACCTTTTTCCTCAGTTACTGGAGGTGTTGGTTGTGTATCTGGCGTTGGTGCTGGATCTGGCGTTGGTGCTGGATCTGGCGTTGGCGCTGGATCTGGCGTTGGTGCTGGATCTGGTGTTGGTGCTGGATCTGGCGTTGGCGCTGGATCTGGCGTTGGCGCTGGATCTGGCGTTGGCGCTGGATCTGGCGTTGGCGCTGGATCTGGCGTTGGCGCTGGATCTGGCGTTGGTGCTGGATCTGGTGTTGGTGCTGGATCTGGCGTTGGCGATGGATCTGGCGTGTAGATGTTCTTAAAGACACTACCTGCTGGGTATTCAACAGCCGCCTTCAAGGCGTTTGTTGCTGCATCTTTGGTTACTGTTACTTTTACAGTCTTTTCTGTATCGTAAGTAATACCAGTTGCTCCAGCATTCACTTCTTTTACAGTATAAGTATGAACACCTTCTGCATCATAGTTGATTACATTAAACGTTACTTTTCCAGCTTGGTTTGTTTTTGTATCCAGTTTGTTTGTATCTTCATACAATTCAAATTGGAATTCACCATCAACCAAAGCACGACCAGTCAATTCTTTCGTAAACTCAAGTGTTGCTGATGTAGCTGTTGGAGCCGGTGGAACTGGTGCTGTATAAATATTTGTGAAGACACGTTCTGCATCCGGATTTTCTACAGTCGCAACCAATTGACCTTGACCGTTATCTGCTACAGTTACTTTAACTGTGTAAGATTCAGTTGAGTAAGTCACACCTGACTCTGTTTCTGCTTTTTCAGTGATAGTGTAAGTGTGCTCTCCTGCTTCTGTGTAGTTGACGTTAAAGACAACTTCTCCTGAAGCAGTATTCTTAGCCGTAGCTACAACTACATCTTTATCTTTAACTGTTTCTTTCAATTCGAAAGTATAAGCATCAGCCACAAGCTCTTTACCATTCAAGACTTTTTTAGCCTTGATTGTCGCGCTTGTTGAAGCAGCTTTATAAACGTTCGTGAAAGTAATGTTCTCTGCATCTGGTGTTGCAACAAGTTGACCTTGGCCGTTATCTTTAACGACTACATTTACTTCATAAGCATTTGGATCGTATTCAACTCCGGCTACATCACCTGCTTTTTCAGAGATAGTGTATGTATAAGTTTTTTCTTCTGTGAGTGTAAGTTCTGGGAATTGAATCTTACCGTCTGCAGCGTTTTTAGCTGTCGCAACGACTTTGTCACTTTCTTTTTCTTTCAACTCAAATTCAAATTTTCCAGCTTCAAGGGCTTTACCGTTCAAGACTTTCTTAGCTTCAAGTTGAAGTTTTGCTTCTTTAGCTGCGTATGAGTTTGTAAATTCTTTCTTAGAATCTTCAAATTTGACGCTTGCTAATTTTTCACCCAAAACATCTTCTACTGTTACAGTTGCTTTAAGGACGTTCGCATCATAAGTGTATCCAGGTTTGTTATCATTAACTTCTTTAATGGTATATTTAAAAGTTCCTGCTTCTTTGTATTTGATTGCCTCAAACTTCACTTTACCATTTTCATCATTTTTGACAGTTTGTAAAACATTACCCTGATCATCTAGAAGTTGGAAACTAAATGCATCTTTTTCAAGAGTTTTACCATTAAGTTTCTTAGTCACTTCTAGAGCAACCTCATCCGATTTAGCACCTACACCAATACCGTCAGTAGTTGTAATTGGTGCAAAACCTTCAAATTCTATTGGTTGGACTTCCTCGTTTGTAGTGACAGTTACATTGTTCAATACACGTTTAGTAACTGGATTGACTGGTTTAGTCAAACGAGTACGATACATGATATAAAGCCCTTTATGATCTAAGGTTCCATCACCATTAGGTGTAATTGAGAAATGGTTCTTATCTGTCACTTGAACATGAGCACTATCCAATTTTGTTCTTCCGTAACCATTTTCCCAGTCTGGGAAGTAGTAACCAGTGATTTCACTTGCAAGAACTTGTCCATCAGGAATAGTATCTTGGATATTTACACCAGTGTAAGATTTTGCATAACGGTTAACACGGATACGCCAGTTTACATAGTTAGGATCGTCTGAGTCTTGAACTCCCCATTTAGTAAATCCAGTTGGGTCAACGTCTGGAACGATACGAGTCAGATGATAAACTCCTGCACCAGGAATGTTGATTTCATATTCCTTATTCTTTTCAACATGGTCTGCCCATACTACAGTAAATGATGCAACAATTTGTTTGTTCTCATTAAACTTCTTAAAGTACTCTTCGTTTGTTACTGTAATCTTAGCAGTATTCGTTGCCTTCTCTGTTGTCAGCGTTGCAATCGTATCACCGTTCGGAGCTTTCAAATCTGTAGTAGAATCTACTTCGATTTTAAACTCATTTGGAACGTGATAAACCATGAAATCACCGTTTTTCAGAGTTACATTGTCTGGGAATGCGTAAGTTGTTTTAAGATAGAACTTACCTTCACCATATTTGGCATGATCGACTAATCGGTTCGTATTAATCGTCGGCTCTGTAGTCAAAGTGTACTCTGATTCAGTTTTTTCGGCAGCACTAACAACGCCATTAAGTCTTAGCGCAGGCAAAAAGACTGACACAACCAGTAGCAAGGCCATCAAGCCATGAAAGAGTTTACTAGTTCTCTTTTTCACCACATTATCCTCCTTATTGTCTATAATGGTTCAATTATATTATACAGATTCATGACAGGATGTCAACTAAAATTTATTTATTTTTATATTAACTTACTATTTATTTAAATATTAAGCCTAATCATGCATGTTCATCAGCTTTGAAACAATTAAATCCAAGCAAGGATTTCGCTTGTATTTAATATATAATAATTTCCTAAAGAGCTATGTGTTCAATCCCAATTCTGCTAATATTTGCCGTTTGTAGGCAATTTTTTGGACTTCCTTGTCTTCGTTCTGGGACCAATCTAGTTTAATTTCTGAAACAATTTGCCCAGGACGATTTTTCAAGATGTAGATGCGGTCACTGAGATTGAGGGCCTCCTCGATACTATGCGTGATGATCAAGGTCGTCAGCTGTAGCTGTTTGTGAATCTCCAGGTACCAAGCGTGGAGTTCCATCTTTGTCATCTCATCTAAGGCGCTAAAAGCCTCATCCAAAAGAAAGAGCTTGTGCCCAAAAAGGTAGGTACGAAGTAAGGCCACACGCTGACGCATCCCACCACTGAGTTCGTGAGGATACTTGTCCCGTACAGCTGTCAACTGGAAGGTCGCAAGGATGTCATCCGCTCGAGCAATAGCCTCTGCCTTATCCACCTTTTGAATCAAGAGGGGCAGGATGATATTGCCAAGCACCGTCTTGTGCTCCAAGAGGAGATCCTTTTGCAACATATAACTCACGCGCCCCTTGGGATTCTCCTCGCCATCAAGGACAATTCGTCCAGACTGGACTTCTAAAATTCCTGCAATCAGGTTAAAGAGGGTAGTCTTGCCTACACCACTGGGACCTAGGATAGAGACTACTTCACCCGAAGTCACCTGCAGGTTGATATCCTCTAAAATTTTTTCATCGCCATAGGCATAACTTACATGTTCGAGTCTAATTTCTGTCATTATTTTACAAATTCGTTAGTGAAGCCCTTGTCAGTCAAGTCTTCTTTGAGGATACCATGTTCTTTATCCCATTTGTAGAAGGCATTCCAGCGGTCAGCGTCAAATTGTCCCCATTTTTCCTTGTCGCTTGCATATTCTTTTGACAAGTATTTTTGAGATTCGATGACAAAGTCACGCTTTTCCTTGAGTTCAGGTGCGTTCTTAATGAGGATATCTGCTGCTTCTTCTGGATGTTCCATGGCATATTGGTAGCCTTTTTTGATGGCTTGGATGACTTTGCGAGCTTCTTCCTTGTTGTCTTTGAGATAGTCGTTGTTTGCGATGATAACGGGTGAGTAGTAGTCAAACTCCTTGACATAGTCTTTCAAGTACATAAAGTTAGCATCTACGCCTTGAGATTTAGCAAGGATACCATCCCAACCGTAGTAAATCCAAGCAGTGTCAAAAACGCCATTGGCAATCGGTGTGATGGAGTTTGAGTCGTTGTTTGGTACTTTTTCGACCTTCTCAAAGTCTCCGCCTTGTGATTCTACCAAGGTTTTCAACATAGCAAGCTCCGTTGGGTCATTCCAGGTTCCGTATTTCTTGCCAACCAAGTCTTTGGGACTGCTTACATTGTCAGATTTACGAGAAATGATTCCTGATGTATTGTGCTCAACGATAGCGGCAACGGCAGTAATGCCTGCACCTTTTTCCAATTTTTTAGCCATGTAGTCTTGGAAATAGATAGCAAATGGTGCCTTGCCATTAATCACCAAGTCAGATGAGCTTTCTTCTGGTGGCAATTTCAAATCAACATCCACTCCAGCTTCTTTGAAATAACCTTTTTCCTTGGCAACATAAAGCCCCGTGTGGTTTGTATTTGGGGTCCAGTCTAGGATAAAGTCAATTTTCTTAAGTTCTGCTTCTTTGTTGTCCTTAGAAGCAGTTCCTTGACCACAGGCCACAAGCACAACAGCTACAAGAGCCGTTACAAGCGTTAAAAACACTTTCCATGTTTTTTTCATTTTGATTTCCTCTTTTCTTTTTCTAAAACGCTCTTTTTAAGTACGTTTCCATTTAATCACATATTTTTCACTAATATCGACCAACTTCATACCCAAAAGGCTGATAATTGACACCAGAATAATAATGGCAAACATGGTATCATACTGAAACAGTTTCTTGGACTGAATCATGTAGACACCTAGTCCTTCAAAGCCTCCCAACCACTCAGATACCACTGTTGTGATAAAAGCGTAGGAGACACTGACTCTCAGACCTGCATAAAAGTAAGGCAGGCTGACAGGGATTTTAAAATGCCACAGGATTTGCCAAGGCTTGGCTCGCATCAGACTAAACAAGGTCAGCATATCCTTGTCACAGTGCCTAAATCCATCCAAAATACTGACGATGATAGGGAAGGTTGTCGTCAGGATAATCAAGACAATCTTGGGTAAAATTCCATAACCTAGCCACAAGACTAGAATAGGAGCTATCGCAATGGTCGGAATGGTCTGAACAACCACCATCATAGGGTAAATCAAGTCATTAAGCCAAGTCAGACTGTCCATAAGCACTGCCATGAGACAGGCAATTAAGACTCCTAGAACCAGCCCCAGTATAGCTACTCTCAAGGTGGCCCAGCTATGGTGCCAGAGAAATTCTCTGTCACGAGCAAAGGCCTGGAGAATTTCAAAAGGAGTTGGCAGAATAAACTTGGGGAGCA
Organism: Streptococcus sp. HJ1; assembly: GCF_052399005.1. GTDB lineage: Bacteria > Bacillota > Bacilli > Lactobacillales > Streptococcaceae > Streptococcus. The sequence goes on along the minus strand of NZ_CP199005.1, from coordinate 201,582 downwards.
GTTTAAGCAACCCTGCTAACTGCCAGATTGACAAGACTCCTAGAAAACCCAATAGACTAATGTGACGTCTCAGTATACTTTTCAAGTTTCTCATCAATACTTAAAATTTCTCCTACATTTATTTTGACATTGGCAAAGACATTATCTGCTTCCTGCCCTGCCACTTCAAGCGCTTCTTTGAGAATGCGCATGAGCTCATCAAACTCCCCTTCCAAGACCGTTTCAAATGGTGTCACCACCATGGTCACGGACTGAGCTTGCAGATAAGCAATCACCTGATCGATAATAGCAATTCGATTAATCCCCTGTGATAGGGGCAAGACTTGCAAGGCAATGCTTGCTTTCATAAAAACCTCCTTTTCTCAGGTTTCCTTTTGATAAAAAGAAAACCCCTTCCATATATGGAAAAGGTGCAGAATTCGGCTAAGTATCGTTCCTACGCTGGCATTACCCAGATCAGGTGCGGTCGAAGTTTAACACTTCCTCTCAGACTGTACACAGACTCCCATATCTTATATGGACATATAGTAACGCAAATACAAGGAAAAGTCAAGGAAACTGCTTACAGAAAACTATGAAAAAGAGTTTGAAGGCAAATGCTTCAAACTCTTTCATAACTTTCTTATTTAGCCTCGTACCAGGTTGCTCCTTCATTCTCATCTGCGATAAGGGGAACACTGAGCTGGATGGCTTCTTCCATGGTTTGTTTCACCAGTACTTTGACGGCTGCTAGTTCTGATTTCGGAATCTCAAGGACAATTTCATCATGCACTTGCAATAACATCTTGGTCTGATAACCGCCCTCTACTAAAGCCTTGTCTAGCTGGATCATAGCAATCTTGAGGATATCTGCAGCTGAGCCCTGGATAGGAGAGTTGATGGCTGTCCGCTCTGCAAAACCACGAATGTTGAAGTTGCGCGAATTAATATCTGGCAACTCGCGACGACGCTTGAAGAGGGTCTCTACATATCCCTTATCACGCGCCTCACGTACCACTTCTTCCATATAGTTTTTAATACCTGGGAAACGTTCAAAATAGGTATCAATGTAGGCTTTGGCCTTCTTACGACTAATACCAAGATTGTTTGCCAAGCCAAAATCTGAAATTCCGTAAACCACTCCAAAGTTTACCGCCTTGGCATTACGACGGTCGTTTGGAGTCACATCTTCAGGACGTTCAATACCAAAGACCCGCATGGCCGTCGAGGTATGGATATCTGCTCCCTCTTGAAAGGCCTTAATCAAGTGCTCATCCTTAGAGATATGTGCCAAAACGCGCAATTCAATCTGTGAATAGTCCGAGCTGAGCAGCACACTATCCTCCCACTCAGGCACAAAAGCCTTACGAATGAGACGGCCTTGTTCCAAACGCACAGGGATATTTTGCAAGTTTGGATCTACACTAGACAAACGTCCAGTCTGAGTCAAATCTTGCACATAGCGCGTGTGGATCTTGCCATCATCCAAAATCCAGTCCTGCAAACCAATCACATAGGTAGATTGAATCTTAGCAATCTGACGGTAGTCTAGAATTTTTTTAACAATCGGAGCAATAGGAGCTAGACGCTCTAGCACATCCACAGCTGTCGAGTAACCTGTCTTGGTTTTCTTGGTGTACTCTAGAGGAAGACCCAGTTTTTCAAAGAGAAGGACGCCTAACTGCTTAGGTGAATTGATATTAAACTCCTCACCAGCCAGTTCGTAAATCTCTTGAGTGAGTTGCTCAATGACGACCTCATTTTCAGCCTGCATTTCAAGTAGGGTTTCTTTTTTGACCTTGATCCCAGCAATTTCCATCTTAGCAAGGACAAAAGCCAGAGGTTGCTCCATGTCATAGAGAAGGTCTAACTGTCCATGTTCACTGAGTTTTTCAAGTAAAACCGGCTCCGTCTCAACCAATACAGCAACCTTGCGAGCTAGGTGTTCCAAGAATTTCTCTCTCTCAGGGATAGCTTTCTTGACCCCCTTACCGTAGAAAGTCTCATCATCGACCAAGTATGTTTGACCGTAGAGATTCGCAATGGTTGAGATTTCATTGTTCTCGACTGTTGAGAGTAAGTATTTTGCCAAGCGACTGTCAAAAGCAGGTGCCTGCAGGTTCAAGCCCAAGCGATTTAAAAGAACCTTCGCTTTCTTAAAGTCATACACTTTCAGAGGTGTTTTTTCTAAAAATTCCTTGAAAATCGGCTCCTGCAAGAGCTCAAGTTTATCTGTGGCGTAAAGTTTATCCCCACAGGACCAGGCAAAACCAACCAAGTCATCTGTATGGTAGTTCTCACCAAAGAGTTCAAAGTGGAAGATGGAGTCGGCACTCAGCATGTCTTGACTGACGTGGTCAACGATGGCGAAATCCAAACTTTCAGGCACATCTGTCGATGAAATATTTAAAGCTTGTTTGAGCTGTTTGAAGCCCATCTCATCGTAGAATTTCCCAAGATTTTCCACATCTGGGCCATTATAGACCAAATCATCTAGTCCAATCTCAATTGGTGCCTGAGTTTCAATGGTCGCCAAGGTTTTAGACAAAAAGGCTTGTTCCTTGTCATTGATGAGATTTTCCTTCATCTTAGAAGCCTTCATCCCATCGATATTTTCATAAATACCCTCAAGCGAACCATGTTCCAGCAAGAGTTTGATACCCGTCTTTTCACCAATCTTAGTAACACCAGGGATATTATCAGACTTATCCCCCATAAGAGCCTTAAGATCAATGAACTGAGCTGGTGTGAGGCCCATCTTTTCCATGAGGGAATCTGGTGTAAAGGCCTCAAACTCAGCCACACCTTTCTTGGAAATCTCGACCACCGTATGCTCATCCGTCAACTGGATCAAATCCTTATCTCCGCTAACGATTGTCACATCAAAAGAATCCTTCTCAGCCAAACGGCCTAGAGTCCCGATGATATCATCGGCTTCATACTGGGGCAACTCATAATGGCGAATTCCAAGGTGGTCTAACAACTCACGAATGAAGGGAAATTGCTCACGAAACTCATCTGGAGTTTTAGCACGGCCACCCTTGTAGTCTGCATACATCTCTGTTCGGAAAGTCGTCTTACCTGCATCAAAAGCTACCAAAACATGACTGGGCTCAACTCGCTCTAAGACATGATTCAACATAAGTTGAAAGCCGTAAATTGCATTGGTATGAAGGCCATTAGCATTTTTAAACCGATCCAACTGCTGATAGAGCGCAAAAAAAGCCCGAAAAGCAACAGAAGATCCATCAATTAATAATAATTTTTTCTTGTCCATACACCCATTATAAAGGAAAGCAAGGAAAAATACCATCGGAAAGAGCTGAAAAACGTGGACTTGTCCCTATTTCACCATAAAAAAGAAAAGGACTATTCAAATCCTTTTCTTCTATTGATTTCATGCGATTTATTTATTAAATTTTCTCTTTGCAAATGGTAGCAAACCAAGAAGGAGACCAACAAATCCTAGCGATGCAACTGCTGAAGCATCTTGGCTTCCCGTATTTGGAAGGAATTGTTCATCTGTTGCTGCAGGCGCTTTGTAGGTACGATCTTGTTTCGTTCCGAGAGTAGGATTTGTAGCCAAAGGAGCTACACTGCCAGTATATTCTGGAACTTCGTTTACTGCTGGTTCAATCTTTTCAGCGTAGGCTGGAATATTGGCTACTGCTGGGGCACCACTTTCTCCATAAACTGGAACATTCGCTACTGCCGGAGCACCGCTTTCTCCATAAACTGGAACATTCGCTACTGCTGGAGCACCGTTTTCTCCATAAACTGGGACATTCGCTACTGCCGGAGCACCGCTTTCTCCATAAACTGGGACATTCGCTACTGCTGGGGAACCACTTTCTCCATAAGCTGGAACATTCGCTACGGCTGGAGCGCCACTTTCGCCATAGGCTGGGAGTTCATTTACAGCAGCTTCTACCGCATTTGCACCTTTGTTGTATTCTGGCAACTCTGCAGTTGCAGCTTCTACTGCATTCACCCCACCTTTAAAGTCTTCAATTTCAAGAACAGCCGACATGACACTGCTTAGAGTCTTAATAGCATCCTCATAGTCTGCTAAAGCTTGTTGCAAGTCTTTTACTTGACTATTTTTGTCACCAGAAACTTGCAAACTTGACAATTGCACTTTAATCTTAGCAACTTGCTCTTCTAATTTACTTAGCTCAAGTTTTTTCGCATTACTATTTTCTTCTGCTGCTTCCTTGTCTGCTGCAGCGAGTTTAGCTTGGTCTTGGCTTGAGAAATCTTCTTGACTCAGCGCTTCGGCTGGTGTCACCTGATCGCTGTCTTCTGCCAAGAAATCATCTAACAAATCTGATGCTTCGATGTCACCTTCTTCGATGGCTTTCAAGATAGCATCCTTACCAATCACTTCTTTAGCTGCCTTAATAGCTGCTTCCTTATCAGTGATAGTAGCATCTTTGTTGATGTCGTCGATTGTCTCTTTTTCAATTTTTTCTAAGGCAGCGATTAAATCTGAGCGAACTTTTGCTGCTTCTTCCGCCGCTTCCTTATCTGCCGTAGCAAGTTTAGCTTGGTCTTGGCTTGAGAAATCTTCTTGACTCAGCGCTTCGGCCGGTGTTACCTGATCGCTGTCTTCTGCCAAGAAATCTGCCAGTAAGTCGGACGCTTCGATGTCACCTTCTTCGATAGCTTTCAAGATGCCGTCCTTGCCAATCACTTCTTTAGCTGCCTTAATCGCTGCTTCTTTATCAGTGATAGTGGCATCCTTATTGATGTCGTCGATGGTTGATTTTTCGATTTTTTCTAGGGTAGCGATTAAATCTGAGCGAACTTTTGCTGCTTCTTCCGCTGCTTCCTTGTCGGCTTTAGCGAGTTTAGCTTGGTCTTGGCTTGAAAGTTGAGATTGAGTTTTTGCTTCGGCTGGTGTTACCTGATCGCTGTCTTCTGCCAAGAAATCTGCCAGTAAGTCGGACGCTTCGATATCGCCTTCTTCAATGGCTTTCAAGATAGCGTCCTTGCCAATTACTTCTTTAGCTGCCTTAATCGCAGCTTCTTTATCGGTAATAGAGGCGTCTTTATTGATGTCCTCGATTGTGGATTGTTCAATACCCTCAAGGGTTGTCAACAATTCGCTGTGGGCTTTGTCTTCTGCTGCCTGCTTTACTTCTTCCTCTTTCTTAGCTTCCTCAGCTGCTTCCTTGTCCGCTGCAGCGAGTTTAACTTGGTCTTGGCTTGAAAGTTGTGATTGGGTCTTCGCTTCAGCTGGGGTGACCTGATCACTTTCCTCTGCCAAGAAATCAGCTAGCAAGTCTGACGCGTCAAGATCACCTTCTTCAATGGCTTTCAAGATAGCATCCTTGCCAATCAGTTCTTTAGCTGCCTTAATCGCAGCTTCCTTATCAGAAATAGAGGCGTCCTTGTTGATGTCTTCGATGGTTGATTGTTCGATACCCTCAAGGGTTGTCAACAATTCGCTGTGGGCTTTGGCTTCCTCAGCTGCTTCCTTATCTGCTGCAGCGAGTTTGGCTTGAACTTGGTTAGAAAGTTGTGATTGAGTCTTCGCTTCGGCTGGGGTGACCTGATCGCTTTCCCCTGCCAAGAGGTCAGCTAACAAGTCTGACGCGTCAAGGTCACCTTCTTCGATAGCTTTCAAGACGGCGTCCTTACCAATTACTTCTTTAGCTGCCTTAATCGCTGCTTCCTTATCAGTGATAGAAGCATCCTTGTTCAGGTCATCAATTGTCTCTTGTTCAATTTTTTCTAAGGTAGCGAGTAAATCTGAACGAACTTTAGCGGCCTCAACCTGGGCATCTTTATCAGCTTCATCTAACTTAGCTTGGTCTTCATCTGTGAATTCTGATACAGGTTCAGCTACTGTTTTGTGCTCGCTCGTATCTGCTGGCCAATCTACAATAACATCACCAATCTCCAAATCCTCATCTGCAATAGCCTTCAGAAGATCTTCTTTACCAATCTCTTCCTTAGCTGCCTTAATTGCTGCTTCCTTGTCTATAATAGAGGTGTCTTTCTTAATCTCTTCAATTACAGAATTTTCAAGATCTTCTATAGCTTGCAATAAAGCTCCTATAGCTTGAGAAACTTGCTCTCTCGCATCTTTTTCTGCTTGATCTAGCAGTGCCATCTCCTCAGCAGACAACTGTTTATTTGTTTTCGCTTCAGGACCTGTTACCACTGGTTTATCTTCTGCACCTTCTGGTAATTCAGCGATAATATTGTCTAAACTGAGCTCTCCAGACTCAAGGGTATCTGAAATATACAGCTTACCGATATATTCCTTCACAGCCTTAACTGCAGCTTCTTTGTCCTCAATCGCTTCCTTATCCTCGATATCACTGATAGCCTGCTCTTCTAACTCATCCAAAGCCTGCATCAATTCTTCTTTGGTCATCTTGGCTAGACTTGTTGCTTCAGGATTAGCTGGACTAGCGTTTTCTAATCCCTTTTCAGTTTGATCACTCCTCTCACCTTCTGGCGCAGTTTGTGGTTGTGTGGGAATCGCTGCCTGCTCCTCTACTTTTCCCCCATCTGCCTTAACTACTGAAGGTTGTGAAACGAATACACCAGCTCCCAGAACAGCTGCACTTGCTAAACTCGTTAAAATAACTTTCTTCTTGCCCATTAGAAAACGCCCCTCTTTTTACTTTTTGTAATTATTATATTATATTGTACATTCTTCGTCAACTCCTTTCCTAAACAACTCAAACTTCCATGATTAAATTGAGCAAATCAGATTCTCTCCCCATTACTATCGAGTTTGTGCCCATCAACTACTCTATTAACAGCTAAGGCTCCCGAAGCATCGACATAGTAATATTTGCCAGAGACTTGGAACCATTGACTGGCTTTCATCTGACCAGATTCCTCTAAGTAATACCAAGTTCCCTTGTCTTTAAGCCAGCCCGTCTGCATCTCACCCGAAGCCTTTAGATAATACCAGTGAGAGCCATCCTTAATCCAGCCAGTTGACATGGCCCCATTCTCTTTTAAATGATACCAATTGCCATTAACTTTTTTCCATCCTGTCGCTAGCTTACCATTCTCTCGGTAATACCAACTCCCTCCTTCTTTTTTCCACCCATTCTCTGTATTGCTTAACTTTTCATACTTCACATATCTTCTAGAACCGCTATAAGACAAATAACCGAGCCACTTATAACCGTCCTTTTCAAGAACTTGATCATAACTCACACTCTCACCAGCATAATAGTAGTCAATAACCTGTCCTGTGCTTGATGGTTGGTCCATAATAGGCGATTTCCCCGTGAATACCATTGTCCCACTAGACGGAAGCTCTGAGCTACGAGCATTCTCACCCGCACTATGGCTAGTAGATAAATCCTTGAAATGAATAAAACCTGTCATCGAACTAGCCTTGACTTTTCGACGGTTATACTTTTCTCGAACCCCATAGTTATACTCTTCGATTTCAATCGTATCCCCCGACACATTTGATACCCAGGCCACGTGCCCATAATAACCTTCTGTTGACCAAGCAATAGCCCCAACTTCTGGCTTAGTATCCACACGGTAGCCTTCTCGCCTTGCACGATGACCCCATTCATTTGCATTTCCATAGGCAGGAGGAATCTCAAAGCCATTTACACTACTCAAACGAAAGGCCGCAAAAGAGGTACACTGGCGAGAATACATCCGCCACTGATCGATTTCAACACTACCATTTTTGTAGTGAAGCGGATAGTCATCTCCACGCGCTACACTGTCGGCCTGAACTGATTCCCCACCAAACAAAAAGGTACTTGTAACAAACAAAGTAGCCAGCCCTACACTCAACTGAGTACATCTACTCTTCTTAACTCCTGATTTTAAAAACGTCATTCATTCTCCTTAATAATATAAATTTCCGAGGTTCCCCTCGTTTATACTATTCGGGAGAAAAAGAAAAAAGTGAGCAAAGCTCACTTCATTTTAGGATTCTTAGTCTAGATAGCGAATCAAGTTCTTTTCTGTCAAGATATCTGAGTAGGTGAAGGATTCAACGTAGACATTGGCTTGTTTGTCTCCTTCAACATCCCCAAATTCAACGATAAATAGAGATGGATAAACCTCAATTAGCTTACCCAATCTATTTTTTTGGCGCTTACGGCCATTTTCCAAAGTCATTTCAACGACTTGTCCCTCATGTGCCTTGATCTCTTCTTTGATTTTTTTCATCTTGGCTACATCTGTAAATGCATCTGACATCTTATGCCTCCCTCTTTGAGATACTTGAAAATTTATTGTATTCTTTTTGGAAAATCAATTCCACCGTTCCACGAGCTCCACTACGGTTTTTCTCGATGATAACCTCAACCTTGTTATTTGGAATTCCTTCCTCTTCTTCACCCGCACGATCGTAGTAGTCGTCACGGTATAGAAAAGCTACGATATCCGCATCCTGCTCGATAGAACCCGATTCACGAATATCAGACAAGACTGGTCTCTTATCCTGACGCTGTTCCACTCCACGAGATAGCTGACTAAGAGCAATGACTGGAACTTTCAATTCCTTGGCTAGAATTTTTAGCTGACGAGAAATTTCAGAAACTTCTTGTTGACGGTTCTCACGACCAGTCCCTGTAATAAGCTGTAGGTAGTCAATCAAAATCAATCCTAGATTGCCCGTTTCTTGAGCTAGTTTGCGTGAGCGCGAACGAATTTCCGTGATCCGAATCCCTGGCGTATCATCGATATAGATACTCGCGTTAGCTAGGTTCCCTTGAGCAATGGTATACTTTTGCCACTCCTCATCAGTCAATTGACCTGTACGGATAGAATGGGACTCCACTAATCCTTCGGCCGCCAACATACGGTCTACTAGACTTTCCGCACCCATTTCCAGCGAAAAGATAGCAACTGTCTTGTCCAACTTAGTCCCAATGTTCTGAGCAATGTTCAAAGCAAAGGCCGTCTTACCAACCGCTGGTCGCGCCGCCAGGATAATTAACTCCTCCTCATGAAGACCTGTCGTCATATGGTCCAAATCACGATAGCCTGTAGCAATACCTGTGATATCCGTTGTTTGTTGTGACCGAACTTCTAGGTTCCCAAAGTTGATATTTAGAATATCTCGGATGTTCTTGAACCCACTACGATTGGCGTTTTCGCTAACATCAATGAGTCCCTTTTCAGCCTGAGCGATGATTTCATCTGCAGGCTTAGAAGCCTCATAAGCTTGGTTGACAGACTCTGTCAACTTGGAAATCAAGCGACGTAGCATAGCCTTTTCTGCTACGATTTTAGCATAATATTCCGCATTAGCTGAAGTTGGTACAGAGTTAACAATTTCAACAAGATAGGACAAGCCACCAATATTTTGGAGATCGCCTTGGCTATCCAAAATCGTCCGAACTGTAGTCGCATCAATTGCTTCTCCACGATCCGACAAGTCTACCATCGCTTGGAAAATCAACCGATGAGCATACTTAAAGAAGTCACGAGAATCAATGTATTCTCGGACAAAAACGAGCTTACTCTCATCTATAAAAATAGCCCCCAGAACAGATTGTTCTGCCAAAATATCCTGAGGTTGAACTCGCAGTTCCTCTACTTCTGCCATCCGACTTTCCTTCCTTTTACAATCTTGTCAAGAAGTTGTAAACTTAACCTTCTTTTACACAAAGATTGATGACACTTGTAACATCTTGATAGATCTTCACTGGTACATCAATCAAACCTACTGCTCGAATTGGTGCTTGCACTTGAATATTGCGTTTGTCAATCTTAATACCAAACTGCTTTTGCAATTCTTCTGCAATTTTCTTGTTAGTGATAGAGCCAAATGTACGGCCATCTGGTCCAACCTTTTCAACAAACTCTACAACAGTTTCTTCTGCTTCAAGCTTAGCCTTGATAGCCTTTGCTTCAGCAATCATCTCTGCATGAGCTTTTTCTTCAGATTTTTGTTTTCCACGCAACTCACCCACTGCTTGAGCAGTCGCTTCCTTAGCCAAATTCTTTTTAATCAGGAAGTTTTGAGCGTAGCCAGTTGGCACTTCCTTGATTTCGCCTTTTTTCCCTTTTCCTTTGACATCTGCTAAAAAGATTACTTTCATTCTTCTTTCTCCTTTTCCTTTAGTTCATCTAAGACAAGTTGAGTCAGTTTGTCTCCAACTTCTGTTAGACTCATATTCTCGATTTGCGCGGCAGCTAGATTAAAGTGACCACCGCCACCCAACTCTTCCATAATACGTTGGACGTTGATTTTACTACGACTTCGAGCCGAGATAGAGATAAATCCTTGTGTATTTTTTGCCAGAACGAAACTAGCCTCAATACCAGACATAGCCAACATAGCATCAGCAGCCTTACTGATAACAACTGTGTCATAAGTCCTTGAGTCCTTAGCTTGGGCAATCAAGATATCTGAACCTAACTTACGACCTTGTAAAATGAGTTCATTTACCTCACGGTATTCTTCAAAATCTGTCGCAGCAATCTCCTGGATAGCAATACTATCGCTTCCCCGTGTTCTCAGATAGCTCGCCACATCAAAGGTTCGGCTCGTCACGCGAGATGTGAAATTCTTGGTATCCAGCATCATACCAGCCATCAAAACACTGGCCTGCATACGACTCAAACGATTTTTCTTAGAATTTTGGAACTGAATCAATTCTGTGACCAACTCACTGGCACTACTTGCTCCACTTTCGATATAGGTGATGACTGCATTCTCTGGGAAATCCTGATCACGTCTATGATGGTCAATAACAATAGTTTGAGTGAACAAATCATAAAAATCTTTTGACAAGGTCAAAGCCGTCTTGGAATGATCCACTAGAATCAATAATGAACGGTTTGTAACTAACTTCATCGCATCTGTAAGAGATAAAAGTTTCGTGACATCTTCCTTCTTCAAGAACTGAATAGCACGTTCGATATCTGCTGGCATATGGTCTGCATCGTAGACAGCATAACTGTTCTCGATAATATTACTTGCAAACAACTGCATACCGACAGCAGAGCCCAAAGCATCCATGTCTAGATTTTTATGACCGACTACAAAAACCTGGTCAACACTTCGAATCTTATCAGAAATGGCTGTCATCATGGCTCTCGTACGTGTACGAGTACGTTTAATAGACGCAGCAGTTCCTCCACCGAAGTAGACTGGATTCTTGGTTTCGTTATTTTCCTTGACCACCACCTGGTCACCACCGCGAACTTCTGCTAAGTTCAAGTTGAGCAAGGCAATTTTCCCAATCTCTTCATGGTTTCCATCACCATAAGAAAATCCCATACTTAAAGTTAGGGGTAGATGCCTCTGTTTTGATTCTTCTCGGAAAGTATCAATAACAGAGAATTTATCATTCATCAATTCCTCTAGTACCGTGTAATCTGTGAATACATAAAAACGATCCATCCCCACACGGCGAGAAAACATAGCATACTTACTAGCAAATTCTGAAACAAAATTAGCTACAAAGCTATTGATATGGCTGATATCAGAGTCCGATGTCGCATCCTCCAAATCATCATAGTTATCTACTGAGATGACTCCAATGACTGGACGACTAGTTACCAATTCGACAGTTGCTTCGTACTCCCCAGAAACATCAAAGAAATACAAAACACCTGAAGCCTTGTCCATATGAACAGCATATCGTGTTTCGCCCAAGGTAGCATACGAACCAGGATTCCCAACAGAAGCCTTGATGATGGTTTGAATTAACTCAACATCAATTTCGCCTTCTTCAGTAGTCAAAATCAACTCAGCATAAGGATTAAACCATTCCACTTCGCCAGTAGATAGGTCTAATTTCAGAACACCAACCGGCATTTGTTCGAGCAGCGTGTTTAAGCTATCTTCAGCTTGATGATTTACGTATTGGATTTGTTCAATTTCGCTCTTTTCATACTGTTTTTTTTGCCAGACAAATAAAAGCAGATAAAGAAGTACAAATAAAAACAAGACACTGATTGTTACAACATTATTTTGTGAAAAAATAATCAGCATTGTTAAGGTTCCGAAAGTTGCAATCCCTAGTAGAATAGCAGAATTCGGAGTTAAATTATTTTTTTTCATTCTAAACCTCTTGCGCATTATTATATCACAAATGCCCTTAAAAAGCGACCCTTTAAAAGATGCAAGCCCTTCTTTCATGATTGATTTCTCTAACTTCAGACACAAAAGGAGGAGGGGATCATCACCCTCCTACCCACGTGTTCAGATCACTAACACCTAACGTTCCACGATAAGGGCAGTCCCCATCCCTCCTCCGATACAGAGAGTTGCTAACCCAGTTTTAGCATCTCGTTTCATCATCTCATGTACCAGCGTTACTAGGATACGGCAACCGGAGGCCCCAATTGGGTGACCAAGAGCAATGGCGCCACCATTGACATTGACAATATCTGTGTTGAAACCAAGTGTTTTGCCAACCGCACAAGCCTGAGCAGCAAAAGCTTCATTTGACTCAATCAAGTCGAGATCATCAACTGTCAAATTGCCTTTTTCAAGAGCCTTGCGAGTCGCATAAATCGGCCCACATCCCATCATCTTAGGATCCAAACCTACACTTGCATACGAACGAATGCGGACAATCACTGGCAATCCTAATTCTTTAGCTTTTTCAGCACTCATGATTAAGACAGCCGCTGCCCCGTCATTGATTCCTGAAGCATTACCCGCTGTAACAGAACCGTCTTTTTTGAAAACAGGACCTAGCTTAGACAAACTCTCCAAGCTAGTATCTTTTCTAGGATATTCATCTGTATCAAAAACGATAGGATCGCCTTTGCGTTGAGGAATGACAACTGGCACAATCTCTTCTTTAAAGCGTCCAGATTCTATAGCCGCCACTGCTCGTTTTTGTGACTCTAAAGCAAGAGCATCTTGCTCTTCTCGACTGATGCCATATTCTTCAGCCACACTCTCAGCTGTAATCCCCATATGGTATTCGTTAAAGGCATCAGACAAACCGTCCTTAATCATGGTATCTACCACTTTCGAATCGCCCATACGGCCGCCCCAACGGAAGCTTGGCAAAACGTATGGAGCCTGACTCATGTTTTCTGCACCACCAGCTACGATAATATCTGCATCGCCACATCGAATCGCTTGAGCAGCCAACTGCACGGCCTTCAAACCGGAACCACAAACCTTGTTGATAGTAAAGGCTGGTGTAAATTCAGGGAGTCCTGCATGAACGCTCATTTGACGAGCTACGTTTTGCCCTAAACCTGCGCCTAGGACATTCCCCATAATTACTTCGTCTACCTGCTCTGGCTTGACATTGGCTTTTTCCAAAACACTTTTAATAACCAAAGCTCCCAAATCAACAGCTGAAACATTCTTTAAACTTCCTCCAAAGGAGCCTATTGGAGTTCGCACTGCTGAAACAATCACCACGTCTTTCATAACTTTCCCCATTTATACCTTTTATAATGATGCAATACAAAAGTGGTTTACACTGGTGTAAACCACTTTAAAAATTCTATTTTATGATTCTTTCACTTCTAACAAACCGACTTCACCATCTTCACGGCGATACAAAACATTAGTTGTTTGATCTTCCACATCTACATAGATAAAGAAATCATGTCCCAATAAATCCATTTGGAGAAGGGCTTCTTCTAAATCCATTGGCTTCAAATCAATTTGTTTTGAACGAACGACTTTTGGTTGCACAACATTTGCATCTTCAACTAGAGCATCTGTAAAGAGTTGACTTGTCGCAACTTTATTTTTATTCTTACGTTCGATTTTAGTTTTATTTTTACGAATCTGACGTTCAATTTTATCTGTTACAAGATCGATAGAACCATACATATCTTGAGAAATATCTTCAGCACGAAGAGTGATAGATCCAAGCGGAATTGTTACTTCAACCTTTGCTGTTTTTTCACGGTAAACTTTCAAATTCACACGTGCATCCAACTCCTGCTCAGGTTGGAAATACTTTTCGATCTTTTCGAGTTTAGAAACTACATAATCACGAATTGCTTCTGTTACTTCTAGGTTTTCACCACGGATACTATATTTAATCATATAAGTACCTTCTTTCTAAACATTTTTGTTTTTCTAACTATATTATAACGCTTTCATTTTCATTTTGCAAATTTTTTCCTCATCTTACAAGGGAAAAAGTTTTAACTTCCAAAGCACCTGCTTCTGCCAAAAGTCGTTTCACACGATTCACAGTTGCCCCTGTTGTATAGATGTCATCAATCAGCAAAATCTTCTTGGGAAGTGAGATTCCATCTTTAATAAAAAATGGAATTTCAGTAGCTAATCTTTCCAAACGGCTTTTAGAAGAACTAGCGCTCTCTTCTCTTTTTCCTAATATATCTTTAAAAGAAAAACCTGCCGCCTCAACCAAACCCTCGACTTGGTTAAACCCCCTCTCAAGCAATCTTTCAGGGTTTAGGGGAATTACAACAAATTGATAACCTCTATACTTTTTCAGCTCTTCAGCAAGAACAGAAGCAAAAGCCTTTCTAAGTAGAAAATCCCCATCAAACTTATATCGACTGAAAAAGTCTTTCATAGCTTGATTATAGGTAAAGATTGCCTTATGATCAACCTGAACTCCTTCTTTACACCAAAGTTTACAATCTTGACATTGAGTTGACACCCCTGTTTTCATACAGTTTGGACAATATTTCTCACCAATATTCTCAAAACTAGAAGCACAAGCTGAGCAAAGATAACTGCTCTCATTCTTCAAAAGGATGAGACTACCAAAAGTTAACTCACTCTTTGTAGTCTGGCCACATAATAAACAGTTCATAACCCTGCCTCCTTATTCATCTGCTTGATTTCCTTGATTGCCTTTTTGATGGAAGCATTTAATCCATCATGAAAGAAGAGCAACTCACCAGTTGGTCTATCCATACTGCGTCCAACTCGCCCTCCAATCTGAATTAAACTAGACTTGGTAAAGAGACGATGATTAGCTTCTACTACGAAAACATCCACACAAGGGAAGGTAACCCCGCGTTCCAAGATTGTCGTACTGATCAGTATTGTTAGTTCTCCATCTCGAAAAGCTTGCACCTGCTCTAATCGGTCTTCTGTCACAGAAGACACAAAGCCAATGCTCTCATTCGGGAAATGCACCTTTAGTATTTCTTTTAGTCCCTCACCTTTCTTAATCTCTGATGCAAAAATCAGCAATGGATAACCTGTTCTTCTCTGTTTCTCAATATAGGTCTTTAACTTGGTTGATAACTGGCTTTTCTCTAAACAGCGATTAAAATCCGATAACCAGACTGGTTTAGGAATAATCAAAGGATTTCCATGAAACCGTCTCGGCAAGCTTAATCGTTTTAATTCTCCTGTGCGAACCTTCCTATCTAACTCATCTGTAGAAGTTGCTGTAAGGAATATCCTCAATCCATCCTCCTTTACACTATTCTTTACAGTATAGTAAAGCATAGTGTTGTCGACATAAGGAAAGGCATCTACTTCATCCACTATCAACAAATCAAAAGCATGATAAAATTTTAATAACTGATGAGTTGTTGCAACTACTAAGGGTGTTCGAAAATAGGGCTCTGATTCGCCATGGAGTAGTGCTATCTCACAAGCAAAGTCATTCTGCAGTCGCTTATACAGTTCCAAACACACATCAATTCGAGGACTTGCCAAACAAACTGCACCACCATCATCAATCACTTTGGCAACAACTTGATAAATCATCTCTGTCTTTCCAGCTCCTGTGACAGCGTGAACTAAAGTCGGTTCTTTCTTTTCAACTGCTCGAATCAACCCCTCTGATACCTTTTCCTGAAAATAGGTTAACTGACCACACCATTTGAGGACATCTTGCTTAGGAAAATCTTCTTGCGGAAAATAGTATAAGGCTTGATCACTCCTGACTCGCTTCATCAGTAAGCACTCCCTACAATAGTATGCGCCAATAGGCAAATACCATTCTTCTAGAATCGAACTATTACAACGTTGACAAAACAGTTTCCCCTTCTCTTTTCTCATTGCTGGCAGTCTCACTGCTACCTGTCGTTCTTCTTCCGTTAATTCTTTCTCAGTAAACAAGCGACCGAGGTAATTTGGATTTACTTTCATACTTTAATATTCGTAAAAATCTAGCACTTTAGATATTTTTTTAGTACAATTGAATCATGGAATTTAGAACAATTAAAGAGGATGGGCAGGTCCAAGAAGAAATCAAAAAATCCCGATTTATCTGTCATGTCAAGCGTGTTTATAGCGAAGAAGAGGCTCGTGACTTCATCACTACCATCAAAAAAGAACACTATAAAGCCACCCATAACTGCTCTGCTTTTATTGTAGGGGAACGCAGTGAAATCAAACGTACGAGTGATGATGGGGAACCTAGTGGTACTGCTGGAGTCCCTATGCTGGGTGTCTTAGAAAATCATAATCTAACCAATCTCTGTGTGGTAGTGACACGCTACTTTGGTGGCATCAAACTAGGTGCTGGCGGTTTGATCCGTGCCTATGCAGGTAGTGTGGCCTTGGCTGTCAAAGAAATTGGCATTATTGAAATCAAAGAACGGGCTGGTATAGCCATTCAGATGTCCTACACTCAGTATCAAGAATATGGTAATTTTCTTAGAGAGCATCATCTCATGGAGTTGGATACAAACTTTACAGATCAAGTTGATACAACGATCTATGTTGATAAGGAAGAGAAAGAAAATATCAAAGCTGCTCTTGTTGAGTTCTTTAATGGAAAGGTTACTTTAACGGATCAAGGTTTACGAGAAGTTGAAGTTCCTGTAAACTTAGTGTAAACAAAGGAGAAATACATGGCGTTTGGAAAATTTATTCAAGGACTTGCTGGTAACTTCAGCGAGGAAAACAAAGAGACTCTTATCAAAGAATATGGACAATATCTACTAGAGAATGAAGAAATTCAAAGTGGATATAAACTTATTCGCGATTCAATTATCTTTACAAATATCCGTATCATCTTTACAGATAAGCAAGGTGCCACTGGTCGTAAGGTGTCTGTTAAGTCACTCTTTTTGATGAACATTGTAAACGTTGAAATGGAAACTGCTGGAGCAGGTATAGATGATAGTGAGATTACGATCACTTATTTAGAAAATGTCTTTCTAAAAGCACATAATGAGCATCTGAGTTTCCATAAATTTGAATTCCCTAAAAAAACGGACATCCTCCCTCTTTATTCCTATTTATTAGAATTGGCTTATCACAATCGATTAAAAATTAATGGCTTAGACCTTTGATATAAAAAAATCCTATCACTTTGATAGGATTTCTATATTTTACAAATAGCCTTAAGCGCGTTATACTAGTATCATCTTATACAAAGAGGTATATCTATGGCTATTTATAACAATATCACTGAACTTATTGGACAAACACCGATTGTTAAACTTAACAACATTGTTCCAGAGGGTGCTGCAGACGTCTATGTTAAACTAGAAGCCTTTAACCCAGGATCTTCAGTTAAAGACCGTATTGCCCTTAGCATGATTGAAAAAGCAGAACAAGATGGTATTCTAAAACCGGGTGCTACTATTGTTGAAGCAACGAGTGGAAACACTGGTATCGGTCTTTCATGGGTCGGTGCTGCTAAAGGATATAAAGTTGTTATCGTCATGCCTGAAACGATGAGTGTGGAACGCCGTAAGATTATCCAAGCCTATGGTGCTGAACTCGTCCTCACTCCTGGTAGCGAAGGAATGAAAGGGGCTATTGCTAAAGCTCAGGAAATCGCTGCTGAACGTGACGGCTTCCTTCCACTCCAATTTAATAATCCAGCTAATCCAGAAGTACACGAAAGAACAACAGGAGCTGAAATACTAGCTGCTTTCGGTTCTGATGGACTAGATGCCTTTGTGGGTGGTGTCGGTACTGGTGGAACGATTTCAGGCGTTTCACATGCACTTAAAGCAGCAAATTCTAATATTCAAGTTTTTGCAGTTGAGGCAGACGAGTCAGCTATCTTGTCTGGTGAAAAACCAGGACCTCACAAAATTCAAGGCATCTCAGCTGGATTTATTCCTGAAACACTTGATACAAAAGCCTATGATGGTATCGTCCGCGTAACGTCAGATGATGCTCTAGCGCTTGGCCGTGAAATTGGTGGAAAAGAAGGCTTCCTTGTTGGGATTTCTTCAGCTGCAGCGATTTACGGGGCAATTGAGGTTGCCAAGAAATTAGGTACAGGTAAGAAAGTACTTGCTTTAGCACCAGATAATGGCGAACGTTATCTGTCTACAGCACTCTATGAATTTGAAGTGTAGTCTCCTAAATGCACTTAGCCCTTTTAAAGGGCTTTTTATTTACTCACTCTAAAATCATAACCACCCGTCTAACGGGTGGTTTGCACCAGGGCTATAAGCCCAAATCACCAGCCAGCGCCTAAAGACGCTGGCTTTCACGTTGTTCAAGCCTCATTGCTCTTGACTCGTCACTTGCCTCTTGAAGAGACCTTGGTACTACTTACCACTACCCCTAAAGGGATCCTCATATTCTTTTACACTTAATTTATCTAATGCTATATCATGTTCTTCCTGTTCTTGGATATATTTCCTAATTGTGGCTTCATTAAGTCCTACTGTACTCACGTAGTAACCTTCTGCCCAAAAATGCCGGTTGCCAAACTTGTACTTGAGGTTGGCGTGTTTATCAAACATCATGAGTGCACTTTTTCCTTTTAAATAACCCATGAAACTTGAAACACTTATCCTTGGTGGAATACTTACTAACATATGTACATGATCAGGCATTAAGTGACCCTCGATAATTTCAACACCTTTATAACTACATAAACGGTGGAATATTTCTCCCAAACTACTTCGATATTGATTATAAATGATTTTTCGTCTATACTTAGGGGTGAACACAATGTGATATTTACACATCCACTTTGTGTGTGATAAACTATGTGCCTTTTGTGCCATATTTTTCTCCTTTCGCTTTACAATTGGCTTGAACACCTTTATTGTATCGCGTTTGGAGTTTTTTTGGTATAACCTTCGACGCGCACCCGCTTAGCGGGTGGTTTATTTGTCTCGCACCTTACGGAGCGAGACAGACTAATAGTCACATAAATAAAAAAAGGAAGCAAATTGCTTCCTTTTCATTATTAGTTATTTAAGGCTGCTGCCATTGTAGCGGCAACTTCTGCTTCGAAGTCGTTCGCAGCTTTCTCAATACCTTCACCAACTTCAAAGCGAGCGAACTCAACTACTGAAGCATTTACTGATTCAAGGTAAGCTTCAACTGTCTTGCTGTCATCCATGATGTATACTTGTGCAAGAAGTGTGTATGCTTGGTCAACTTTAGTGTTGTCAAGCATGAAGCGGTCCATTTTACCTGGGATGATTTTGTCCCAGATTTTTTCTGGTTTGCCTTCTGCAGCCAACTCAGCTTTGATATCAGCTTCAGCTTGAGCAATCACTTCATCAGTCAATTGTGCTTTTGATCCATACTTCAAGTGTGGAAGAGCTGGTTTACCAACCATTGCACGACTTTCGTTATCTTGATCGATTACGTGGTTCAATTGTGCCAACTCATCTTTAACGAATTGCTCATCTAATTCTTTGTAAGAAAGAACTGTTGGTTTCATCGCAGCAATGTGCATTGAGATTTGTTTAGCAAGCGCTTCGTCTCCACCTTCAATAACAGAAATAACACCGATACGGCCACCATTGTGTTGGTATGCTCCAAAGTGTTGTGCATCTGTTTTTTCAAGCAAAGCAAAACGACGGAATGAGATTTTTTCACCGATTGTAGCTGTTGCAGATACATATGCAGCTTCAAGAGTTTCACCTGAAGGCATTGTCAAAGCAAGAGCTTCTTCGTTGTTCGCTGGTTTACCTTCAGCGATTACTTTAGCTGTAGCATTTACCAAGTCAACGAATTGAGCGTTTTTCGCAACGAAGTCAGTTTCAGCATTTACTTCAACTACTGCTGCAACGTTACCATTAACAAATACACCAGTCAAACCTTCTGCAGCAACACGGTCAGCTTTCTTAGCTGCCTTCGCCATACCTTTTTCGCGAAGCAATTCGATCGCTTTTTCGATATCACCGTCTGTTTCTACAAGCGCTTTTTTAGCGTCCATAACACCGGCACCAGATTTTTCACGCAACTCTTTTACAAGTTTAGCTGTAATTTCTGCCATTTTGATTCTCCTATATTTTTTAAAAATAGGAGAGCTGGGCTAGGCCCCGCCCTCCTAGGTAATTACTATTTATATGAATTAAGCGTTGTCGCCTTCTACAACTTCAACGATTTCTTCGATTGAGTCAGCTTGAGCTTCTGAAGCTGCAAATTCAGCTTCAACTGCTGCTGCATCTTCACCTTGACGTCCTTCGATGATAGCGTCAGCCAATTTAGCTGTGATCAATTTAACAGCGCGGATAGCGTCATCGTTAGCTGGGATGATTACATCGATATCGTCTGGATCAGTGTTTGTGTCAACCATCGCTACAACTGGGATTCCCAATTTTTTAGCTTCTTTAACAGCGATTTGTTCTTTATGTGGGTCAACTACGTACATTACATCTGGGATACGAGGCATGTCTTCGATACCACCCAAGAATTTTTCAAGACGTGCACGTTGTTTGTTAAGAAGTGCAACTTCTTTCTTAGGAAGAACGTCGAAGATTCCTTCTTCTTCCATACGTTTGATTTCTTTCAAACGAGCAATACGTTTTTGGATAGTTCCCCAGTTAGTAAGAGTTCCACCCAACCAACGGTGGTTGATGTAGTATTGACCTGAACGTTCTGCTTCTTCTTTAACAGCTTCAGCAGCTTGTTTTTTAGTACCAACAAACAATACAACTGCATCGTTAGCTGCCGCATCACGCATAAAGTCGTATGCTTGGTCAGCGTATTTTACAGTTTGTTGCAAGTCGATAACGTGGATTCCGTTACGCTCAGTGAAGATGTACTTAGCCATCTTAGGGTTCCAGCGACGAGTTTGGTGACCAAAGTGTACACCAGCCTCAAGAAGTTGTTTCATTGAAATTACTGCCATGAGTATTTCTCCTTTTTGTTTTTTTCCTCTCCTCGATTTCAACTTGCAAAACGACCCGAGGGCAACAGTCTCACAATTCATCAAGAATGAGTATTATCGTTTACACGACAAGTTTCATTTTATCACATTTTAGCCATATTTTCAAGTGGTTTTGATATATTTCGGCCTTGCTTTCGATAAAAAATAATAAAAGAGACTCACATCGAGCCTCTTCGTTTCATTCATTAGTTTGGATAGATGTATGTTACGTAACCTTCAGAAGTTGTAGTTGGGTTGAACCATCCACGCTTGTTACCGATTGTACGATCTCCACCGTAGTTTGATTCTGATACTTGAATGCTAGTTGATGATGAAACTGCTGTAACAACCGCTACGTGTCCATATCCACCGTCATTCCAACATGCAATCGCACCAACTTGTGGAGTTGATCCAGTACGGAATCCTGCAGCTGCTGCACTTGTAGCCCACTGCGCTCCGTTACCCCAGTAATCTCCAGCCCAAGGTGCTAATGTTTTAGCTCCCCAAGTACATTCACCAGTTGGATAGCTTGAAGCATTTGTACTGTATGTTGGACGCTGTCTTGTTGGAGTTGGTGCAGGTGCCGGAGTGTAGCTTGAATCATCATCTGATGAAGAGCTTGATGTCGCTTGTACTTGAGCAGAGAAGCTTGTATTTCCTGAAGCAACTACTGATTGTTGTTGGCTTGCTTGACGAGCTTTGTAAGCTGCTTCTGCTTCAGCCGCTGCTTTTGCTTCTGCTTCTGCAGTTGCTTTTTGTTCTAGCAAAGTAGCTTTTTCGCCTTCTGCAGTTGCTTTCTCAGCAGCAAGATTCAACTCAGCAACTTTCAACTCAGCTTGCTTTGTTGTCAATGTTTGTGCATCGTCAGCAAGCGTTTGTTGGTTGGCAATGACAGTGTTGATTGCTTCATTATTTGCAACCTGTTTTTCAGCAATTGATTTTTTATCAGCCTTCTGTTGTTCCAACATTTTGTTGTTAGCTGATACAATCTCGCTCATCGCTGCCACACGTGAAATAGCTTCTGTAATTGATTTTGAGTTTACAATTGTATTGATATAGCTAGTTGCAGCACCGTTTGTTTGTGCGCTACGTGCTTGTTTTTCCAAAGATTCATTACGAGCAACAATGTTCTTAGAGAGCTCTGTAATTTCTCCTTCAAGTTTTTTAGATTCAGCTTGTAGAGTTTCGTTCTCAGCTTCTAAGTTCGTTTGTTGAGTTTGGATAGCTGTAACTTGCGTTTGGATTTCATCTACTTGTTTTTGAGCTTCTTTTTGTTGAGATGTCAAATTACTAATCTTACTATCTTGAGCAGCAATCTTTTCATCAGTTGTTTCAGCGTGGACAGTTGTCAATACCGCCGCTTGAGACACTAATACTGTACTTAATAAAAGTGACGCTAAGATTTTTTTCTTCATATTGTGTAGATACTCCTTCTATTTAAGACATTACTAGTATACCAAAAAAAGACATAATAAATATTACGCCTTTGTTACATTTTTATTTCTTTCTTATAGATAACATTTTTCAAAAATATATTGGAAAACAAGCATCCATAAAAAATTTAAAATCATTGATGGGACAAGGCTATAGACGATGAAAACTGGCATCGATTCTACTGTCAATCCCATAGCAAGAGCAAGGAGGTAGCTCCCCATATCAAATAGGAAACTCATCACAACTATTGTTAACATTCTTGTCCAACGGTTTAGCAAAATTACACTATTAAATTTATGGAGTGAAGCACCTATTAAGATAAATAGAAGCGTCGCAATTCCTATCAAGTGGAAAAAATAGATATCGTACACCAAACCCACTATACAGCAATAAGCTAGATAGAGATATTCTGAAACCTCTATTGTCTCAAACAAGAGAAATAAAAACAGAAAATGACTTGCTAAATGAAAGTGAGGGAAGAAGGATCCCGCTAATTGTCCAATATGTGCATCAATTAGTACGACAAAAGGGAGTAAAAAGAAAATACCAATTTGTTTTAACAGTCTCATTGCTAATTCCCCACTAACTCTACCACATGAAGATTTTTGGTGTCAGCACTTAACTTTACTGTTACCTCCTTTGTTAGATAATCACTGCTGTGTGTTGTAGCAACAACCTCTCCAACAGGGATATCCTTAACATTAAAGTTTCCGAGCCCCCCTGTAGTCACCTTGTCTCCCGCGCTAATGTCGCTGTTGCTGTTTAATTGACTAATTTTAAGCAGTTCAGATTCCTTATCATAACCAACGATAATCCCGTAAATTTCAGTAGAGCCATGCAGGATTTTAACAGAAATTTTGTCTGAATTTTCGGTGTTTGTCAATAGGTTGATCGTTGTTGAATGATCCTCCACCTTTGAAACACTACCAATCAAACCCCCGTTTGCAATGGCCAACATATTTTCAGAAGCTCCTTTTGAACTTCCCACATCAATTGTTAACTCTTGTTTCCAAGATACTGGAGCTCGCATAATCACATCTGCTGAAATGGTTTTTGTAGCCTGCAATTTTGACTTCATATCCAGCAACTGACGTAATTGTTCATTTTCATTTTTTAAACTTTCTGATTGATTAGACTCCACCTCTAGTTGATAAAGCTGTTTTTTTAGACTTTCGTTTTCATTGTAAGTCTGCGTCAAATGTCCCAAATCTGATTTAAAAGTATCAAACCACTGAAAGGGTTTTTGAACAATTCTATCTACTAAAGAAATCCCATCTCCTAGTTTCGTCACAATAGCGCTTGAATAGGTTGTCACTAATAGAACAGAAACTGCCAGAACTGTGACAAAAACGATGATTAGATATTTTGATTTTTTAAAACGGTTCATATTCCTACCTTTATACTAAAAACCTGCTACTGTGCGCTTCTTATCAATCCTACAAACCTGCTAAGATTTTAAGAAAAATAAGAAACATCCCAGTATCAAAATCACAAGAATTGCCAGTGTATCCTTTTGACTCCATCTCAACTGTCTATACTGACTTCTACCCTTTCCTCCCTGATAACCACGCGCTTCCATGGCTATTGCCAATGAATCTGCACGCTTTAAGCTCGTCGCAAAAAGAGGAATTAAAATCGGAATCATAGCCTTTACTTTTTGAACGATACTACCTTCACCAAAGTCAACTCCACGAGCCTTCTGAGCATTCATAATTCTCGTCGTGTCATCCATCAAGGTTGGAACAAAACGCAAACTCATTGATAACATGAGACCAATTTCATGAACGGGAACTTTCACGCGTTTCAGAGGCGCTAAGAGAGATTCAACTGCAGCTGCCAGACTCAAAGGCATGGTCGTTAAGGTTAGCAAAGTTGAAAAGAAAATAATCAACACAAAACGACAGAAAATAATCCCAGCTTGTTGCAAAGCATAATCCGTTATTTTTATAAAAGAAAACTCAAATAGGACATTTCCACTTGAAATGAAAAAGAGCTGAAAAAGAGTTGTAAAAGCAATCAAGAAGAACATGGATTTTAATCCCTGAACGAAAAATGAGAGGGAAACGCCTGACAAAGCGATAAATATACCTGTCGCTACAAACAGAATGAGATTAGTGAGGGGATTATTGGCCCAAAATACAATCAAAATCAACAGGATCATGGCAAGCAATTTACTACGGGGATCCAAGCGATGAATGATGGAATCCCCCGGTATATAACGCCCTAAAATCATACTATCCATTTAGCGACTCCTTAAACTCCTCTATCTTAATTGGCAATTTTTTAAAAGCTACACCTCTATCTGCCAAACGTTTACAAAAGGCTGTTATTTTAGGCACACCTAACTGCACCTTTTCCATAGAGGCTACATCTTGGAAAACTTCGCTCGGTTTACCACTTTTGACCAAACGCCCCTTTTCCATAACATGGACCTGATCAGCATATGCAGCTACGTCATCCATCAAATGCGTTACCAGAACGATTGTCATTCCAGAAAGGTGGAGTTTTTTAAACAGGGTCATCAGTTCTTTTCTGCCCAGAGGATCTAGTCCAGCTGTAGGCTCATCCAAAACCAAGACAGTTGGCTCCATGGCTAGCATACCTGCTATAGCCACACGTCTCATCTGACCACCCGAAAGTTCAAAAGGACTGCGCTCAAAGAGTGACTCATCGATGCCTACCAAGGCTAACTTTTCACGCGCAATTTTCTTGGCCTCTTCCTCAGAAACTCCAAAATTTTGCGGTCCAAATGCAACATCTTTCAAAACAGTCTCTTCGAAAATCTGATTTTCAGCAAATTGAAACACTAGACCAACTTGCTTTCGAATCTGACGAATTTCTTTATTGGTTGATGTAGGGGTAATGACGGTATCGAAAACTCGAACAGAACCCTTACTTGGTACCAATAGGCCATTTAAAAGCTGTAAAATCGTTGATTTCCCACTACCTGTGTGCCCTACTAAAGCTGTATAGGAGCCATCCTCAATCGTCAAAGAAACATCAGTCAAGGCTGATGAAGATAGGGGAGTCCCCTCTTGATAGGTAAAGCTCACATTTTCTAGAGTAATTCCCATAACTTGTCCTCTAGCTCTCCTTCTGTCAAATAGTCATCCGGCAACTGATAACCAGTCTCTCTCAAAGATTCTCTCAATTGATTAGCAAAAGGTTCATCTAACCCTATATGGTCAAGGTCAGCCCGAGAAAAAAGTTCTCTTGGGCTGCTGGTTGACTCCACTTGGCCTTTTTTCATGACCAATACACGGTCACTCATCGCAACTTCCTCTAAATCATGTGTAATTGAGACGACTGTCATCTGGTGGTCTTTTCGTATCTCTTGAACTGTCTGAATCAGTTCTCTGCGTCCCTCAGGATCCAACATACTTGTAGCCTCGTCCAAAATCAAAATAGCTGGCCTCAAGGCAACAACTCCTGCAATAGCCACCCGTTGTTTTTGTCCACCAGATAAACGAGCTGGTTCTCTCTTCTTAAAGTCCAGCATACCTACCAACTCCAAAGATTCAGCCACTCTCTTCTTCATTTCTTCTCGAGGAAGTCCCTGATTTTCTAATCCAAAGGCGACATCATCTTCAACAGTTGCCCCCACAAATTGGTTATCTGGATTTTGAAAAACCATACCAATTTGACGACGCAAGTCCCAAACATTCTCAGAGGACAGCAATTGCCCATCAATCCAGATTTCCCCAGACTCTGCTTCAAGCAAGCCATCAATCAAACGGATAGTTGTCGATTTTCCACTCCCATTATGACCTACAATCGAAAGCCATTCTCCCCGTTTCACGTGAAACGAGACATTATTAACATCATAATGATCCTGGTCTTCCTTGTAACGAAAAGACAGATCTTTTACTTCAATAATCGATTTCATTTCGAACCAAATGTCCCTTTGAATACATGAGCGCTACCCTTGAAATAATCATAACCAGAGTAGATGGTGAAAAATAAAGCTATATAAAGCAACAGTTGCCCAATTAAATTCCAATGTAAGAGCAAAAAGATAATGGCAAACATCTGACTAAAGGTCTTGATTTTCCCTGGCATCGCTGCTGCTAGAACTGTCCCTCCCGTCTCAACAAGCAACAAACGCAAGCCTGTCACCGCAAGTTCACGACAGATGATAATAGCAACAACCCAAGCTGGAGCCATGCCTAACTCAATCAACATGATAAAAGCTGATATAACCAACAGCTTATCAGCCATCGGATCTGCAAATTTTCCAAAGTTGCTGACTACATTCCATTTACGAGCAAGGTAACCATCAAGATAATCCGTTATACTAGCAACTGCAAAGATGATCGCTGCCAGCAAATGACTTCCTTGTGAATGGCCCAAAGTCAAAATAAGAATAAAGAGAGGTATAAAGAGAATTCTACCAATAGTTAATACATTAGGAATTTGTTCTTTTTTCATTGGTTCTTCCTTAATCTGTAGTAAATGTAAGTGTTACAGTTCCAGTCTGAGTTGTCAGCTTCGAAGTATCAATCGTTTGATTGTCCACAGTCACAGTAACTCCCTTCACTACACCTAAAGTAATGGTAACGGGATTCTTAGTTGAAACTGTTGTTTTTGCATTCTTATTGTCTGCGGATAGTGTCACACCACCCTCCAGCTCACTTCCTGAAACACTTACCCAGCTAGTTGTATCTGAAACTGCTAGTTGAACAGTAGCGGTTTCCTTACTCGTTTTATACCGAGCTTCAATGCGGTTTCCTTCGCCTGACACTGTAATAGTTGATTCCGTAGTAGAAGACGAGCTAGACGTCTGACTACTAGAAGATGAACTAGATGAGGTTGTGGAACTAGTCGAGTTCACAACACTATAATTAGCTGAAGAAGGACTTGGCTGAGTTTGGATGTAGTTCCAAACATAGTAAGTGACAAAAATTAAAATTGACAAAGCAAATAGAACGAAATAAAACAAGGGGAGATAAGACGTTTTTTTCTTATTTGATCGTCTGCGACCAGACAAGTCTTCTTCATCGACATCTACCTCTTCATAAGTGATCATACTACCTGAATCATAGGCATCTAATACAATTCTTTCATCTAATTCTACTGCCCATGCATATTTTCTTAAAAAAGAACGAGCGTAGAAGGTACTAGGAAGCTGATCAAAATCATCTGCCTCCATAGCTTCTAGAAAATGCAACTGAATTTCAGTTTTTTCCTGTAATTCTTCCAGACTCAATCCCTGGTTAATTCTGGCTAAACGTAGAACCTCGCCAATTGTTTTTTTTCTCATACGTACCATTCCTTCTTTCTAGTATTAATCATCTTTTAAGCTGGAAAGATTGTAAAATCAACTAGATCACCATTATCAATCAAACGATGTCCAGCTTCTAGAACATCCTCCAAAGTAATTTCCTGTAAAATTTTTGGAAAATCAAAAATTGTTTCTCCGCGATCCATCGGATCGTATTGAGTTGCAATAAATTCCAAGGAGTTCATGCTACTGAAAAACTCCCCAAACATCTCACTCTTAACAAGATCTAAATGTTCCTCTGTAATATCCGTATCACTACTAAACTGACGAATCGCTTTCCGAAATTGATGCGACAGAGAAACAGGCTCTTTGGTATCCATTGTCAATATCACAAAATGAAAGCGACTGTTGACTTCAACCTCAAGTGACAATGACGCATCTAACTTCCCAGACTCATATAACCTTTGAAAACGATCAGAAGTCCAACCAAACATCATCGTAAATAGTAATTTCAATAAAATATTGTAACGATAAGACTCAGCTTCTGTTATTTGCCCATTACCTCTAATCGCAACAGCAAGTTTGGGTGAAGAAACTTCCATCCGAAGACTATCTGTTTGCTTCACAGGCTGTAAGGGTAGTTGCTCTTTTGTAACTGTAAACTGTTCTGGAGTCTTCTTTTCCTTTTTCGAAAAGTATTCCTCAACAACTTTTACATCAATATTTCCAACTAAAAACAGTGACATGTTGACAGGTTTGTAAAAGTCTGTAAAGTTCTCTTTTAAATTTGAAACTTGAATCTCAGAAATTGATTTTTCACTTCCAACTATATCTGTTGCTAAAGGAGTATCAGGATAAAGGTTGGCTAATGTTGCAAAAAACAAACGTGAGTCTGGATCATCTTGGTACATTTCTCGTTCTTGCTGGATAATAGCCTGTTCCCTAAAAACAGACTCTTCTGTAAAATGAACATCTCCGACTAACTCATCTAGCAAATCTAAATTCTCTAATAGATGGTCAATTGTTGAAAAAAGATAGCTGGTCTTAGTAAAGCTTGTAAAGGCATTACTGTCCGCACCTAATCGAGTAAAAGCAGCCATTATATCCTCAGCATTTTCTCTTTCAAACAATTTATGTTCAAGAAAATGTGCAATTCCTGCTGGATGATGACGTAAACCTTTTTCCAAGCTTGTATAAGTTGCATCTACAGAACCAAATTGAACTGTTACAATCCCATAAACCTCATTGAAATCTCGCTTAGGAAGTAAAGAAACTGTCAATCCATTTGACAATTGTGCTTTGTAGACTGTTTCCTTTACAGCAGGATAGTATTTTTCTTCAAAAGTAACCTTTGTCATTCTACTCCTTCCATAAAGTAAATCGCTTGTAACTTCAAACTGTTGGCAGCTTTACAGACAGCTTCTTTATCAACACTCTCTAATTTTGCCACCAATCGATCAATGTCAAAGCTTGATTTCCCCAATAGAGCATTCAAATAGACTCTTTCAACTAGGGTCTGTTGATTATCTTGAGCCATCAACAAAGATCGTCGAATCATCTCCTTGGTTTGTTCAAGTTCAAAATCTGTAAAGTTACCCTTTTTCAGATCTAGCAATTGATGATTCATCATTTTTCTAGCCTGATTTCGATTTTCTCTATCGATACCCGCATACATCCTTAACAGACCACTAAACAAATCCAATTGACTCGAGACTGTATAGGCTATTCCAGCATTTTCACGAACGTTTGTAAAAAGTTTCGAATGTGCAAATTCACCCAACAAACCATTCATAACAAGCATGGGCAAATGCTCATCATCACCATATTTTACAGGAGAATGATAGCCTAATTCCAAAATAGATTGCCCAACATTCCTCTGAATCATTCCCTCTCGTAGAACATTCGAATAAGATTGATGGTACTGGATAGTGATGCCGTTCTCTCTAGCTGTAAAAGGTAATGACTTCAGCGATTCTGCAATTTCTACTTCATTAAAATCACCTAAGAAAAAGAAATCAATACGATCATTTTTCAGAGCATTTTGAAAGCACATGTAGCTACTTTCCGGAGACTCATTTGAAATACTATTTCGTAAATCACTGTATCTCAATTGAAGACGCTCATCATGGAAGAACAAGCTATCCAACTCCTTATGAGCAAAATAAAATGAATCATCCATATCAGTAGCTAGACTAGCCAATAACTGTTTTCTTTCAATTTCAAATAAAGCTGGCTCAAAAGCACCATCTTGAGTTAAGGGAGCAAATAAAGTCAGTCTCACCAATTCCAAAATTCGAGAAGTCAAGACATTCTTTTTGCTTAAAAAATCATCCCTCACATAAGTAAATGTTAAGTCAAGAATATGTGCCTGTCCCCTACGATAAGCACTTGTGGAAATATCTGTTCCATATAAACTTGCCAAGTATCTGCGAAATGCTTGTGATGTGGGATAAGCTTGATTTGCCGTCTCCAACATACTCGCACTTAACATGCGTCCTGCTATTGTCTCAAGAGATAAGGGAGCAGTAAAACGAATAGTGATTTTATTTGTTTTAAACTTTTTGGATTGAACAAAATGTGCTGAAATTCCAGGCACTAATTCCATACCTTACCTCCTTACATATAGAGTTCTATTATACCACGAAAATCAAAATTTTTCTTGTTCTCTTTATAGCTTTAAAGAGTAAAACCGTTTTCATTTCAGCAAACTTTCCTTCAGCTATTTCAAGGGAAATATGGTATAATACCAAAGATTGAGGTGAATTATGGAATACAAATTATTTGAAGAATTTATTACGCTCCAAGCACTCCTAAAAGAACTTGGAATTATACAAAGCGGTGGTGCTATCAAATCCTTTTTAATAGATCATCAAGTTTACTTTAATGGCGAGTTAGAAAGTAGACGTGGGAAAAAAATCCGTATTGGAGATACGATTGACATTCCTGATTTAAAGATTGACATCACCTTGACAAAACCAAGTTTAAAAGAGCAAGAAGAGTATCAAGCAGATAAGATTGAGAAAGAGCGAATTGCTAAACTTGTCAAAGAGATGAATAAAGGCGTCAAGAAAGAAAAACAAAAAACTTCTTCATCGCCTAAAACCAAACAACCTCCACGTTTTCCAGGAAGATAACCATGTGGCTCCAACATTTAACAATTAAAACCTTTCGAAACTACAAAGAGGCAAAAATTGATTTCAATCCAAAATTAAATGTCTTTCTAGGTCAAAATGCACAAGGAAAAACCAATATTCTAGAAGCAATCTATTTCTTAGCCTTGACACGTAGTCATCGGACTCGTACAGATAAAAATCTCATTCATTTTGATGAAGAACAACTCCATCTTTCTGGCTTGCTACAGAAAAAAACAGGCTCTATCCCTCTAGAAATTGATTTAACACCAAAAGGGCGTGTGACTAAAGTCAATCACTTAAAACAAGCTCGCCTCTCTGACTACATCGGACATATGAATGTGGTTCTCTTCGCACCTGAAGATCTACAGTTAATTAAAGGAGCTCCCTCCGTTCGTCGAAAGTTTATAGATATAGAACTGGGACAAATTAAACCAATCTACTTGTCAGACTTGTCAAACTATAACCATATACTCAAGCAAAGAAATACTTACCTAAAATCCAGCCAAAAGATTGATGAAACATTTCTGTCAGTATTAGATGATCAGTTAGTAGAGTATGGATGTCGCGTTATAAAGCATCGAATAAAATTCATTAAAGACTTAGAGAAATTTGGTCAAAAAAAACACTTAGAAATTTCAAATAAATTAGAAGAGTTGTCAATATCTTATCAAGCATCTGTCAACTTCACTGATGAAGAACAGCTAACAAGTTCTTTTAAAATGGCTTTGGAGAAAACCAGATCAAGAGATTTGTTCAAAAAGAATACTGGTGTCGGCCCTCATCGAGATGACATTACTTTCTATATCAATGGTATGGACGCTAGTTTTGGAAGCCAAGGTCAACATCGTAGTCTTGTACTTTCTATCAAACTAGCAGAGATTGAGCTAATGGAAACTATTACCAATGAGTCTCCGATACTACTGCTTGATGATGTTATGAGCGAACTTGACAATACACGGCAACTAAAATTACTAGAAACCATTTCTCAATCTATCCAAACCTTTATTACAACAACAAGTTTAGACCACTTACAAAACTTGCCAGAAAACCTTAGTATTTTCAACATCCAAAACGGTAGAATATCTGTAAATCAAAATTGACAACTATGTAAACAAAAAGAACTCCTGGATTTCAGGAGTTCTTTTTACTTCTTACATGGAGTAGTTTGGTGCTTCATTAGTAATTTGTACATCATGAGGATGGCTTTCTTTTAGACCAGCCCCAGACATTTCAATAAATTGAGCGTTGTCGTGCAATTCTTTAAGGTTAGCTGCACCACAGTAACCCATACCAGAGCGAATACCACCAAGCATTTGGAAGACAATATCAGCTGCTGCGCCTTTATAGGCAACACGGCCTTCAATTCCTTCTGGAACGAGTTTGTTTGCTTCATTGACAGAACCTTGGAAGTAACGGTCGCTTGAACCTTTCTTCATTGCAGCGATTGATCCCATACCACGGTAAGTCTTAAACTTACGTCCTTGGAAAATTTCAGTTTCACCTGGTGCTTCATCTGTTCCAGCAAACATTGAACCAAGCATAACTGCATTTCCACCTGCAGCAAGGGCTTTCACGATATCTCCAGAGTACTTGATTCCACCATCAGCAATAATCGTTTTTCCATATTCGCGCGCAACTGCTGCCGCATCATAGATTGCTGTCACTTGTGGAACACCAACCCCTGCAATCACGCGAGTGGTACAAATAGAACCTGGTCCGATACCGACTTTGACAACATCTACACCTGCATCATAAAGAGCACGCGCACCTTCTGCAGTGGCAATATTACCCGCAATCAAAGTGCGGTCTGGGAAGTGAGCACGAATCTCAGCAATTTTACGCAAGACACCTGCAGAATGACCATGTGCAGTATCAATAACAATCGCATCCGCTCCTGCTTCAAAAAGAGCCTCTGCACGTTCAAATGTATCTGAAGTAACACCTACTGCACCAGCAACTAGAAGACGACCAAACTCATCTTTTGCTGCATTAGGAAATTCAATTACTTTTTCGATATCTTTAATAGTAATCAAGCCAGAAAGACGACCTTCTTCATCAACCAAAGGAAGTTTTTCAATACGGTGTTCTTGAAGAATACTTTCAGCTGTTGCAAGATCTGTACCAACAGGAGCAGTAACAAGATTTTCACTGGTCATATGGTTTGAGATTGGCTGATTGTAATCTGAAATAAAGCGAAGATCTCGGTTTGTTAGAATACCAACCAATTTACGATTTTCAAGTGTCTCCACAACTGGAACACCACTGATACGGTAACGTCCCATCAGTTCATCTGCCTCAGCAATGGTATGTTCTGGAGTCAAGAAGAATGGATCAATAATAACACCATTTTCAGAACGTTTTACCTTGCGAACTTCATCTGCCTGTTGCGCAATAGACATATTTTTATGGATTACTCCAAGACCACCCGCACGAGCAATGGCAATAGCCATTTGACTTTCTGTGACTGTATCCATGGCGGCTGTTATAATTGGGATATTTAAAGTCAGATTATCTGCCAATTTTGTTGTTAAATCTGCATCATTAGGCAACACATGACTTTCTGCTGGAATGAGCAATACATCATCAAAGGTAAAACCTTTTTTTAAAAATTTAGTATCCCAATTAGACATTGAAGTTTCCTCTTTTCTTTCTTTTTGAGCTTGACTCTTTTTGTATTGTATCTATCATACCATTCTATGAAAATTTGTCAATTATATTTATGGTAGAAATCATAAAAAAACTATCCCTGTGATCCTATGGAAGAGATAGTTTTACGATTCATATTTTATCTATTATTTAAAATAATTTAGTCCCATTGCTCCCTTAACTTCAGATAGAGTTTGCCCCGCAACCTCACGCGCTTTCTCACTACCTTTTTGAAGCATATTGTACACTTCTCCCATATCCTTAGCAAATTCGATACGGCGCTCACGAATAGGACCAAGTTCGCGTTCTAATATTTCAAGTAGATAACGTTTCGTCTTCACATCACCAAGACCACCACGTTGATAATGTTCTTTCATATTCGCAATTTCTTGAGCATCTTCTGGACGACCAAACACATCTAGATAATGGAAAACCATGTTTCCTTCAATCTTACCTGGATCCTCCACTCGAATATGATCCGGATCAGTATACATGCTCATGACTTTTTTACGCAACGTATCCGCATCATCTGCTAGATAAATACCATTATTAAGGGATTTAGACATTTTAGCATTTCCATCTAAACCAGGCAAACGCCCTGCTCTCTCATTTTCTGGATAAACACCTTCCGGCTCCACCAAGACCTCACAATTATAAGCATGATTAAAGGAACGAACAATCTCGCGAGTTTGCTCAATCATTGGTTTCTGATCTGTCCCAACAGGAACATAATTAGCCTTGAAGGCAGTAATATCTGCTGCTTGCGCAATCGGATAAACCAAAAATCCTGTCGGAATACTTTCTCCAAACCCTTTTTGAGCAATCTCTGTTTTTACTGTCGGATTCCGTTCCAAACGAGCTAGTGATACCAAATTCATATAGTACATAGACAGCTCAGCCAACTCTGGAATCTGGCTTTGAATAAAGATAGTTGATTTACTTGGATCCAATCCAACTGCTAAATAATCCAAGGCAACATTCCCAATCGATTCTACAATCGTTTGAGGATCTTTGGCGTGATCTGTCAATGCTTGTTGGTCCGCCAAAAAAACAAACATCTCATACTTGTCTTCTTCCTGCAGTAATACTCTATTTTTAAGACTCCCAACATAATGTCCAATATGCAGTTTTCCTGTTGGGCGATCTCCTGTTAAAATAATGGGTTTCGTCATTTTTTTCTCCTTCGAAATGGTCTCTTCAATTATAGCATTTTTTTGTTAAAATAACAGAAAATTATTTAAATCAAACAACTAACTCATTGTAAACGAACCTGTAAACTTAGTTGACATAAAATTGACAAATAAAAATTTGAATATTTCTCTCTTTTCTAGTAGAATAAATATATTACATATTATAGGAGAAAAACATTGCTTACAGTATCTGATGTTTCACTACGTTTTAGTGATCGCAAACTTTTTGATGATGTCAATATCAAATTTACAGAAGGAAATACATACGGATTAATTGGTGCTAATGGTGCTGGGAAGTCTACATTCTTAAAAATTCTAGCTGGTGATATCGAACCAACAACTGGTCACATCTCTCTTGGTCCAGATGAACGTCTCTCTGTCCTCCGTCAAAATCACTTTGACTATGAAGATGAGCGAGTTATTGATGTTGTCATTATGGGAAATGAAAAACTTTACAACATCATGAAAGAAAAAGATGCCATTTACATGAAGGAAGATTTTTCCGATGAAGATGGTGTTCGTGCAGCCGAACTCGAAGGTGAATTTGCTGAACTTGGAGGTTGGGAAGCAGAAAGTGAAGCATCCCAATTACTTCAAAACCTAAACATTCCAGAAGAATTGCACTATCAAAACATGAGCGAATTGGCCAATGGTGAAAAAGTGAAGGTTCTCCTTGCTAAAGCACTTTTTGGTAAACCAGATGTTCTTCTCTTGGACGAGCCGACCAACGGGTTGGACATCCAATCTATTACTTGGCTAGAAGACTTCTTGATTGACTTTGATAACACTGTTATCGTAGTATCCCACGACCGTCACTTCTTAAACAAAGTGTGTACTCATATGGCTGACCTTGACTTTGGAAAAATTAAACTCTATGTTGGAAACTACGACTTCTGGAAGGAATCTTCTGAGCTTGCTGCTAAATTGCTAGCAGACCGTAATGCCAAGGCAGAAGAAAAAATTAAGCAATTGCAAGAATTCGTTGCTCGCTTCTCTGCCAACGCTTCTAAGTCAAGACAAGCAACGTCTCGTAAAAAAATGCTTGACAAGATTGAATTAGAAGAGATTGTTCCTTCTAGTCGTAAATACCCATTTATCAACTTTAAAGCAGAACGTGAGATTGGTAATGATCTCTTGACAGTAGAAAATCTAACTGTAAAGATTGATGGCGAAACTATCCTAGACAATATTAGTTTCATCTTGCGTCCAGGTGATAAGACAGCTCTTATTGGACAAAATGACATCCAAACGACTGCATTAATTCGTGCAATTATGGGTGACATCGACTATGAAGGAACTGTCAAGTGGGGAGTTACTACTAGCCGTTCTTACTTGCCAAAAGACAACTCGGCTGATTTTGCAGGAGGAGAGTCAATCCTTGACTGGTTGCGTCAATTTGCAAGTAAAGAAGAAGATGACAATACCTTCCTACGTGGTTTCCTTGGTCGTATGCTCTTCTCTGGTGATGAGGTTAACAAACCTGTAAACGTCTTGTCAGGGGGAGAAAAAGTACGTGTCATGCTTTCAAAACTCATGCTCTTGAAATCAAATGTCCTTGTACTTGATGATCCAACAAATCACTTGGACTTGGAATCTATCTCAAGCTTGAACGATGGATTGAAAAACTTTAAAGAATCAATCATCTTTGCCAGTCATGACCACGAGTTTATCCAAACTTTGGCAAACCATATCATTGTTTTGTCTAAGAATGGCGTCATTGATCGTATTGATGAAACCTACGATGAATTCCTAGAAAATGCAGAAGTACAAGCAAAAGTTAAAGAACTTTGGAAAGATTAAATAAGACTTCAAAACTCAGTTGGGGTAACCAACTGAGTTTTCTATCATTCTACGAGGTAACATGAAATCATTTTTTAAAACATATTGGACCTATTTTGTTTCTTTCATCATTCCTTTAGTAATTATGACTGGAGTATACCTAACTCAAGGTATCTACTGGAATAGCGATGCATCTCCACTATTAGGAGACGGTTTCCATCAATACGTTATTTTTGATGTAGCTTTACGAAATATTCTGCATGGAAATGGCAGTTTGTTTTACACCTTTACAAGTGGCCTCGGACTGAATTTCTATGCTCTATCTAGTTATTACTTGGGTAGTTTTCTTTCACCCCTAGTTTACTTTTTTAATCTGTCGAATATGCCAGATGCTGTCTATCTAACCACTCTCTTAAAATTTGGATTGATTGGTCTGTCAACCTTCTTTAGTCTAAATAGATTATTTAAAGATATCCCAAAATTTTTAAAACTTGCCTTATCTACTTCCTATGCTCTAATGAGCTTTACCGTTAGTCAGTTAGAGATTAAAACCTGGCTAGATGTTTTTATCTTGATTCCTTTCATTATAACTGGTTTACACCTACTTATAACACAAAAGAAGCGCCTACTATACTTTACAAGTTTGTCAATCTTATTTATTCAAAATTATTATTTTGGGTATATGACAGCATTGTTTCTTATTTTCTGGTATCTCTGCCAAATTTCTTGGGACTTTAAAACTCGAAAATCATCTTTTCTTGATTTTGTTGTTACCTCCTTTTTAGCTGGAATGGCTAGTTTGATTATGACTCTTCCTACACTGTTTGATTTACAAACTCATGGAGAGAAGTTGACTGCCATCACAAAATTAAAGACAGATAGTAGCTGGTATTTGGATATTTTTGCAAAACAATTCATTGGATCTTTTGATACAACTAAATATGGATCTATACCAATGATTTTTGTTGGATTGCTTCCTTTTATTTTAACCATTCTATTTTTCACAATAAAATCCATAAGGTTTCACGTGAAACTTACCTATGCAATTTTCTTTACTTTTTTAATAACAAGCTTTTACATAGAAGTACTTGATTTATTTTGGCAAGGGATGCATACCCCAAATATGTTTTTGCATCGCTATGCTTGGATTTTTTCCACTCTGTTAATTTATACTGCAGCAGAAGTCTTAAATCGTCTGAAAGAACTGAAGCTCTGGAATCTATTTGTCTCACTTTTTCTTGTACTAACAGGATTTTTGGCCACGGTCTATTTTAAATCACACTATTCTTTTTTAACTGATTTGAATATCCTACTCACTCTTGAATTTCTACTAGTTTATGCTCTTTTACTTCTTGCAGTCATTAAAAAATTTATCTCTGTAAATCTATTTGCAATTCTTTTGTCTTTATTTATAACGGCTGAGATAAGCTTAAATGCATCATCTCAAATGGAAGGAATAGCTAAAGAATGGGCCTTTGCTTCTCGTAGCGCCTATAATAGAGATATCACTGCTATGGAATCCATTCTAAACCAAATTGACAATCCATTTACACGTACTGAAAAACTGCAAATTCAGACTGGAAATGACAGTATGAAATTTAACTACAATGGAATCTCTCAATTTTCGTCTGTACGAAATCGTTCATCTAGCACTAGTTTGGATAAACTGGGATTCAAATCCTCTGGAACCAACCTTAATCTCCGTTATGCAAATAACAGTCTTTTAGCAGACAGTTTATTTGGAATCCAATACAATATTTCTGAAACTTCACTTGATAAGTATGGCTTTCAAGAGATTTATCAAAAGGATCATTTAACCTTATATAAAAATCAACTCTCTTTACCCATTGCCTTTGCCACTCAATCTATTTACAAAGATGTAAACTTTAACAATCACACTTTAGATAATCAGGCTTTATTTATAAACCAGCTTGCTAATCTCAACTTAGATTACTTCTCCCAAATAGCATCTGATAAAACAGATACTTCAGATGGTTTAACGAGCATCACAGGTTCTGCGAATGAAGATGCAAAGATTGATTATCAAATTGAGGTTCCTCAAAATAGCCAAGTCTATCTCTCTTTTTCAAATCTTCATTTTACGAATGATAAACAAAAGAAAGTTGACATCATTGTCAACGGTGAAAAAAAGACTTTTACAAATGACAATGCATTTAATTTCTTTAATTTGGGTTATACTGAAGAACAAAAAACTTTCAATATCAGTGTTAGTTTCCCTGGAAATTCTCAGGTGTCATTTGAATCTCCAACCTTCTATCGTTTAGATACTCAGGCTCTTACTGAGGCAATTCAAAAGATTAAAGAACAACCTGTAGAAGTATCCACCTCTAAAAATAAAGTATTTGCTACATATGAAGTAAAACAAGATACCTCTATTTTCTTCACTATTCCTTATGACAAAGGTTGGTCTGCATTCCAAGATGGGAAAAAACTTGAAATCAAGCAGGCTCAGACTGGTTTTATGAAAGTTGATGTTCCAAAGGGAAAAGGCACCATTACACTTTCCTTTATACCCAATGGTTTTGTTATTGGAGCAGCCTGCTCACTAACTGCCCTTCTTCTTTTTGGGATCTATAATCACAGACGAAATTTATCTAAGACAGAAAAAGATTGACCAATTCCTTGGCCAATCTTTTTAATCTTCTTCCATTTTCTTAGGTTGATAAGCTAGCATACCTAAAGCAGTAAAGAAAGCTAGAGTTATAATAAGGAAAATCACTTGATGATGAATATTTCCTGTCATAGAGATTGTTTGTCGTAAGCCTGATACAGAATAACTCATTGGTAACCAAGGATTGACACCTTTGAAGAAATCATTTGTCAAAGCAAGGGGATAGGTCCCTGCACTTGATGCTAACTGTAATAAAAGTAAAATAAGAGAGAAGAAAGCTCCAATACGGCTATTCCAAGTTGTTAAAGCTGTCACCATAGACATGAAAGCTAAACTTGTGATTATAATTAGAATCAAGGTCCTCATCTCATGGTTCGCAGTCAATCCAATAAGATGGACACCTCCATAAACTAAAACACCTGCTAAGACAGCTATAATCCCATTTATTTCAGAACGAGACTTCAACCAAGCCCAACGACTCTCTGGATGACGTCCAGAAGGCAACTTAGCAAAAATCATATTGGTAGATATAGCAGCAACAAAAAGAGCAACTGATATCATATAAGGAGCCATAGCAATCCCATTTACAGGGACTTGGTCATTGTCTGTTTTTGAGAGAACTAGAGGTTCAGATAATGTCTCTGCATTTTTAGATTCTGTTGATGCTGATTTAAGTTGATTGTTAGCATTGCCTAATCCTTGTCCTAATGAATCAACTCCTGTCTGTAAATCTTCAAGACTAGAGGTTAAGGTTGTTCCACCATCTGCTAGTTTTCCAGCACCATCTGCAATCTTCATGGCACCACTTCCTAGTTGAGATGCTGCAGAAAGTAACTGTGTTGATTTATCTGTTAATTGACCAGAGCCAAATTGTAATTTAGTAAGACCTGCTATTAGCTCTGGACTCTTATTATTCAATTGAGCAGAACCAGATGACAAACTTTCTATACCTGATACTAATTCTGGAGCTTTTCCAGCTAACGCATCTACTCCAGTTGTCAAGGTTGATGTATTTTCTGTTAACTTACTTGATCCAGAAACTAATTGATCCAGACTAGTTGTTAAACTTGCATTCTTTTCACTTAGTTGATTAGCACCTATAGAAATAGTATCCAATCCTTTAGTGTAGTTTACAACTCCTTTTTCAATTGACTGACTTCCAGGAACTAACTTATTATTTACAGAAGTTTGTAATGTTGCAAATCCATTTGACAAGGTTGTCAAGGAGCTAGATGCTGCAGGTAAGAGTTGATTTGCTTTCGTCTGCACATCAGATAGATTAGATACTTGTTGTTCTGAATTCTCTATACTTTCTTTTAATCCCCCTACTGTCGTTAAAATTGTTTTTGCTGACTCAATCGTAGAATTAGAATTTTTAGAAACAGCTTCAGTCAGTTCTTTCTTTTGTTCCTCTGTGAGAGATTGATAAGTAGCTGTTGATTGAAGGTTAGCAATAGTTTTCTCTTGTTCTGTCTGACTTTTAGTCACAATATCCTGTGCAAGAGTTGTTAGATTTGGCAAAGCTTCTGAAAATTTACTTTTCAGTTGAGTGTCATCTGATATTGTAAGAGCTTGTAGTGTTTTATTTAGTTCTCCTAAGCTTGTTGCCAATTGCGCTATTTCTTCACTTTGTTGAGATGAGGACTCTAATTGACTTGAAATTTCTTTAATACCAGTATTTAATTGCTCCATTCCATCTCTTAGTGTATCTGATTGATTGGATAATTGACTTGTTCCGTTAGAAAGTTCTTTCACACTACTTGTATAAGCATTTACACCAACTGAAAATTGATTGAGACCTGTATCCAGTTGTGAAACGCCACCTGTATAAGACTTTATACCTGTATTTAGCTGATTTACACCTGTCACCAACTCAGGAGTTTTTGAAGCTAATTGACCAAGTCCAGTGTCAACTTGTGAGACAGCATTCGTATAACTTTGTAAACCACTATTAAAAGTTCCTAAACCAGTATGTAATTGCTCTATAGCAGACACATAGCTAGATAAACCTTTTGTAAATTGATCTGCTCCATTTGAAAAAGTTACACTTGAGTTAGCTAGAGTATTAAGATTTGTCGTCAATGTTTGACTTCCCGTCACCAACTGATTTGCTCCATTAGCCAATTGTTCACTTCCATCAGCTGCCTTGTTTACTCCAGACTTCAAGTCATTCATTTTTTGAAATAAAGCCTTGGTATACGTTTCAGTTACATTAGTAGAAACGGTTTGTTTTAACTGTGTCATTGCAGAATCACTCATCTTGCTTGCAATAAAGCTATGCCCACTTGAAGTCTGATAATCAATCTGCATCTGTTCAGGATGATTAGTTAGGATAGAAGTAGCCTTTTCAGATAAGTCACTTGGTAAAGTCACTACCATGTAGTAGTCACCATCTTCTAGGCCTTTTTCCCCTTCCTCTTCATTAACAAAATGAAAATCTAAAGCCTTATTTTCTTTTAAATTAGACACCATGTCTTCACCTATTGTCATTGCCTGTCCATTATAAGAAGCTTCCTTATCTTTATTGACAACTGCCACAGGTAACTCCGATACTTGACCATATGGATCCCACATGGATGATAAAAATATAATGTTGTATAGAGCTGGAATGAAAGAAATCCCTATCATTACAATGATAAAGGTCGGTTTTTTAAATATTGCTTTCCATTCTTTAAACATGTTCCCTCCTTTTTTACACATATTGTCTAAAATTTTGATATAATAGATTATACATCAAAAAATCTAAATTACAAGGTAAAAAATATTTTTTTAGACACATAGTCTATTTTTGTTCACAAGGAGGAATTATGAAAGAAAGTAACAAACGTTTAAAAACAAAACGAATTATCGAAAATGCCATGGTTCAATTATTGATGGACCAGCCCTTTGATCAAATTTCTACTGTCAAGTTAGCAGAAAAAGCCGGAATTAGTCGTTCCAGCTTTTACACTCACTACAAGGATAAGTATGATATGATTGAACTCTACCAAAGTATGCTATTTCATACCTTTGAGTATATTTTCCAAAAACATGCTCATCACAAAAGAGATGCTATTTTAGAAGTGTTTGAATATTTAGAGTCTGAGCCACTATTAGCTGCACTCTTATCTGAAAATGGGACAAAAGAAATCCAAAATTTCTTGAGAAATAAGCTTCACATCATGCTTAGCACCGACCTTCAGAAACGCTTTATGAAACTACAACTCACTCCAATTGAATTAGAATACAGTAGCATTTATCTAACAAATGCTCTATTTGGTGTTTGCCAGACTTGGATTGCTCACGGAAAAAAAGAAAGTCCGCAA
This sequence comes from Streptococcus sp. HJ1, assembly GCF_052399005.1. GTDB lineage: Bacteria > Bacillota > Bacilli > Lactobacillales > Streptococcaceae > Streptococcus. Next base: position 159,305 of record NZ_CP199005.1, on the reverse strand, counting down.
GAAATGACAGACTTCCTTATGAAAATGTTAGGTGATGTAAACTAAAAAAGAACACCAGTGGTGTTCTTTTTATCTAACTCCGCCAGTAGGACTCGAACCTACGACATCATGATTAACAGTCATGCGCTACTACCAACTGAGCTATGGCGGATAAAATAGTCCGTACGGGATTCGAACCCGTGTTACCGCCGTGAAAAGGCGGTGTCTTAACCCCTTGACCAACGGACCATCTATCTGTAGCAGATATAACCATTATATCAATTTCTTACTAATTGTCAATCACTTTTTAGATTTTTTCTCTAGAATATCTTTTAGTTTGCGGACTTTTAAACGGGTAATAGGACAACGATGATCTTCATAAAAAACAACTTCTAAATTCTTTCGATCAATTTCTCTCACATTTCCCACATTGACAAGGAAAGATTTATGGGAGCAATAAAATCGCTGGGTATGTTTGTCCTTTTCCTGAATATCTGTCATAGTTCCATAGAATTCTTTAGCAAAATTCTTACCAATAATCCGAAGTTTATGAGAAACTCCTGTGGTTTCGATATACAAAATGTCATGGTAAGGAATTTTCAAATCATTTCCTTTATAGTTGTAATCAAAATAGTCTACAACATCTTCGTTTTCAAGCAGCATGCTCTTAGTGTAAAAAATACTCTGCTCGATGCGTTTTTTGAACAATTCATCATTGATATCTTTATCAACAAAATCTAGGGCTGATACCTGGTATTTGTACGTTAAGGTAGCAAATTCAGATCGATTAGTAATAAAGACAATAATAGCATAAGGATTGTGATGACGGATAAACTGAGCCACTTCAAAGCCTTTTTTCTCGATTCCATGAATATCGATATCTAGGAAATAAAGCTGGTTTACTTCATCATTTTCGATATATTCCTTAAACTCACGAACTTTTCCTGTTGTCTTATATGAAATAGGAATATTCGATTCTTCCGAGATTTCATTCAATATTCTCTCTAGTCTCACTTGATGTTCAATAACATCTTCTAAAATTAATACTTTCATTCGAATTCCCTCTTAAATCTAATAATTTGTCTAAATGTGTTGTCTTCCATCTCTGTTTCTAAAATAATGTTGTCATACTTATCTAAAATCTCTTTAACATTATTAAGTCCTAAACCTCTATTTCTTCCCTTGGTAGAGAAACCTAAGGCAAATAGATCCTCTGAAGGCGTCATAGTGATTTTGCATGAATTCTGGATAACTATAACTGTTTCAAAATCCATTTTAATGACTGCAACTTCCATTTGTTTCAAATAACTATCTGCAGCCCCTTCAACAGCATTGTTTAATAAAATGCTCATTATACGAACAAGATCAAGTAAATCTATTGACAGTCTAGTAATGATATCCTTTACTTCCAATGTAAACTCTACATCATTTTTTCGTGCATAGACAATAGATTGAGCAATTAAACTTCGTAAAGCAGAATCTTCTATATTATTTAAATCAAAGTAAGTATATTTTTCTGACCTCAATTTCTGATTTGCTTTTACTAGGACTTCATTGTAAACCCTGTTAATTTCTTGTAAATCTCCACTGTCAATCGCCATTTGCATGCTAACAAGCATCCCTGCATAGTCATGACGAAAACCTCGAATTTCATTATACAACTCCACAATTTCATCAGTATAAGTCTGTAAATGTTTTTGTTCAAATTTCTTTTGTTTTAGAGCAATCTCTTTTTCAATTTGAACCTTGTGAGAATTCATTGCAAAGAAAATCAATAACAAGCAAATAAAAACAATGGTTGATAAAATACTTCCGAAACTATTTAAATGATGAGTTGTACTTACTATATCTGAAATAAATAATAAGATATGCAAACCAAAGAAAGCAACTATTACTTTTTTTAAAAAAGGATACAGATAATCTTTATCAAAATATTTAATATCCAGATGAAAATAACGAATTATTATTAGAATAGAAAAATAAGTCATCAACAATACTACTAAAAGAAATGTACTTTTATAATGTAATACTACTTCATCTCCTATTATAGAAGATAAGGTTACGGATATAAAAGTATGTGTACTGTGATATAATAAAGACAATAGTAAACTGATAAAAATCGCTTTGTATTTTTCAGACTTCTTTAACTTTCTTAAATAAAGGTACACAACTAAAGGAAATAAAAATTTAGACAAAGCAAAACTATTAGAATATACTAGTGTAATAATTTCTTCAAGTATAAAAACTGAGATGCATGTGTAACAGAAAAAAACAATTTGTTCTTTTCTATTTATTTTACAAATCCATTCATAACTTTTGCTAATGATGAGAAAATAAAAAATAGCTATCCCTAATCCAAATAAATCCATTACTCTCTACCTTTATTTCATTACTTTCTTCTTGGAAAAATAAGATTACGAATTGTTTCTGAAATTCTCCAATCTCCACCTCGAATCTCCTGCAATTCTGCCTCTGTTACTTCTTTAAATTGTTCCAACTTTACTGTATTTTTCATAATGAAATCTCCTGTATTATTTTTTCTTGTAAGTTAACTTACACACCTATTATACAAAATGAAGACCATGTAAGAAAAAATTCTTCTCAACTGTACATTTTTGCACCTGAAACGCACTTTTTTAAGAAAAAAGCTGGGATTTACCCCAGCTTCGCATCTAAAATTGATCCCAGCAGGATTCGAACCTGCGACCGTTCGCTTAGAAGGCGAATGCTCTATCCAGCTGAGCTATGAGACCTAACATGACCATTCTATCAAAAAACAAGAGCTAAGTCAATCTTCTATTTGTGATAAGGAGAACCCTGTTGAATTGTAAAAGCACGGTAAATTTGTTCAACTAAAACCAATCTCATTAACTGATGTGGTAATGTCAGACGGCCAAAACTGACAGAAAGATTGGCCCTATTTTTTACAACAGGAGCTAGACCCAAACTTCCTCCAATGATAAAAGTAAGCGTTGAATATCCTTTGATAGAAGCTTGCTCTAGTTGCTTACTAAATTCCTCTGAAGAGAGTGTTTTTCCTTCAATGGCTAGTACAACGACAAAGTCTCTTTCTCCAACCTTAGAAAGAATTCTTTCACCTTCTGTTTCCAAGATTTTTTGGTTTTCTAATTCACTGGCTTTGTCAGGTGTCTTCTCATCAGTGAGCTCAATCATTTCTAATTTGGCGAAACGTGAAATTCGTTTGGTATATTCAGCAATTCCATCTTTAAGGTATTTTTCTTTTAATTTTCCTACTGTTACAATTTTTATTTTCATTCTTCTATTCTATCATATCCACACTTCATTTCACATCTTATACACAAAAAAATCATTCAAAATTACTAGTGAATTCACAGAATAAAGCGAGTTATCCACAACTTGTGTAAAACTTTAAGCTTTTAAGTTTGGATTAAGTTAATAGGTTTATAATCTGAGTAAATAAATAACAAACGGAGGCGTTTATGAAACACTTACAAAAATTTTACAAAAAAGGAGTTAAAGTTCTAGCAATCATTCTAATCGGATTTTTAAGTGGTGCCTTAGGAAGTTTCGTAACATTACAACTTTATCAAAAACAAGGAAATCAAGCTACAAATAATAATTCTGGCACTGTCACTCAAACATCCTATAAAAATGAAAATTCAACCACTCAAGCAGTAAATAAAGTTAAGGATGCTGTTGTCTCAATCATTACTTATTCTTCTTCTAGCAGTAGACAAAGTAGTGTATTTAATGCTGACGACACTAATTCTGATTCAGACAATCAACAAATCGCAAGTGAGGGATCAGGTGTTATCTATAAAAAGGATGATAAAAATGCATATCTTGTAACTAATACTCACGTTATCAATGGAGCTTCAAAAGTTGATATCCGCTTGGCTGATGGTACCAAGGTTCCTGGTGAAATTGTCGGATCTGATACTTTCTCTGATATTGCTGTCGTTAAAATTTCTTCAGAAAAAGTTACAACAGTGGCAGAATTTGGGGATTCAAGTCAACTTAGTGTTGGAGAAACAGCGATTGCTATCGGTAGTCCTCTAGGTTCAGAATATGCTAATACAGTTACACAGGGGATCATCTCGAGTCTTAATCGGAATGTTTCTCTAAAATCTGAAGATGGTCAAGCTATTTCAACAAAAGCCATTCAAACAGATACAGCCATTAACCCTGGTAACTCTGGTGGTCCACTTGTAAACATTCAAGGACAAGTAATTGGTATTACATCAAGTAAAATTGCAAGTAATGGTGGAACATCTGTAGAAGGTCTTGGTTTTGCAATTCCTTCAAACGATGCACAAAATATCATTAAACAGCTTGAAAGTGATGGTAAAGTGACTCGTCCAGCTCTTGGAATTCAAATGGTCAATCTGTCAAATGTTGGAGCTAGTGATCTTAGAAAACTTAACATTCCAAGTGGCCTCACTTCAGGTGTAGTTGTTCGATCTGTTCAAAACAATATGCCAGCAAATGGACATCTTCAAAAATACGATGTCATTACCAAAGTTGACGATAAAGAGATTGCTTCATCAACAGACCTACAACACGCTCTTTACAATCATGCTATTGGAGATACTATCAAAGTAACCTACTACCGTAATGGTAAGGAGGAAACAACCTCAATTAAACTAGATAAGAATTCTAGTGATTTAGAGTCTTAATTGACATCAGTGTAAAGAAAACTTTACAGAAAGTAAAAGATATGTTAGTGTAGAATCATGGAAAAATTTGAAATGATTTCTATCTCTGAAATACAAAAGAATCCTTACCAACCTCGGAAAGAATTTGATGTAGATAAATTAAAGGAATTAGCTCAGTCAATTAAAGAAAATGGGCTCATCCAACCAATCATCGTTCGTCAATCTCCTGTAATTGGTTATGAAATCCTTGCAGGAGAGAGACGATATCGAGCTTCTCTCTTGGCTGGTCTGACTTCTATTCCAGCCGTTGTAAAGCACCTCTCAGATCAGGAAATGATGATCCAGTCAATCATTGAGAATTTGCAGAGAGAAAATTTAAATCCTGTTGAAGAAGCACGCGCCTATGAATCTTTAGTAGAAAAAGGATTTACTCACACTGAGATAGCGGATAAAATGGGGAAATCTCGTCCTTATATCACTAATTTTATTCGTTTGCTTTCCCTACCAGAATATATCTTAACTGAAGTAGAAAATGGAAAAATTTCTCAAGCGCATGCACGTTCTCTAGTTGGTTTAGACAAAGAGCAGCAAGACTATTTCTTCCAACTAATCAAAAATGAAGATATTTCTGTGAGAAAGTTAGAAGCACTTCTTACAGAGAAAAAACACAAGAAGCAAAAAAAAAGTGATTCTTTCATCAAAGACGAAGAAGATAAATTAAAAAAACTACTCGGTTTAAGTGTAGAAATTAAACTTTCAAAAAAAGATACTGGAAAGATTATTATCTCCTTTTCAAGTCAAGAAGAATACGATAGAATTATTAACAGCCTGAGATAAGGCTGTTCTTTTATTTTCTCAACCCACAAATTTATCCACCAATTTTTTTATCAAAAAGCCTAATAAATCAAGGATTTTTCTATTTATCCCCAACCTGTGGATAAATACTACTAACATTGTGGATTCTTTTCCCCAATCTGTGGAAAAATCCTATTATCTATGGTAAAATAAGTCTAGCACTAAACTACTAAAATCATAGTAAAGGAGGAAAATTAGTTGAAAGAAAAGCAATTTTGGAATCGTATTTTAGAATTTGCTCAAGAAAGATTAACTCGATCTATGTATGATTTCTATGCTACACCTGCTGAACTCATCAAAGTAGAAGAAAACACAGCTACTATATTTCTACCGAGATCAGAGATGGAAATGGTGTGGGAAAAGCAATTAAAAGATATTATCATTGCTGCTGGTTTTGAAATTTATGATTCTGAAATCAAACCTCACTATATTTTCACTAAACCTCAGAGTACAGAATCTCCTCAAGTAAATGATACGAATAGTGTCTCTACTTACGATTACACATCTGCACTACCAACGATTCCCTATTCTGAAACAGGGTTAAAAGAAAAATATACCTTTGATAACTTTATTCAAGGTGATGGGAATGTTTGGGCGGTGTCTGCTGCACTAGCTGTATCTGAAGATTTAGCTCTGACCTATAATCCTCTTTTCATCTATGGAGGACCTGGTCTTGGAAAGACTCACTTACTCAATGCGATTGGAAATGAGATTTTGAAAAATATTCCTGATGCGCGTGTCAAGTACATTCCTGCCGAAAGCTTTATCAATGACTTTCTTGAACACTTGCGACTTGGGGAAATGGAAAAGTTCAAAAAGACTTACCGTAGTCTTGATCTCTTGTTAATCGATGATATCCAATCTCTCAGTGGCAAAAAAGTCGCGACCCAGGAAGAATTTTTCAATACCTTCAATGCTCTTCATGATAAGCAGAAACAGATTGTCCTAACCAGTGATCGAAGTCCTAAACACCTAGAAGGTCTTGAGGAAAGACTTGTCACGCGCTTTAGCTGGGGATTGACGCAAAATATCACTCCTCCTGACTTTGAGACACGTATCGCCATTCTTCAAAGTAAAACAGAGCATTTGGATTACCATTTCCAAAGTGATACTCTAGAGTATTTGGCTGGTCAATTTGATTCAAATGTTCGAGAATTGGAAGGAGCAATCAACGATATCACTTTAATTGCCAGAGTGAAGAAGATTAAGGATATTACTATTGATATTGCTGCGGAAGCTATTAGAGCACGTAAGCAAGACGCCCGCCAGATACTTGTTATTCCAATTGAGAAAATCCAAACTGAAGTTGGTAATTTTTATGGAGTGAGTGTCAAAGAAATGAAGGGAACGAGACGAGTTCAAAACATCGTTTTAGCGCGTCAAGTTGCCATGTACCTAGCTAGAGAACTGACAGATAACAGTCTTCCAAAAATCGGAAAAGAATTCGGAGGAAAAGATCACACCACCGTTATTCATGCCCATGCTAAAATCAAATCCTTGATTGACGAAGACGATAATTTACGTTTAGAAATAGAAGCAATCAAAAAGAAAATTAAGTAGCTTGTGGATAACTTTTCCTTTCTTATCTTTTTTATCCACATTTTTTAAACAAGCTTAGAAGCTTAAGTTTACTAAATAGCACTCAGTTTTCCACAGAATTCACACACTCTATTATTACTATTAACTTTCTAATACTAAAAATAAATAAAGGAGAATCCATGATTCATTTTTCAATCAATAAAAATTTATTTCTACAAGCCTTAAATACTACAAAACGAGCAATTAGCTCAAAAAATGCTATTCCAATTTTATCAACAATCAAAATTGACGTTACCAATGAAGGAATTACTTTAATTGGATCAAATGGGCAAATCTCCATTGAAAATTTCATTTCCCAAAAGAATGAGGATGCTGGTCTCTTGATCACTTCTTTAGGTTCGATTCTTCTAGAAGCCTCTTTCTTTATCAATGTTGTATCCAGTCTTCCAGATGTAACGCTAGATTTCAAAGAGATTGAACAAAAACAAATTGTCTTAACAAGTGGTAAATCAGAAATTACTCTAAAAGGAAAAGATAGCGAACAGTATCCTCGTATCCAAGAAATTTCAGTTAGCACACCTTTGGTTCTTGAAACAAAACTACTCAAGAAAATTATCAATGAAACAGCATTTGCTGCAAGTACGCAAGAAAGTCGTCCCATCTTAACAGGTGTCCACTTCGTATTGAGCCAACACAAGGAACTAAAAACAGTTGCGACAGACTCACACCGCCTTAGCCAGAAGAAATTGACTCTTGAAAAAAATGGAGATGATTTCGATGTGGTGATTCCTAGCCGCTCTTTACGCGAATTTTCAGCGGTATTTACAGATGATATTGAAACTGTAGAGATTTTCTTTGCAAATAATCAAATCCTCTTTAGAAGCGAAAATATTAGCTTCTACACTCGTCTCCTAGAAGGTAATTATCCTGATACAGATCGCTTGATTCCAACAGACTTTAATACTACAATTACTTTTGATGTGGTTAATTTGCGTCAATCTATGGAACGTGCACGTCTCTTATCAAGTGCGACTCAAAATGGTACTGTGAAGCTTGAAATTAAAGGTGGAGTTGTTAGCGCCCATGTTCACTCTCCAGAGGTTGGTAAAGTAAACGAAGAAATCGATACGGAGCAGGTGACCGGGGATGATTTAACTATTAGTTTCAACCCAACTTACTTGATTGATTCCCTCAAGGCTTTAAATAGCGAAAAGGTTACTATTAGCTTTATCTCAGCTGTTCGTCCATTTACTCTTGTGCCAGCAGATACTGACGAAGACTTCATGCAGCTTATTACACCAGTTCGAACAAATTAAGTGAAAGAGGTTGAGCCTGGCTCGCCTCTTTTATGATATAATCAAAAAAGAAAAGGAGAGTAGTATGTATCAAGTTGGAAATTTTGTTGAGATGAAAAAACCACACGCTTGTACCATCAAGTCAACAGGCAAAAAGGCCAATCGTTGGGAAATCACACGTGTAGGGGCAGATATCAAAATCAAATGTAGCAATTGTGACCACCTTGTTATGATGAGTCGTTATGATTTTGAACGAAAAATGAATAAGATTATTGACTAAGAACCCTTAGTTAGAGGGTTAGCAAGTTTTCCCTTTTTGTGTTAGACTACTATCATCAGCCCCTTAAACTTCTTTAGGGTGCCTAAACTCTTGATATTATTGAGTTTTTTAAAAATCACATTTGATTAGAAATCATTAAAAGTTCTTAAAAAATCTTAAAAAGTCCACAAAAAAAGCCCCACAAAAGGGCTAGAATTTGACGAGTTCAGCAGGCAAGAAACTAGCACGGTCAAACGTGCTTTTTTAATTGCAGGTTGCTGATAGGTATATTATACCATGAAGCATACCATGAAGCGCGTGGTTTATAAGATTATAGCCTTACAAAAGCCCCTAGTTTCGTTTCTAAGAGCTTGTAGTTTATCCGTGGAGTTTTAGTTCTCAAGTACGAAACAAAGCAAAATATGGGCAAATATGAAGCCTATGCCTACATTTGCCAACATTTACACTTCTAATTTTTGTAGTAAAGTTAAATCTAAATCACATTTCCCACCTTGGCCAAGTTCTCCATGGCTTGCTTCCTAATTCTATATACATTAACCTTGCTTATCTTCATCTCCCTACAAATCTGAGCCAAAGGGAGGTTATTCACATATAACATTGTCAATACTAACCACTCCTCAATTTCATCTAACTGGTCTATCAAGTCCATGACTTCTATACGCTCGTTTACAAGGGCATTGATTTGCTCTATTACCTCGTCTTTTAGTTGCAAGGTTTCAAGTAGTTTATTTTCAGTAGTATTTGTTTTGCTAGTTGTTACTCTTGTGTCAGTTTGGTTAGCTCCAGCTAATAGTCCATGGTTTAAACTGTCTAGCTTTAATTGCAATTTTTTTATGATCATATCTGACTTTTTGCAATTCTTTAGTTTTTTCTCAATCTGTTCAACGTTCACGCTGGTACTCCTTTGTACTTTTTTTTGTGGTTGGAAAAGGGATATTTGAGTGGTAGCTTTGGAGGCAAAAAATCCAGCTAACTTCCTGATAATACTATATTCCCTAATATCTATAAACATTTCAAAAAGGGAATTTTTTGCACAGAAGAGGGCAGCGTTCTTATATCCGAACAATACCTAGCCCCGTTCTAAACAAAAGGGGGTATCTCTGCCTCATATCTCGCCTTCATACCTGCTTAGTATCTTGTAATTGATTAAAGCTAAACCATATTTATATAACTCTTTTTTTCCTTGATCTTGATTAAGATTTGTTTGTTTGGAAATGCTCCAAAACGCTACTTCAGATTGCTCAATCCATTCAGCCAAAAGCTATCTCCTTTTCTGGTGTAGTTAACAAACTTTTGATAATGCTTGTAATATCGTTTCTGTCTCATGTATTTTGGTCTTTCTGGGAAACTATCAAACATATATCCACCACGTTTGGGACTCCAACCTGGCTCCACCTTTCTAGCTTCCCTCAGCGCTCTCTCCCAATAGTATTGGCAATCTGTCTTACTTCGATTCAGTGTTTGCTTGTGTATTTTCTGGCATGATCCACAACCATATAGCAAAAGTCTCTTATAGAGTTTTCTGCATCGATTACCACAAATAGGACAGAGAAAGAAGTAGCGATTACCTCCCTTGGTTCCTGGTATTCTTGCTAAATCAAAATGATCACGTTCAAAGGTGATATACAGGTTATCTAAGTCTATTTCTAGTTTTCTACCGTCCAACTCAGCTATACCATAACTGATATTCTTGTTTTTCATTGGCTTTATAAATGTCTCTATGGTTATTGATTTTATAACTTCCATTCGTTCAAAATACCTTTATATAGAAAAACCCAAATCGATTGGGTTAGTAGTAATAAAACCACAAAAAGAGGCTAGTGCCTCTCTTGATAGTTCTAGCTTTCCACCTCGGCCCCCACATAACCTGCAAGGCCTCTATATTCGCCTTCTACGTCCAACTTTTGGAGTAGGCTAATACTTTCATCGTCCAGCTTTTTCAATGTACCAAAAGCGGTCATAGAGTCCATAGGGATAGGTTTGTCAGAAAGCAAGCGATCAGCATAGTCTAATAGCTCCAGCTCGTAGTCTGTTACTTTTTCCAGTAAGCTCTCAAAGTCCTCTGACTCTTTGAGTTGAAGCACGCGCGCCTGTTTGTAACGTTCTTCAAATGCTTCATCGTCCACTGGTTGGTTGTAGTAGTCTTTGAAACTGTCACAAATACGCTTGAAAGTCTTGTTTAGCTTGTGATCCTCCACATAATCAGCTACTAGTGTGCCTTTATCCTTGTAGCTCAATGAGATTGCAGGCTGGCAATATGTCCCAGTCATATATCCCAGTAGCGCGTGACCTGCGACCATAGCAGTATCTAGGTCTTTAAAATCGTAAGTGAAAGTGAATGTTTTTGCTTTGTCTGAAAATGTTTTTAATGTCATGTTATTTCTCCTTTTTCTATTTTTTAATAATCAATACCAACAAATTTTTTACGGTTATCGAGAATAATATACCCCTGTTGTATAGCTAAAATTACAAAATATTTTAGTAGTTTGTCTTCATGCTTCAAGGTCTGGACAAGCTCACTGTTTTTAAAAGTTTCCCATTCAGAAATATAAGAAGCAGAACCTCCATTTTGTGGTGGAAGAAGATCCAATTCACTTTCTTCCATCTTCTCATATATACTCTTTGTGATGTACCTTAAACGTGGGGTTTTAGAAAGCAACTCCCTGGACTGTTTTCCATAATTCCTACCTTGCCACTTACAAATAGCTTTATCAAATACTAAATACTTTCTTACTCTATCAAAAATATATCTCATCGGTTCGTTCTCACCAGCCCACTTAATAACCTCTCCAATATTTTCCATGTAGGGCATTGACTTGAAGGCTAAAAAATTTTTGTCTTGGATAACTCGTTTATTTAATCTCTTCTTTACCACTAGTTCACTACTCCATTTTTTACAATATATATCCGCGCAACGTGGAAGTGTTAAAGGACAGGGTTACAGGGGGCGTAGCTCAATCGCCCCTGTTCCTGCTCCTTACTTCCACATTTCACGAAAATTGGACAAACTAGAATTGACGCTAGGCTATTCTAGTCATGTCCCACGTTTTACATCTGTAAAATTTACAAGTATTTACAATCCTTTACAACTCCTAAAAAATCCAATAACACTAATGCTTTTTGAGTTATGTTTTATAATTTACAAGTGTAAAAAAATAACTGTTTTACATCTTTTACAATGAGTTGTAAAGAGTTGTAAAGTTTACGTTTGTAAAGGTGTAAAATCATGTAAAATTTTTACACTTTCTTTACACCTTTTTACAACTTTTACATTTGTAAAGTTTACAACTCTTTACATATTTAAAACTGTTAATAAGCAGGATTTTCTTGTATCATTCCATCGACGACCACTATGTTATTATCGGACTCATCAATTAATTTGTCTAAAGTAGGTCTGCTGATTTTGGCAAAACGAGAAAGTTCTGACTTATTGGGTAGTCTATTATGCGCCTGTTCAAAGTTTGCTATCATAGATTTTAATTTGTTTGTCGCTTTTTCTTTCGTTTCTTCATTAGCCCATGCTTTTTCTTTCTGTTCTTTGGAAAGTGGTAACCCTGGTTCGTGATAGGCTAATATTTTCTCCTTATCATTTATCAACTGTGGGTAGTAGAAAAGAAAATTTTTCTCCCCGTCGTAATCAGCTTCCGAGGTGACCGCTTCAAGTCTCCAATAAGTTCGCGTTTTTAACGGCAAATCTATGTTATCAAAAAGTCGTAGAATTTCCTGTGTCTGTTCAGTAGGTAAATGCTCTAGCGCTACCTCAATATGATTTCGTAAATCCTCGCTTGTTGCTCTCTTGTTTTTAAAACTGATATAATCATTTGTTACGTTTAGCTGAAAATATCTTTTATTGTGCGTAGTCATTACATTCTTGGCCAAATCCCAGACGGCTTCTAGCCTCTCTAGGCGTAACAATTCTGGATCTAATTCCATCTTGAAAAATTCCAACAAGCTATCGCAATGAGCTAGAGACTCTGACCACTGCGCAAGGTCTGAACTTTCCGTAGTCCCTTTCGGTCTATCTCTATGACTTTGTGTATAGATCAGGCCGCCGCCTACGTGTTGGTTAATCTGTTGCAAATAATCCCCTAAGGAGCCCCCGAACTGTAGTAGTTTCAAATTATCAATACTATCAATAATAACCACTTGAAAAGCGTTGTTTGGTACTTTATCTTTTACAACTTTGGCTAAATCTTCTAAGGCCGTTGACTTTGGAAGAGTTAAGATAGAAATATTGTCAAGATCTTTTTGCTCAACTTCTAAAAGTTGGGCAATCTGCATGAACTTACTAAAACAGTCGTTTTCTTTATGATTCGTATTGATATACAAGACGTTGAAAGCTCTTTTACTCTTCCACTCTAGCCAATTACTCCCCTGGGCTAAAGATAAAGCTAGGGAAATAACTACGCTAGTCTTTAAGGATCTTCTTGGCGCCGATATACCCAATACTTGCCCGCGTCTCAACAATCCTGTCAAAATGCTAGCAGATGGCCCTATTGTCTCAGCAGGAACTTGTCCTAGTTTTTTAATTTCTGTCATTAGTTATCCTTTCTGGTTTTTCAATCGTTTCTTTTTCATTTTCTTTAATTGTTGTAACTCTTTGCGCTGCTCAAGCGTTAATTGTCTATTTTTCCAAGTGTAGCCGTTGGTAGTCCGGACAGATTTTCTCTGTCCGGGGAATCTTTCAAAGCTAGCCATTTTCCACCCCCAGAAACTTCAGCACGTCCGAAACTCTATAATAGATTTTTCTGGTATCTTCTAGTGGGGGCTGGTATCGCCTTAGCCCAGCATCTTCCCACTTTTGGAGTGTCTTATACTTTATATCTAACTCGTCCATGGCTTCCTGAGCTGAGATTAACCCTGTCAACCGTGGTTTGACTGTATCACGCGCTTCCAGGTAGTTCTCCACAAGCTCCAGAACGCCATGAGTTAGCTCGTTTTCGCTCTCTTTACTGAGGCTAAACATATTCATCAGCTCCTTTCAGTAGTTGCTTGTAGCTCTCTAAATCGGCATTCAAAAGGACAGTCAGACGCTTCTGCTCCTCTTGTACTTGGTTATAGAATGCCTTTGCTCCGTCCAGTAGCTCCTCTTTGTTAGCTGGGATAAAGTAGCCTCTAAAAGCTCCATGCCGAACCCCAACGATAGGAACACCGTAGCGCGTGATCAGACGGCTGATAATGTCCTGTACGGTTCTTTCTGCTAACTTGGTCATTAAGCTGATTTCTGCCCCTGTTATGGAGTTCTCAGCCCCTACCTTGATTAGTCTTAATACTCGCTTGTCATTCATTGTTAGACTCATTCAATTCCTCCCCATACGTTGACCCCTGCAAGCTGGATATAACGCCCATAATCAGGGTTTAAATCCTCGCTAGGTGTTTCTATCGTCTGTTTACTTTCTCGCTCAATTTGGGCACTTTTTTTGCGGTCTCGGTGGTTTAGATAAAGCAGTAGGCTAATCAACACCACCATGAAGATAACCGCCTGTGTGTTGCTTAAATCTAGTTCATTCATGCTATGCCCTCGCTTGATAGTTCTTGATATAGTCCACTTGGTCGCTTCGTTCCATCTTCAGGAAGTCGTCCACCTCTTCGGTGCTTACTTTTCGATCTACAAAATCAGCGATAAACTGGAATAGGTTTGGATTTTCTGCCTTGATCTTAGCCATTCGTTTATCAAATTCTGCTTGTGTCATGTTGTCTAGGTCTGTTGTCATTGCATTGCCTCCTCAAACTGCTCTATAAGATGATCTTTACTTACTTTCTGATTAGCATTTTTAGAATTAAAAAGAATATCTTTTAAGGTTATAGTAGCCTCTAAATACTCCTTTTCAGCATATTCTATATACGCCTGCTGCTCTGCTTCGTTGTCAAAAAAGTGCTTGGCTTGGCGTTTAAAGAACGCTTGTCTCATAGCGTCCATTTCAAAAATACCAGGGTGGAAAAACATTCCCGTAGTGCTCTTAGAGACTGCCTCGATTTTATGGCTTGCATTCAATTCAGGAAGTTCAATCCAAAGTAAGCGGGATAAATCTTCTTTGATGGATTTTGTCTGACTTGCCAATAAAGAAAGCCTTCCTAGGTCGTTTTTTTCGCTAATTTCTCGCATCTCTGCGCTAATTCTTTCTATACGTCTAGTTAAATTCTCGTATGTTGTTTCTGTCATGGTGTTTACCTCTGTTTCTTTGTCTATGTAATTGCCCTGATGGCTTTTTAATGCTTTTTTACTATACTGGATATCCTCACACTCAAGATTGCCGTCGGAGAGTGTGGGGATTTTGAATGGTTGTTTCTTATACAGTTTTTCTTGCCTGCAGCCTCACGCTCTCGGTCGCCAAATTTCTGAGCGTGGGGCTTTTTGAGTTGTTTCTTATAACGCTAATCCTCACGCTCAGACTCGCCAAATTGAAAGCGTGAGAAAGTACCAGTTTAAAGAGTTGGCGCTCTCCGTATGGTCAAAATGTCCTAAATATGCTATAATCTAGGTATAAATCTTTACTAAAACCTCTTTAATAATAGCTTGCCTGCTTTTTGTTAAATTCGTTTTAGTGTTAGTGTGAAAGGCTCTGCTGATTGGTCTCGGTAAGCCTTTTTTGTTGCTCTCACGCGCTTTCTAGGCGTGTTTTTTTATTTCTGAATACCATAGCTTTGATTTCCTGATAACTCATATTCAAGCCAATCATGGCTATTACCATGTCCTCAAATGCCTGGTATTGCTCCAGCTCGTCACTGGTCAAGCTATCGATGCCATTGCAGCCTCCACGTTCTTCCCTTAACTGTTTAGCGTTCCTGTTGGTTACTACCTTTAGTAGTAAGTTATTCATGGTACTATGCGCGTGCTTTGGTGCTTGTTCCCAGTTCTCAATACTGTCATGCAGTGTTTTTCTTTTTGGCTTTTCTAGAGCCCTTTGCATACGAAACTTAGAAAGTTCCTCGCGCATTTCAAAGAATGCTTTGACAAGATTGGTTTTGAAGTTGGCCACTTGCTCGGTATTCTTTAAGAATGTAACTAACAAGGTCGCTTGTTGTTCGTTCAAAATATAGTCCTTGGTATTCTGGCCACTTTCCATAGCTTGGATTTTAAATCCAACCTTTCCGAACCGTTCAAACCTTGCTTGATGTTTGCGGATCGTCTTGGTTATCGTGTGATGTTGCAATCCTGTACACTCTGCCACAATACTACTCAGTGTATACGGCTCTTTCTTACCGTCCATGTAGACTAGTTCCATTGGTTTGCTCCTTTCTATTTATCCAACCTTTAACAAATCATCAATCGTAACTTCTAAAAAGTCAGCTACTTTCTGCAATGTCTCAAAAGTCGGATTTTTTGAACGCTCATAATACAATGCCGTCAAAGTGCTTTTTGATAGCCCTGTTTCTCTTGCAACATCTGCCACCTTCAAGCGTTTCTTTGCTAAAATAACACGCATATTATTTTTCAAATGTCTTACCCCCTTCTATTATCTTTAAAAGCTATCTCCAGCATAATAGATTTAAAAGTGTTACGCTGGAAATTTTAACAGACATTTTATGTCTGATTTAATTTGATTATACAGACATTTTATGTCTTTGTCAAGGATATTTTTTATTTTATTGGACTTTTTTTGTCTGTTTTGAGAAAAAGAATGATATAATACGTTTGAAAGGTGTTGATATAAATGAATAGATTGAAAGAGTTACGTAAAGAAAAAAAGCTATCTCAAAAGGAAATAGCAAAGGAAATGAGCATATCAGAAAAGACTCTATCACGCTGGGAAAACGGAGAAAGCCAAATTAAACCCGAAAAAGCTCAGCAACTAGCTGACTTCTTCGGGGTAAACGTTGGGTATCTGTTGGGGTATAGTGATTTTAGAGATACTCAAGAACTAGTGAAAAAAACTCATGAAAATTTCCCAGTTGATAGAGCTTGGAAGGTTAGCGGTGTAGTTTCACAATTTGGAGAATTACCATTAGAGAAAATTAAAATAACATATGGTGAAACCTTATCTAGTAGTTTAATGGATTTCTTGGGTTTACTTAGTTTTAATTATAAAGAAATGGAAACAATATATAAGTTTTTAGCTTTAGGAGATGATCAAAAAGAAGTTATTCATGATTTAACTGTTAAATTATTCAACTTAGATAATTTGAAAAATAAATAATTAATCTCGTACAATACTTTGGTCTTTGCTTATATAAATTATAACCTTACATAAAACAATCGAATACAGGGCAATATGTGAAGCCCTGGCATGATATAAACCACAATCTAAAACCTTTTTAATAATAGCTTGCCTGCTGATGTATTTTAGAAAGGTTTATCATCATGAAAATAACAGAATATAAAAAGAAAGACGGGTCGATAGTCTATCGCTCCAGTATCTATCTGGGTACAGATACCGTAACCGGTAAGAAAGTAAAGACGACTATATCAGGCCGAAACAAGAAGGAACTCAAAACCAAAGCGTTACAGGCTCAAATAGAGTTTGAAAAAGGTGGGTCAACAGTATATAATGCGGTTCAAATCAATACCTATGCCGAACTGGTGGAGAATTGGTTAGAAACATACTGCCATACGGTTAAAAAATCCACCCTAATGGGTACCAAAATCAAACTAGATAAATATCTACTTCCAGCTTTTGGAGATTATAAGCTGGATAAACTGACGCCCCCAATCATTCAAAGTCAAGTTAACCAGTGGGCAAAAGATTACAATCAATTAGGCAAAGGATACCAAGAATATCCGCTCCTTCACTCTCTAAACAAACGTATACTTAAATATGCCGTATCTTTGCAAGTTATCCCCTTCAATCCCGCCCGTGAGGTTATTATTCCACGACGTAAGGAAAAAGAAGGGCAAAAAATGAAATACCTGGACGATGAGAATTTGAAAAAGTTCTTAGCTTACCTGGATCAGTTGCCAAATACTTACAAAAATTTCTTTGATACGGTGCTATATAAGACGCTTTTAGCTACTGGTTTGCGTATTCGTGAGTGTCTAGCCTTAGAATGGTCTGATATTGACCTGCAGAAAGGTACACTAGACGTAAATAAAACATTAAATGTTATAAAAGAAATCACTAGCCCTAAGACTAAATCAAGTATTAGAGTGATTGACTTGGATAATAAGACGGTGCTCATGCTACGGCTATATAAAGCAAGACAATCCCAGATAGGGAAAGAAATAGGTTTGACCTATGAGAAAGTATTCTCTAATAGCTTTGATAAGCATATAGACGCTAGGACGCTTAGATTCAGGTTAGTAAAACATTTGGAGCGTGCTGGTTGCCCTAACTTATGCTTTCATGCTTTCCGCCACACTCACGCTAGTATCTTGCTGAATGCTGGCCTGCCATACAAAGAAATCCAAACACGGCTCGGCCATGCAAAACTTTCTATGACCATGGATATTTATAGCCACTTATCCAAAGACAATCAGAAAAATGCTACTTCATTTTATGAAAAAGCTATTGAAAAATTAAAAAGTTCCTAAAAAAGTCCATAAAATTATTATTTCAGTTATGGGAAATAGCTATATCAAGGAATTTTAGCAAGTTTTCCCTTTTTGTGTTATAATGTTAGGGATTGAAATGAGAACGGAGAAAGAGAAACTATGGCTTTAACAGCAGGCATCGTTGGTTTGCCAAACGTTGGTAAATCAACCCTTTTTAATGCAATTACAAAAGCAGGAGCAGAGGCGGCAAACTACCCATTTGCGACTATTGATCCAAACGTTGGGATGGTGGAAGTTCCAGATGAACGCCTACAAAAACTAACGGAAATGATTACTCCTAAAAAGACAGTTCCAACAACCTTTGAGTTTACAGATATTGCAGGGATTGTAAAAGGAGCTTCAAAAGGAGAAGGTCTAGGTAATAAATTCTTGGCCAATATCCGTGAAGTAGACGCGATTGTTCACGTAGTTCGTGCTTTTGATGATGAAAATGTGATGCGCGAGCAAGGACGTGAAGACGCCTTTGTGGATCCACTTGCAGATATTGATACCATTAACCTAGAATTGATTCTTGCTGACTTAGAATCAGTTAATAAACGCTACGCGCGTGTAGAAAAGATGGCACGTACGCAAAAAGATAAAGAATCAGTAGCAGAGTTTAACGTTCTTCAAAAGATTAAACCAGTCCTTGAGGATGGAAAATCAGCTCGAACTATTGAATTTACAGATGAGGAACAAAAGGTTGTCAAAGGTCTCTTCCTTTTAACCACTAAACCAGTTCTTTATGTTGCTAATGTGGATGAGGATGTAGTTTCAGATCCAGATTCTATCGAATATGTGAAGCAAATTCGTGAATTCGCAGCGACAGAAAATGCTGAGGTAGTAGTTATTTCCGCGCGTGCTGAGGAAGAAATTTCTGAGTTAGACGATGAAGATAAGCAAGAATTTCTTGAAGCACTTGGCTTGACAGAATCAGGCGTTGATAAGTTGACTCGAGCTGCTTACCATCTACTAGGACTCGGAACTTACTTTACAGCTGGTGAAAAAGAAGTCCGTGCTTGGACCTTTAAGCGAGGGATGAAAGCTCCTCAAGCAGCTGGTATTATCCACTCAGACTTTGAAAAAGGTTTTATTCGTGCAGTAACCATGTCATATGAGGATCTAGTAAAATATGGATCTGAAAAGGCTGTAAAAGAAGCTGGGCGCTTACGTGAAGAAGGAAAAGAATATATCGTTCAAGATGGCGATATCATGGAATTCCGCTTTAACGTTTAATAACATTTAATAAATAGTGTCAATTAGGTTGGAAAAAAATTCCAACCCTTTTGGCTTTTGAAAGGAAAAATAAATGACAAAATTACTTGTTGGATTAGGAAATCCAGGGGATAAATATTTTGAAACCAAGCACAACGTTGGATTTATGTTGATTGACCAATTGGTCAAAAAACAAAATGTTACCTTTACACATGACAAGATATTTCAAGCTGACCTAGCATCTTTTTTCCTCAATGGAGAAAAAATTTATCTGGTCAAACCAACAACATTTATGAATGAAAGTGGAAAAGCGGTTCATGCTTTATTGACTTATTATGGTTTGGATATTGAAGATTTACTCGTTATTTACGACGACCTTGACATGGAAGTCGGGAAAATTCGTTTAAGAGCAAAGGGATCAGCAGGTGGTCATAATGGTATCAAGTCTATTATTCAACATATAGGGACTGAGGTATTTAACCGTGTTAAAATAGGTATTGGAAGACCTAAAAAAGACATGTCAGTTGTTCATCATGTTTTAAGTAAGTTTGATCAGGATGACTATTTAGGTATTTTACAGTCTATTGACAAGGTTGACGATGCTGTAAACTACTATTTACAAGAGAAAAACTTTGAGAAAACAATGCAGAGGTATAACGGCTAAATGGTGACTTTATTAGATTTATTCTCAGAAAATGACCAGATAAAAAAATGGCATCAAAATCTGATAGATAAGAAAAGACAACTAATTCTTGGTTTATCAACGTCTACCAAGGCTATTGCAATTGCAAGCAGTCTAGAAAAAGAAAATAAGGTTGTGTTACTGACCTCGACTTATGGTGAAGCAGAACGAATTATCAGTGACCTTCTTTCTATCTTAGGAGAGGAATTTGTCTATCCATTTTTAGTAGATGACTCTCCTATGGTAGAGTTTTTGATGTCTTCGCAAGAAAAAATCATTTCGCGGGTTGAGGCCTTGCGTTTTTTGAGTGATCCGTCTAAGAAAGGGATTTTAGTTTGTAATATAGCAGCGAATCGATTGATTTTACCCTCTCCGACTAGATTTAAAGAAAGTATTATAAGGATTGCAGTTGGCGAAGAATATGACCAACACGAGCTACTTCACCAGTTAAAGGAAATTGGCTATCGAAAAGTTACTCAAGTACAGACACAAGGTGAGTTTAGTATTCGAGGAGATATTTTAGATATTTTTGAGATGTCTCAGTTAGAACCTTTCCGAATTGAGTTTTTTGGTGATGAAGTAGATGGTATTCGTACTTTTGAAGTCGAAACACAATTATCGAAAGAAAATCAGACAAACCTCACTATCTTTCCAGCTAGCGACATACTTTTGAGAGAAAAAGATTATCAACGAGGACAGTCAGCTTTAGAGAAGCAAATTTCGAAGACTCTATCACCAATTTTGAAATCCTATCTAGAAGAAATTTTGTCAAGTTTTCATCAAAAACAAGTACACTCAGATAGTCGAAAGTTTTTGTCCTTATGTTACGATAAAACATGGACTGTATTTGATTATATTGAAAAAGATACACCAGTATTCTTTGATGACTATCAAAAATTGATGAATCAGTATGAATCCTTTGAAAGAGAATTAGCACAATACTTTACAGAAGATTTACAGAATGGCAAATCATTTTCTGGGATGCAGTATTTTGCAGATACAGAGCAAACCTATAAAAAACAAAGTCCAGTTACCTTTTTCTCCAATCTGCAAAAGGGCTTAGGAAACCTCAAATTTGATTACATTTATCAATTTAATCAATACCCCATGCAAGAGTTTTTCAATCAGTTTTCTTTTCTTAAAGAAGAAATTGAGCGATATAAAAAAATGGACTACACCATTGTTTTGCAGTCTAGCAATTCAATGGGAAGTAAAACATTGGAGGATGTTTTAGAGGAATACCAGATCAAATTGGATTCCAGAGATAAGTCAAGTATCTGTAAAGAATCTGTAAACTTGATTGAGGGTAATCTAAGACATGGTTTTCATTTTGTAGATGAAAAAATTCTATTGATTACTGAACATGAGATTTTTCAAAAGAAATTAAAACGTCGTTTTCGAAGACAACATGCTTCAAACGCAGAGCGATTAAAAGATTATAATGAACTTGAAAAAGGAGACTACGTTGTTCACCATATTCATGGAATTGGTCAATATCTAGGAATCGAAACAATTGAAATCAAAGGGATTCACCGTGATTATGTCAGTGTACAGTATCAAAATGGTGACCAAATCTCCATCCCAGTAGAGCAGATTCAGTTACTGTCCAAATATGTTTCAAGTGATGGGAAACCTCCTAAACTCAATAAATTAAATGACGGTCATTTCAAAAAGGCCAAGCAAAAAGTTAAGAACCAGGTAGAGGATATAGCTGACGATTTAATCAAACTGTATTCTGAGCGTAGTCAGTTGAAGGGTTTTGCTTTCTCAGCTGATGATGAAGATCAACATGCTTTTGATGATGCCTTCCCTTATGTTGAAACGGATGATCAACTTCGTAGTATCGAGGAAATCAAGAGGGATATGCAGGATTCTCATCCCATGGATCGACTTCTGGTTGGAGATGTTGGTTTTGGGAAAACTGAGGTTGCAATGCGTGCAGCATTTAAGGCTGTCAATGATCACAAACAGGTTGTCGTTCTAGTTCCGACGACGGTTTTAGCACAACAACACTATACGAATTTTAAGGAACGATTCCAAAATTTTGCTGTTAATATTGATGTGTTGAGTCGCTTTAGAAGTAAAAAAGAGCAGGCAGAAACACTTGAAAAACTAAAGAATGGTCAAGTCGATATTTTGATTGGAACGCATCGTGTTTTGTCAAAAGATGTTGTGTTTTCAGATTTGGGATTGATGATTATTGATGAGGAACAGCGATTCGGTGTTAAGCATAAGGAAGCCTTGAAAGAACTGAAAAAACAAGTAGATGTTCTAACCTTGACAGCAACACCAATCCCTCGTACTCTCCACATGTCTATGCTGGGAATCAGAGACTTGTCTGTTATTGAAACTCCTCCAACCAATCGCTATCCTGTTCAAACCTATGTTTTGGAAAAGAATGATAGTGTGATTCGTGATGCTATCTTGCGTGAAATGGAGCGTGGAGGTCAAGTTTACTATCTTTACAATAAAGTTGACACTATTGATCGGAAGGTTTCAGAATTACAGGAGTTGATTCCAGAGGCTTCGATTGGGTATGTTCATGGACAAATGAGTGAAATTCAGTTAGAAAATACTCTACTGGACTTTATTGAGGGTCAGTATGATATTTTGGTGACAACTACTATTATTGAAACAGGCGTTGACATTCCAAACGCCAATACCTTATTTATTGAAAATGCAGACCATATGGGCTTGTCAACCTTGTATCAATTAAGGGGAAGAGTTGGTCGTAGTAATCGTATTGCTTATGCTTATCTCATGTATCGTCCAGAAAAATCAATTAGTGAAGTCTCTGAGAAGAGATTAGAAGCGATTAAGGGATTTACAGAATTGGGATCTGGATTTAAGATTGCGATGCGAGATCTTTCAATTCGTGGAGCAGGAAATCTCCTAGGAAAATCGCAGTCTGGTTTCATTGATTCTGTTGGTTTTGAATTGTATTCGCAGTTACTAGAGGAAGCTATTGCTAAACGTAACGGTAATGGGAATAAAAGAACCAAAGGAAATGCTGAGTTGATTTTACAAATTGATGCTTATCTTCCTGATACTTATATTTCTGACCAACGACATAAGATTGAAATTTACAAGAAAATTCGTCAAATTGACAATCGTGTCAACTATGAAGAACTACAAGAAGAATTGATGGATCGCTTTGGAGAATACCCAGATGTAGTAGCATACCTTTTAGAGATTGGTTTGGTCAAGGCACATTTTGACAAGGTCTTTGTAGAACGTGTAGAGAGAAAAGAAAATAAGATTACAGTTCAATTTGAAAAAGTCACTCAACGACTGTTCTTGGCTCAAGATTATTTTAAAGCCCTATCCGCAACGAACTTAAAAGCAGCCATAGCTGAGAATAAGGGAGTAATGGAAGTCGTATTCGATGTCCGAAACAAGAAGGATTATGAAATTTTAGAAGGTTTGCTGATTTTTGGAGAAAGTTTATTAGAGATAAAAGAATCAAAGGAAGCAAATCCCATTTAACATTTTTCTTCTATAAAAAGGACAAAAATGGTACAATAATAATTTGAGGTAATAAAAATGAGATTAGACAAGTATTTAAAAGTATCACGAATTATCAAGCGTCGTACAGTCGCAAAAGAAGTAGCAGATAAAGGTAGAATCAAGGTGAATGGAATCTTGGCCAAAAGTTCAACGGATTTGAAAGTTGATGACCAAGTTGAAATTCGCTTTGGAAATAAGTTGTTGCTTGTTAAAGTACTAGAGATGAAAGATAGTACAAAAAAAGAAGATGCAGCAGGAATGTATGAAATTCTCAGTGAAACACGGGTAGAAGAAAATGTCTAAAAATATTGTACAAATGAATAATTCTTTTATTCAAAATGAACATCAACGTCGTCGTTACCTGATGAAGGAGAGACAAAAACGAAATCGTTTTATGGGTTGGGTCCTTATTTTGATGATTTTGTTGTTTATTTTACCAACTTATAACTTGGCCCAAAGCTATGATCAGTTACTGCAACGCCGTCAGCAATTGACAGAGTTGAAAGAGCAGTACCAAACTCTTAGTGACGAAAAGGATAAGGAATCTGCTTTTGCTGCAAAGTTGAAAGATGAAGACTATGTAGCAAAATATGCACGCGCCAAGTACTATTACTCAAAGAAACGAGAAGCAATTTACACAATTCCTGATTTGCTTCCGAGGTAATGTCATGGAAAATTTATTGGAAGTTGTTGAGCAATTTCTAAGTTTATCAGATGAAAAATTAGAGGAATTGGCAGCTAAAAACCATTTATTACGATTACAAGAAGAAAGGGAAGAGAAGAATGCGTAAGTTCTTAGTAGTTTTATTGCTACCTGCTTTTATCATAACCTCAAGAGTAGTTAGCACAGAAAAACAGCTTCCTTACTCTTCGCAAGAAATTTATTATCTAACTGAGTCTGATTATGGATTCTACTATAAAGAAACTCTGGAATCCCCAATGATATATGGAGAAACAACTGTCTATGCTAATGAGGATCTTGTCAAGGAGTCTGGTAAATTGACTCCTGGAACCACCTTTAAAATAGTAGAATGGCGTTTGAATAGACAAGGTGTTCCTGTTTTTAAATTAGATAATCACCAGTTTATCCCTGCAGATAAGCGTTTGATCTATGATCAAAGTCAAGTTCAAACTCAAAATAGACAAGTATGGTTGGAGTCAGGGTTTGTTATCTATAACAGCCCCTATGATGCGAAAGAAATTTCTTCATCTTTCTCTCCCTATCAACGCGTAACAGTGGATAGAACCCTTTTTGCTGAGGGACAAGAATTTCTTCATATTGATCAAGTTGGGTGGGTATCAAAAGAGTTCGTCTCAGAAGAAGACAATCGCATCCAGAAGGTTCAAGAAGTTTTATCAAACAACTATCAGAACGAAAATTATTCTATTTATGTTAAACAACTGACTACAGGTAAAGAGGCTGGGGTGAATGAAGACAGCAAACTCTATGCAGCTAGCATCTTGAAACTAGCCTACCTTTATTATGCTCAAGATAAGATCAATCAAGGAGAGTATACGCTAGACAGTAGCTTCAAGTATATCTCAGAAGTAAATAGTTTCCCTGGGTCCTATAAACCAGAAGGTAGTGGTAGCTTACCTAAAAAAGAAGATAACAAAGAATACAGTCTTCAACAGTTAATTACCAAGGTAACAAAAGAGTCTGATAATGTTGCTCATAATATTTTAGGTTATTACGTGACCAATCAATCTGACGGGGCTTTCAAAGAAAAAATGTCCACCATTATGGGCGAAGATTGGGATGTGAATGATAAACTGACTTCTTCAAAAATGGCTGGAAAGGTCATGGAAGCTATTTATAATCAGAATAGTTTTGTCCTAGAGTCTCTAGGTAAGACTGATTTTGACAACCAACGAATCGCAAAAGGTGTTTCGGTTAAGGTAGCTCATAAAATTGGAGATGCCGATGAGTTTAAACATGACACTGCCATTGTTTATACGGATTCTCCTTTTGTTCTTTCCATTTTTACCAAAAATTCTGATTATGATACTATTGCTAAGATAGCTAAGGATGTCTATGAGGTTCTAAAATGAGGGACCAGGATTTTTTAAATCATTTTCTCCGAAAAGAGTATTTCAAAAAACATTCGAAAGTCTTATTAGCTCTGTCTGGTGGACTGGATTCGATGTTTTTATACCATCTATTGTCTACTTATCAGAAAGAGTTGGAAATTGAGTTGATTGTAGTACATGTCAATCACAAGCAGAGAAGTGAGTCTGACTGGGAGGAAAATGAACTAAGGAAGTTAGCTGATGTAGCTGAACTTCCTATTTATATCACAAGCTTTTCAGGAGACTTTTCAGAAGCGCGTGCTCGAGAGTTTCGTTATGATTTTTTTAGGAAAATCATGAAAGAGGTTGGAGCAACTGCCTTGGTCACTGCCCACCATGCAGATGATCAGGTTGAAACGATTTTGATGCGCTTGATTCGAGGAAGTCGGTTACGCCATTTAACAGGGATAAAAGAAAGTCAAGTAGTTGATAATATTGAAATCATCCGTCCCTTGTTGCAATTTCATAAAAAGGATTTTCCACCAATTTTTCATTTCGAAGATCAAACAAATCAGGAAAATACCTATTTTCGCAATCGTATTCGGAATAGGTATTTACCAGAACTTGAAAAAGAAAATCCTCGTCTTAAATCAGCCCTTTTAGATTTAGGAAGGGAAATTTCAGATTACCAAGCAACAATAACGGAGCTTTCGAAACAAATTGATGTGGAAAATTTGAATGAGCTATTTTCATACTCTCAACAAACTCAAGAAATCTTGCTCCAGAACTATCTTAATCAATTCCCAGACTTAAATCTGACGAAGGCTCAGTTTGATGAAGTTCGACAGATTTTAACAATGAAAAGCCAGTATCGTCATTCTCTTAAAAATGGCTATGAATTGATAAAAGAGTATCAGAATTTTCGAGTTTGCAAAATCAGTCCACAGGCTGATGAAAAGGAAGATGAACTTGTGTTACACTATCAAAATCAAGTTCGATATATGGGCTATTTATTTTCCTTTGGCATCCCTATTGAAGGGGATTTTGTTCAAAAAGTAACGGTTTCACGGGAAACATCTGTACATATTAGATGTCGAAAACCTGGCGATGTTATTATCCTGAATGGTCATCGAAAGAAACTGAGACGTTTATTTATAGATTTGAAAATCCCTATTGAAAAACGAAAAACAACTCCTATTATTGAGCAATTTGGAGAAATTGTCTCAATTTCAGGAATTGCGACCAGTGATTTGAGTAAAAACACGAAAAATGATATAATGAACACTGTACTTTATATAGAAAAAATAGATAGGTAAAAAGATGTTAGAACACGATATAAAAAAAATCCTCGTTTCACATGATGAAATTACAGAAGCAGCTAAAAAGCTAGGTGCGCAACTAACAAAAGAGTATGAGGGGAAAAATCCAATTCTTATTGGAATTTTGAAAGGATCGATTCCTTTTATGGCTGAATTGGTCAAACATATTGATACGCATATTGAGATGGACTTCATGATGGTATCTAGTTACCATGGTGGAACAGCAAGTAGTGGTGTCATCAATATCAAGCAAGACGTGACTCAAGATATCAAAGGAAGACATGTTTTATTTGTAGAGGATATCATTGATACGGGTCAAACTTTGAAGAGTTTGAGAGATATGTTTATTGCAAGAGAAGCAGCTTCTGTTAAAATCGCGACTTTGTTAGACAAACCAGAGGGACGTGTTGTTGAAATTGAAGCGGATTACACTTGCTTTACTATTCCAAATGAGTTTGTAGTAGGTTATGGTCTAGATTACAAAGAAAATTATCGTAACCTTCCTTATGTTGGAGTATTGAAAGAAGAAGTTTATTCAAATTAGAAAGATTTATCTTTAATGAAAAAACAAAATAATGGTTTAGTTAGAAACCCATTTCTCTATTTGTTAATTATCTTCTTCCTAGTGACAGGATTCCAGTATTTTTACTCTGGAAATACTGCTGGACGAAGCGAAAAAATTAACTATACAGAACTGGTAAAAGAAATTACAGCAGACAATGTAAAAGAATTAACCTATCAGCCAAATGGTAGCATCATTGAAGTGTCTGGTGTTTATAAAAATCCTAAGACTAGTAAAGAAGAAACAGGAATTCAATTTTTCACTCCTACAGCTACAACAGTAGAAAGATTCTCAAGTACTATTCTTCCGTCTGATTCAACAGTTTCAGAATTGCAAAAAATTGCTTCGGAACATCAGGCAGAAGTAACAGTCAAACATGAGAGTTCAAGCGGTATGTGGATCAATATCCTTGTCTCTGTTGTGCCATTTGCTATTCTTTTCTTCTTCCTATTCTCTATGATGGGAAATATGGGAGGAAATAGTGGCCGAAATCCAATGAGTTTTGGACGTAGCAAGGCTAAAGCTGCAAACAAAGAAGATATCAAGGTACGTTTCTCGGATGTTGCTGGTGCCGAGGAAGAAAAACAAGAATTAGTAGAAGTTGTTGAATTTCTAAAAGATCCAAAACGATTTACAAAACTTGGTGCGCGTATTCCTGCAGGTGTTCTTTTAGAGGGACCTCCGGGAACAGGTAAGACCTTACTTGCTAAGGCAGTTGCTGGAGAAGCAGGAGTTCCATTCTTTAGTATCTCAGGTTCTGACTTTGTAGAAATGTTTGTCGGAGTTGGTGCAAGCCGTGTTCGTTCTCTTTTTGAGGATGCAAAAAAAGCAGCGCCAGCCATCATCTTTATCGATGAAATTGATGCCGTTGGTCGCCAACGTGGTGTCGGTCTTGGTGGAGGAAATGATGAACGTGAACAAACCTTGAACCAACTCTTGATTGAGATGGATGGTTTTGAGGGAAATGAAGGAATCATCGTTATCGCTGCGACGAACCGTTCAGATGTTCTAGATCCAGCTCTTCTCCGTCCAGGACGTTTTGATAGAAAAGTCTTAGTTGGTCGCCCTGATGTTAAAGGTCGTGAAGCAATCTTGAAAGTTCATGCTAAAAATAAACCTCTGGCAGACGATGTTGATTTGAAACTAGTTGCCCAACAAACCCCAGGTTTTGTGGGAGCTGACTTAGAAAATGTTCTAAACGAAGCAGCCTTAGTTGCTGCTCGTCGCAATAAATCAATCATTGATGCTTCAGATATTGACGAGGCAGAGGACAGAGTGATTGCTGGACCATCTAAGAAAGATAAAACAGTATCACAAAGAGAACGTGAATTGGTTGCTTATCATGAGGCTGGACATACCATTGTTGGTTTAGTCTTGTCAAATGCCCGTGTTGTTCATAAAGTTACCATTGTACCACGTGGACGTGCAGGTGGTTACATGATTGCGCTTCCGAAAGAGGATCAAATGCTTCTATCTAAGGAAGACATGAAAGAACAATTAGCAGGTTTGATGGGTGGTCGTGTAGCTGAAGAGATTATCTTTAATGTCCAAACTACAGGAGCTTCAAATGACTTTGAACAAGCTACTCAGATGGCGCGTGCGATGGTCACTGAATACGGTATGAGTGAAAAACTTGGCCCAGTTCAATACGAAGGTAATCATGCTATGTTTGGTGCACAAAGTCCTCAAAAATCAATTTCAGAGCAAACAGCCTATGAGATTGATGAGGAAGTTCGTTCATTATTAAATGAGGCACGAAACAAAGCTGCTGAAATTATCCAATCAAATCGTGAAACTCATAAGTTGATTGCAGAAGCATTGTTGAAATACGAAACATTAGATAGTACACAGATTAAATCTCTTTACGAAACAGGAAAAATGCCTGAGACAGTAGAAGAGGAATCCCATGCACTATCTTATGATGAAGTAAAATCAAAAATGAGTGAAGAAAAATAAATTTAGAGAGGTTCAACCTCTCTTTTTATGTTCTAATGTGATGGCTACTGAGTGGATGCCCTGATAGTCGACCCTCCTCGTACAGGCTTAGATGATAAGCTACTGGATACCATTCTGACCTATGTCCCAGAAAAAATGGTCTATGTATTCTGCAATGTTTCAACTTTGGCACGAGATTTGGTTAAGCTGGTAAAAGTCTATGATCTCCAGTATATCCAGTCGGTCGATATGTTTCCCCACACTGCACGAACAGAAGCAGTGGTTAAATTAGTGAAGAAAAGAAAAAATTAAACTCACTAAAAAAAGTCCTTGACAAAGGGGAAAAAGTAGGTATAATAGAAAGAGTTGAAAAGCTCAAGGTCCGTTGGTCAAGGGGTTAAGACACCGCCTTTTCACGGCGGTAACACGGGTTCGAATCCCGTACGGACTATGGTGTATTGCGGTTAAAAAAACTTGAAAAAAGTTTAAAAAATCTGTTGACAGAGGCAGGTAGCTGTGATATACTAATATAGTTGTCGCTTGAGAGAATGAGTGACAAAGACCTTTGAAAACTGAACAAGACGAACCAATGTGCAGGGCACTATAACTGAGGTTATAGTACTGAACAATGAAAAAACAATAAATCTGTCAGTGACAGAAATGAGTGAGAACTCAAACTTTTAATGAGAGTTTGATCCTGGCTCAGGACGAACGCTGGCGGCGTGCCTAATACATGCAAGTAGAACGCTGAAGGAGGAGCTTGCTCTTCTGGATGAGTTGCGAACGGGTGAGTAACGCGTAGGTAACCTGCCTGGTAGCGGGGGATAACTATTGGAAACGATAGCTAATACCGCATAAGAGTAGATGTCGCATGACATTTGCTTAAAAGGTGCAATTGCATCACTACCAGATGGACCTGCGTTGTATTAGCTAGTTGGTGAGGTAACGGCTCACCAAGGCAACGATACATAGCCGACCTGAGAGGGTGATCGGCCACACTGGGACTGAGACACGGCCCAGACTCCTACGGGAGGCAGCAGTAGGGAATCTTCGGCAATGGACGGAAGTCTGACCGAGCAACGCCGCGTGAGTGAAGAAGGTTTTCGGATCGTAAAGCTCTGTTGTAAGAGAAGAACGAGTGTGAGAGTGGAAAGTTCACACTGTGACGGTATCTTACCAGAAAGGGACGGCTAACTACGTGCCAGCAGCCGCGGTAATACGTAGGTCCCGAGCGTTGTCCGGATTTATTGGGCGTAAAGCGAGCGCAGGCGGTTAGATAAGTCTGAAGTTAAAGGCTGTGGCTTAACCATAGTACGCTTTGGAAACTGTTTAACTTGAGTGCAAGAGGGGAGAGTGGAATTCCATGTGTAGCGGTGAAATGCGTAGATATATGGAGGAACACCGGTGGCGAAAGCGGCTCTCTGGCTTGTAACTGACGCTGAGGCTCGAAAGCGTGGGGAGCAAACAGGATTAGATACCCTGGTAGTCCACGCCGTAAACGATGAGTGCTAGGTGTTAGACCCTTTCCGGGGTTTAGTGCCGCAGCTAACGCATTAAGCACTCCGCCTGGGGAGTACGACCGCAAGGTTGAAACTCAAAGGAATTGACGGGGGCCCGCACAAGCGGTGGAGCATGTGGTTTAATTCGAAGCAACGCGAAGAACCTTACCAGGTCTTGACATCCCTCTGACCGCTCTAGAGATAGAGTTTTCCTTCGGGACAGAGGTGACAGGTGGTGCATGGTTGTCGTCAGCTCGTGTCGTGAGATGTTGGGTTAAGTCCCGCAACGAGCGCAACCCCTATTGTTAGTTGCCATCATTCAGTTGGGCACTCTAGCGAGACTGCCGGTAATAAACCGGAGGAAGGTGGGGATGACGTCAAATCATCATGCCCCTTATGACCTGGGCTACACACGTGCTACAATGGCTGGTACAACGAGTCGCAAGCCGGTGACGGCAAGCTAATCTCTTAAAGCCAGTCTCAGTTCGGATTGTAGGCTGCAACTCGCCTACATGAAGTCGGAATCGCTAGTAATCGCGGATCAGCACGCCGCGGTGAATACGTTCCCGGGCCTTGTACACACCGCCCGTCACACCACGAGAGTTTGTAACACCCGAAGTCGGTGAGGTAACCATTTAGGAGCCAGCCGCCTAAGGTGGGATAGATGATTGGGGTGAAGTCGTAACAAGGTAGCCGTATCGGAAGGTGCGGCTGGATCACCTCCTTTCTAAGGATAAGGAACTGCACATTGGTCTTGTTTAGTCTTGAGAGGTCTTGTGGGGCCTTAGCTCAGCTGGGAGAGCGCCTGCTTTGCACGCAGGAGGTCAGCGGTTCGATCCCGCTAGGCTCCATTGGTGAGAGATCACCAAGTAATGCACATTGAAAATTGAATATCTATATCAAATAGTAACAAGAAAATAAACCGAAACGCTGTAGTATTAAAAGAGTTTATGACTGAAAGGTCAAAAAATAAGGTTAAGTTAATAAGGGCGCACGGTGGATGCCTTGGCACTAGGAGCCGAAGAAGGACGTGACAAACGACGATATGCCTTGGGTAGCTGTAAGTAAGCGATGATCCAGGGATTTCCGAATGGGGGAACCCAACAGGTACTACCTGTTACCCGCATCTGTTAAGGATGTGAGGAGGAAGACGCAGTGAACTGAAACATCTAAGTAGCTGCAGGAAGAGAAAGCAAAAGCGATTGCCTTAGTAGCGGCGAGCGAAACGGCAGGAGGGCAAACCGAAGAGTTTACTCTTCGGGGTTGTAGGACTGCAATGTGGACTCAAAGATTATAGAAGAATGATTTGGGAAGATCAGCCAAAGAGAGTAATAGCCTCGTATTTAAAATAGTCTTTGTACCTAGCAGTATCCTGAGTACGGCGGGACACGTGAAATCCCGTCGGAATCTGGGAGGACCATCTCCCAACCCTAAATACTCCCTAGTGACCGATAGTGAACCAGTACCGTGAGGGAAAGGTGAAAAGCACCCCGGGAGGGGAGTGAAATAGAACCTGAAACCGTGTGCCTACAACAAGTTCGAGCCCGTTAATGGGTGAGAGCGTGCCTTTTGTAGAATGAACCGGCGAGTTACGATATGATGCGAGGTTAAGTTGAAGAGACGGAGCCGCAGGGAAACCGAGTCTGAATAGGGCGCTTTAGTATCATGTCGTAGACCCGAAACCATGTGACCTACCCATGAGCAGGTTGAAGGTGCGGTAAGACGCACTGGAGGACCGAACCAGGGCACGTTGAAAAGTGCTTGGATGACTTGTGGGTAGCGGAGAAATTCCAAACGAACTTGGAGATAGCTGGTTCTCTCCGAAATAGCTTTAGGGCTAGCGTCGACATAAAGATTCTTGGAGGTAGAGCACTGTTTGGGTGAGGGGTCCATCCCGGATTACCAATCTCAGATAAACTCCGAATGCCAATGAATTATGGTCGGCAGTCAGACTGCGAGTGCTAAGATCCGTAGTCGAAAGGGAAACAGCCCAGACCACCAGCTAAGGTCCCAAAATAATTGTTAAGTGGAAAAGGATGTGGGGTTGCACAGACAACTAGGATGTTAGCTTAGAAGCAGCTATTCATTCAAAGAGTGCGTAATAGCTCACTAGTCGAGTGACCCTGCGCCGAAAATGTACCGGGGCTAAAACAATTTACCGAAGCTGTGGATACCTTTATAGGTATGGTAGGAGAGCGTTCTATGTGTGAAGAAGGTATACCGTGAGGAGTGCTGGAACGCATAGAAGTGAGAATGCCGGTATGAGTAGCGAAAGACAGGTGAGAATCCTGTCCACCGTAAGACTAAGGTTTCCAGGGGAAGGCTCGTCCGCCCTGGGTTAGTCGGGACCTAAGGAGAGACCGAAAGGTGTATCCGATGGACAACAGGTTGATATTCCTGTACTAGAGTATGTAGTGATGGAGGGACGCAGTAGGCTAACTAAAGCAGACGAATGGAAGTGTCTGTCTAAGCAGTGAGGTGTGAATTGAGTCAAATGCTTAATTCTATAACATTGAGCTGTGATGGGGAGCGAAGTTTAGTAGCGAAGTTAGTGACGTCACACTGCCAAGAAAAGCTTCTAGCGTTT
Organism: Streptococcus sp. HJ1; assembly: GCF_052399005.1. Lineage (GTDB taxonomy): Bacteria > Bacillota > Bacilli > Lactobacillales > Streptococcaceae > Streptococcus. The sequence continues at coordinate 125,935 of NZ_CP199005.1, read as the reverse complement.
AAACATACTCTACCCGTACCGCAAACCGACACAGGTAGTCGAGGCGAGTAGCCTCAGGTGAGCGAGAGAACTCTCGTTAAGGAACTCGGCAAAATGACCCCGTAACTTCGGGAGAAGGGGTGCTGACTTTAGGTCAGCCGCAGTGAATAGGCCCAAGCAACTGTTTATCAAAAACACAGCTCTCTGCTAAATCGTAAGATGATGTATAGGGGGTGACGCCTGCCCGGTGCTGGAAGGTTAAGAGGAGTGCTTAGGAGTAATCCGAAGGTATGAATTGAAGCCCCAGTAAACGGCGGCCGTAACTATAACGGTCCTAAGGTAGCGAAATTCCTTGTCGGGTAAGTTCCGACCCGCACGAAAGGCGTAATGATTTGGGCACTGTCTCAACGAGAGACTCGGTGAAATTTTAGTACCTGTGAAGATGCAGGTTACCCGCGACAGGACGGAAAGACCCCATGGAGCTTTACTGCAGTTTGATATTGAGTGTCTGTACCACATGTACAGGATAGGTAGGAGTCTAAGAGATCGGGACGCCAGTTTCGAAGGAGACGTTGTTGGGATACTACCCTTGTGTTATGGCCACTCTAACCCGGATAGGTTATCCCTATCGGAGACAGTGTCTGACGGGCAGTTTGACTGGGGCGGTCGCCTCCTAAAAGGTAACGGAGGCGCCCAAAGGTTCCCTCAGAATGGTTGGAAATCATTCGCAGAGTGTAAAGGTATAAGGGAGCTTGACTGCGAGAGCTACAACTCGAGCAGGGACGAAAGTCGGGCTTAGTGATCCGGTGGTTCCGTATGGAAGGGCCATCGCTCAACGGATAAAAGCTACCCTGGGGATAACAGGCTTATCTCCCCCAAGAGTTCACATCGACGGGGAGGTTTGGCACCTCGATGTCGGCTCGTCGCATCCTGGGGCTGTAGTCGGTCCCAAGGGTTGGGCTGTTCGCCCATTAAAGCGGCACGCGAGCTGGGTTCAGAACGTCGTGAGACAGTTCGGTCCCTATCCGTCGCGGGCGTAGGAAATTTGAGAGGATCTGCTCCTAGTACGAGAGGACCAGAGTGGACTTACCGCTGGTGTACCAGTTGTCTTGCCAAAGGCATCGCTGGGTAGCTATGTAGGGAAGGGATAAACGCTGAAAGCATCTAAGTGTGAAACCCACCTCAAGATGAGATTTCCCATGATTTTATATCAGTAAGAGCCCTGAGAGATGATCAGGTAGATAGGTTAGAAGTGGAAGTGTGGCGACACATGTAGCGGACTAATACTAATAGCTCGAGGACTTATCCAAAGTAACTGAGAATATGAAAGTGGACGGTTTTCTTGGTATTTGATAGATATTCAATTTTGAGTAGGTATTACTCAGAGTTAAGTGACGATAGCCTAGGAGATACACCTGTACCCATGCCGAACACAGCAGTTAAGCCCTAGAACGCCGGAAGTAGTTGGGGGTTGCCCCCTGTGAGATATGGAAGTCGCTTAGCTTTTATCCGCCATAGCTCAGTTGGTAGTAGCGCATGACTGTTAATCATGATGTCGTAGGTTCGAGTCCTACTGGCGGAGTATAGATTGAAACGTTCAATTGAGCGTTTTTTTATTTATAAATATAGTGGATTGTTGAAATTTCAAATTTTAATTTTTAAATCTGTAATTACCTCTTTATTTTATTTTCAGTTCGTTTAGCTTTAAATTCTTCTTTTATAGGATTTGAAGCTTTTTTAGTTCTTTTTTTTGTTAGACTAGTGTTACTAATAAGAAAGGGAATTTTTATATGATTCAAAAATTTTATGATCGAGCATTTGTCTTTTTGAAACTAGTTGAACAAGAATATGCCTCTTTAGGCCAGAGTTGTTCAGAGTGGGAATCACTTCATCTTCGTTTTTTACTATATTACTTAATCCGATTTAAAATAAAAAGTGATAGGGACTTTTCACTATATCACTTTAAAACAGCTTATCGTCTATATCTAGATAAATTCCTGCAAGGTGGTACAACTATTATCCAATAGGAAGCATCTATATCATAATTACGAACGATAGTTGTAGCTAGTTTTTAAAAAATATAGAATTAGCTTATAATCAAAGGCTTTTGTATTTAGAAATGAAAGAATTTCCAAATCTTTTCTACTGTTTCTTCTTGATAAAATAGTGTTTTTTTCTTATAATAAACTGTAAGATATAATTGCGGGTGAAATTCCTGCCATGTATATGAGAAAGGACGAGCTCCTAGTAGCTCAGACGAATTTTATTATGACTTCAGTTGTTGTTGTAGGTACCCAATGGGGTGATGAAGGTAAAGGGAAAATTACTGATTTTCTTTCTGCTAATGCAGAGGTAATTGCTCGTTATCAAGGTGGTGATAATGCTGGTCACACGATTGTGATTGATGGTAAGAAATTTAAGTTGCACTTGATTCCATCTGGAATTTTCTTTCCTGAAAAAATCTCTGTTATTGGGAATGGGATGGTTGTAAACCCTAAATCTCTAGTAAAAGAGTTGACTTATCTTCATGAAGAAGGTGTGACAACTGATAACTTGCGTATTTCTGATCGTGCGCATGTTATTTTGCCTTATCACATTGAGTTGGATCGCTTGCAGGAAGAAGCTAAGGGAGTTAACAAGATTGGGACTACAATTAAAGGGATTGGTCCAGCCTATATGGATAAGGCAGCCCGTGTAGGTATCCGTATTGCAGATCTTTTGGATAAGGATATTTTCCGTGAACGCTTGGAACGCAATCTTGCGGAAAAGAATCGTCTGTTTGAAAAATTGTATGACAGTACTCCTATTTCAATTGATGATATTTTTGAAGAGTATTATGAATATGGTCAACAAATCAAGAAGTATGTGACAGATACGTCTGTTATCTTGAATGATGCGCTTGATAATGGCAAACGTGTGCTGTTTGAAGGTGCGCAAGGTGTTATGCTAGATATCGACCAAGGTACGTATCCATTTGTTACGTCGTCAAACCCTGTCGCTGGTGGTGTGACAATTGGGTCTGGTGTTGGTCCAAGTAAGATTGACAAGGTTGTAGGTGTATGTAAAGCCTACACAAGTCGTGTAGGAGATGGACCTTTCCCAACTGAATTATTTGATGAAGTAGGGGATCGCATTCGCGAAGTAGGTCATGAATACGGTACAACAACTGGCCGTCCACGTCGTGTAGGTTGGTTTGACTCAGTTGTGATGCGTCACAGCCGCCGTGTATCTGGGATTACCAATCTTTCATTGAACTCTATCGATGTTTTGAGTGGTTTGGATACTGTGAAAATCTGTGTGGCCTATGATCTTGATGGTCAACGTATTGATTACTATCCTGCTAGTCTTGAGCAGTTGAAACGTTGCAAGCCTATCTATGAGGAATTGCCAGGTTGGTCAGAAGACATCACTGGAGTCCGTAATTTAGAAGACCTTCCTGAGAATGCACGTAACTATGTTCGTCGTGTAAGCGAGTTGGTTGGTGTTCGTATCTCAACTTTCTCAGTAGGTCCTGGTCGTGAACAAACTAATATTTTAGAAAGTGTTTGGTCATAGGAGATTTTTAAGATTAGTTTAAGACAGGTTGGGTATACTATAGACAGTTACAAGAAGACCTCCTAACTTGTTGTAACAAATATCCTAAACTTTTCTTTTTCATAATAATCTCCCTATTAAGTCACCGCATTCGGTGGCTTTTTTTGTGTTGAGAATCATGATATAATAATAAAATCGACAAGTAGGAAAAGAGAAGAACGATGAATTATACAGTTGAAGAAAAAGAAGCCTTTATGAGAGAGGCTTTGAGAGAGGCTGAGATTGCCTTAGAACACGATGAAATTCCAATTGGTTGTGTGATTGTCAAGGATGGAGAAATCATTGGTAGGGGGCATAATGCGCGCGAGGAGTTGCAACGGGCGGTCATGCATGCAGAAATCATGGCTATAGAGAATGCGAATGTGAGTGAGGAGAGCTGGCGCCTGCTCGATTGTACGCTTTTTGTGACCATTGAGCCTTGTGTCATGTGTAGCGGGGCGATTGGGCTTGCCCGTATTCCAAACGTAGTCTACGGGGCTAAAAATCAGAAATTTGGTGCAGTTGGGAGCTTGTACGATATTTTGACAGATGAGCGTCTCAATCATCGTGTAGAGGTAGAAACGGGAATTTTGGAAGATGACTGTGCAGCGATTATGCAGGACTTTTTCCGAAATCGACGGAAAAAATAATTTCTCTTTAAAAACCGAGGGGAATGTGGTATAATAAATAGTGGAGCAACAGTTCTGCGTGAAGCGGGTCAGGGGAGGAATCCAGCAGCCCTAAGCGATGTGAATTGTGTGCTCTTTTTTCGTGCTTTTTTCGAATAAATAAGATAAAATAGCCTAGAATAAATGATTATAGAAAAGAGAAAAATATGAAAATTCGTGGTTTTGAATTGGTTTCGAGTTTTACAGATGAAAATTTGTTACCTAAGCGTGAGACAGCTCACGCGGCTGGTTATGATTTAAAGGTTGCTGTGCGTACGGTTATTGCGCCAGGAGAGATTGTTCTCGTCCCAACGGGTGTTAAGGCTTATATGCAGCCGACTGAGGTGCTCTATCTTTATGACCGTTCATCAAATCCTCGTAAAAAAGGTTTGGTCTTAATCAACTCTGTTGGCGTTATTGATGGAGACTATTATGGTAATCCTGGGAATGAGGGGCATATCTTTGCTCAGATGAAGAATATCACAGATCAAGAAGTTGTTCTTGAAGTTGGAGAACGTGTAGTTCAGGCTGTCTTTGCACCATTTTTAATCGCGGATGGAGATGAAGCAGCTGGCGTGCGAACTGGTGGATTTGGGTCAACAGGGAAATAGAGGAATAAAATGGCAGACTATTTATTAGTTGTAGACATGCAGTCAGATTATGTTGCTGTAGGAAAAGCATATCATGAAGAACTGACTGCAGCTGTAAATGACAAAATTGCTGCTTATCCCAGTGACCGAGTTATCTATATTCTCAATCGTTTTTTCTGGGAGAGAAAAGATAGAAAGAAGAAATTTGCGACCGGCTTGCTCCTTGTATCTTCTCGTATCTTTGAGAAGCGTCGGGCTTCTTGCTTTACTAATCCAGATTTAAAAGATTTTTTAGAGGGAAACGGTGCTAAAAGCATAGAGTTTATAGGGGTAGATGGCAATGGCTGTGTTAAGGCTTCCGTTTTGGCAGCTGTCAAGGAGAATTATCAGGTTTCTGTCGATTTGTCTGCTGTCGGAGTTGTCAACCAGAAGAAATTTCAAAATACATTGTATAAGTGGCGCTCTATAGGAGTTGCAGTAGAAGGAGAATCATCATAGCTAAAAAAAAATCAACTTTTATTTGTCAAAATTGTGAATATAATTCACCTAAGTATCTAGGGCGTTGTCCTAACTGTGGGTCTTGGTCTTCTTTTGTAGAAGAGGTTGAGGTTGCCGAGGTCAAGAATGCACGAGTGTCCTTGACAGGTGAAAAAACCAAGCCTATGAAACTGGCTGAGGTGACTTCCATCAATGTCAATCGAACCAAGACGGATATGGAGGAATTCAACCGTGTGCTTGGAGGCGGAGTGGTACCGGGGAGTCTCGTTCTTATCGGTGGGGATCCAGGAATCGGGAAATCAACCCTTCTCCTACAAGTTTCAACGCAGCTGTCACAAGTGGGTACGGTTCTCTATGTCAGTGGGGAGGAGTCTGCCCAGCAGATTAAGTTACGGGCAGAGCGCTTGGGAGATATTGATAGTGAGTTTTATCTCTATGCAGAGACCAATATGCAGAGCGTTCGCGCAGAAGTAGAAAGAATTCAGCCAGACTTCCTCATTGTTGACTCCATCCAGACGATTATGTCTCCTGAGATTTCAGGGGTGCAAGGGTCTGTGTCTCAGGTGCGTGAGGTGACCGCTGAGCTTATGCAGCTGGCTAAGACCAATAACATTGCCATCTTTATCGTAGGGCATGTGACCAAGGAAGGGACCTTGGCTGGTCCGCGTATGTTGGAGCATATGGTGGATACGGTGCTTTACTTTGAAGGGGAGCGCCACCATACCTTCCGTATTTTGAGGGCAGTCAAAAACCGTTTTGGTTCCACTAATGAGATTGGGATTTTTGAGATGCAGTCGGGTGGATTGGTTGAGGTACTCAATCCGAGTCAAGTTTTCCTAGAGGAGCGTTTGGATGGGGCTACTGGCTCGTCAATCGTTGTGACCATGGAAGGGACCCGTCCGATTTTGGCGGAGGTTCAGGCTTTGGTAACACCAACCATGTTTGGAAATGCTAAACGTACGACGACTGGACTTGATTTCAATCGTGCAAGTCTGATTATGGCTGTTTTGGAAAAACGAGCAGGGCTTCTCTTGCAAAACCAGGATGCCTATCTCAAATCTGCTGGTGGCGTGAAATTGGATGAGCCTGCTATTGACTTAGCCGTTGCAGTGGCTATTGCCTCTAGTTACAAGGACAAGCCTACCAATCCTCAGGAATGTTTTGTGGGTGAACTGGGCTTGACCGGAGAAATTCGGCGCGTGAATCGTATCGAACAACGTATCAATGAAGCGGCAAAATTGGGCTTTACCAAGATTTATGTACCCAAGAATTCCTTGACAGGAATCACTCCACCCAAGGAAATTGAGGTCATTGGTGTGACGACTATTCAGGAAGTTTTGAAAAAGGTCTTTGCATAATCCGTGACAAATCCTCTTAAAAATGATAAGATAGGAGAAATATTTGATTATCAAATTTTTAAGGGGGAAAACGTGTCGTATTTTGAACAGTTTATGAAAGCCAATCAGGCTTATGTTGCCCTACATGGGCAGTTAAATTTGCCACTTAAACCCAAAACCAGAGTAGCGATCGTGACCTGCATGGACTCGCGTCTACACGTTGCCCATGCTCTTGGTTTGGCCCTTGGGGATGCTCATATCTTGCGGAATGCGGGTGGTCGAGTAACTGAGGACATGATTCGTTCTCTGGTGATCTCTCAGCAACAAATGGGCACACGTGAAATTGTGGTGCTTCACCATACAGACTGTGGAGCTCAGACCTTTCAAAATGAGGCTTTTCAAGAGCATTTGAAGCACGAACTCGGGGTTGATGTGTTTGATCAAGATTTTTTACCATTCCAGGATGTTGAAGAGAGTGTGAGAGAGGATATGCAATTGCTTCGAGAATCTCCACTGATTCCTGATGATGTGGTTATTTCAGGTGCTGTCTATGATGTGGATACAGGGAGTATGAGAGAAGTATACTAACTTTGTCTCGAAAAAATTTCATCCTAGCATAAAATCGATTGTTAAAATGTAGGATTTTTAGTTTTAATATAGCTAATATAAAATAGCAAAAAACAAGGGTATAAATGTTTACTCTTGTTTTATTTTTGATTGAAAAATAAAGGAAAAAGCGCTACAATGGTAGATGGAAAATGTTGTGTAAAAACAAGTGATACATAAATACCGGAGGAAATCATGTCTTTTTCTGATTTAAAGCTGTTTGCCCTTTCTTCTAATAGAGAATTGGCAGAGCGTGTGGCGCAAGAAATTGGGATAGAGTTGGGGAAATCGACTGTTCGCCAATTTTCAGATGGAGAGATTCAAGTCAACATCGAAGAATCAATCCGTGGAAAACACGTCTTTATCCTACAATCAACTAGTTCACCTGTAAATGATAATTTACTTGAAATTTTGATTATGGTGGACGCATTGAAGCGTGCTAGTGCAGAATCTGTCAATGTTGTTATGCCTTACTATGGCTATGCACGTCAGGATAGAAAAGCGCGCGCGCGTGAGCCAATCACTGCAAAGCTCGTTGCAAACATGCTAGAAGTTGCTGGGGTAGATCGTTTGTTGACGATTGATTTGCACGCTGCACAGATTCAGGGATTCTTTGATATTCCCGTAGATCACTTGATGGGTGCTCCATTGATTGCGGACTATTTTGAACGTCGTGGCATGGTTGGCTCTGACTACGTGGTTGTCAGCCCAGACCATGGTGGGGTGACTCGTGCTCGTAAATTGGCAGAGTTTTTGAAAACTCCGATTGCGATTATTGACAAACGCCGTAGTGTAGACAAGATGAATACCAGTGAAGTGATGAACATCATTGGTAAGGTAGAAGGTAAGACTTGTATCTTGATTGACGATATGATCGATACAGCTGGAACTATTTGTCATGCGGCGGATGCTCTTGCTGAAGCAGGTGCTGTTGAAGTTTACGCAAGCTGTACGCACCCAGTACTTTCAGGACCAGCTATGGACAATATCCAAAAATCAGCTATTAAAAAATTGGTTGTTTTGGATACTATCTACCTACCAGAAGAGCGTTTGATTGATAAGATTGAACAAATTTCGATTGCTCATCTTCTAGGCGATGCTATTATCCGTATCCACGAAAAACGTCCTCTTTCTCCCCTATTTTGTATTGAGAAAAAGATTTAAAACTTACAACTGAAAATATGCGAGTAATAATGGTAGAGGATATAATAGTAATGAAAACTTTGTTTTAGAATATATTATAAGAGATTCTAAACAGAGATTTAATAAATCCATAAATCTAAAGAAGTTCCAGTATATATTGTTCGTTTTTTGCGAATGATCTATTAGTTAGCATAGATCAAAAACGCTTTCTTCTTTTATGTAACGAAATTTCAACTTACTTTATTAGATTTTTTTAAAAAAATTAAAAAAAATACTTGACAATCACCATATATGTGATATACTTTAGGTAATAGGGCAAGGCCTTATAAATTAAATAAGAAATTAAAGAGGAGATAAAACAATGAAAAAAGTTTTATTGTCATCAGTAGCAGCTCTTGCAGTATTTTCTGCAGCAGCCCCAGCGTTTGCAGATATCAATGGTGGAGCTAACACTCCTGGAGCATATGATTCACGTGAAGCATATGAAAACCAATCTGAATTTGTAAGTGCTCGTACAGTTGAAGAGTACCTTAGCGCTCATGCAGCAGAAATCAAAGCTCAAGCAGCAGCTGATCCAGCAGTTGTAGCAGCTAAGAAAGAATTTGATGCTGTCGAAGGTGGATCACACCTTTATGGTGAAAAGAAAGCAGCTTATGAGGCAGCTTACAATACTGCATTCTTGAATGTACGTAATGAATATGTACAAAAATTCCAAGAAGTTCAAAATTCAGCGAAGAAAGCTGAAGGTAAATACTACATCTTGAACGAAACTCCAGAACAAAAGAATGCTCGTTACGAGAAAGAACATGGTAAAGCAGCAGCTGATCAAGCAGCACCTGGTCAAGCAGCACCTGGTCAAGCAGCAGCTGATAAGCCATCAGCTAAACCTGAAGAAGGTAAACCAGGTGTAGCTGATCAAGCTAAAAAATCTGCTGAAGCAGCTAAAAAAGCTGGTGTAGATGCAAAAGCTGGTCAAAAAGCTCTTCCAAAAACACACGCTGCTAAATAATTCATTTATTTGGTGAAGTATCCTATCACTGAAACTTTGTTTCAGTGATTTTTTTGATAATAGATATATAGTAGAATAGTTGAAGGAGAAAAAATGAGTAAACGTTCTAAAAAAACCAAAGCATCCATTTGGAAAATTATTCTCTCCGTGCTTACAGTAGCGCTTGTTGCAATAGGTGGTTATTTTGTATTTAATGGTTTTACAACTCCAAAGGGAACAACTAACGAACCAGAAGTTACTCAGGGAGCATCGAAACCGGCCTATGTTGTTAGTGCAGAAGAAAAAGAATATCTTTCAAATAGATTTAAGGGCTTAACTGCAACTAATTCTGAAACAATTGCTTATGTTTATGCTCCTGGTACACAGTTAGACGAGCCTGTTGTTCAAACAAAGGACAATGAGACTTATCTAAATAAGACCTTTGAAGGTGAACAGGTGCCTTATTTGGGTGCAGTATTCATGGATGCTGATAATAAGAAAGATTTTAGTGATCATTTAACTTGGTTATTTGGTCATGCTAGAGGTAGTAAAGTTGGTGATCATCGTATGTTTAATGATGTGAACTACTATAGTCGTCAAGAATATTTTAATGAGCACCCTTATGTTGTTGTTGAAACACCTGAGAGGAAGTATTACTACGAAGCTGTTGCGATGATTATTGTACCAGAAGAAACAGCCTTCTATCGTACTAGTTTTGAAGATGATAAAGATTTTGAAAAACAGTTAACTACTATTTATGATACAGCAGAGGTTAAGAAACCAAATGTAAAAGTAGCTGCTACAGATAAGTATCTTGTTCTCTCAACTTGTCGTGAAGAGGATGATACTATTCGTGCTAATCTCTATCTTCGCCAAATTCCTGATTCAGAGATGGATGAGTTTGTGAAGCAACATGGTGATCAGCTTGCATACAAAGCAACTAGATAGGATAAAATAAATAATTTTTTAACTTCTTAAATCTGCTTAAAGGATTTAAGAAGTTTTTTATGTTAAAAATAGTCAGTATTTGTGAAATATGCTATACTGAGAAAAAGGAGGATTTCTATGAGTCAAGAATTTATCAATCCAAGTGATGGTGTGATCCGTCAGTATCTGGAGACCAGTAAAACGTTAGCGGTAGTGGGCTTGTCTGACCGTGAGGAAACAACTAGTAATCGAGTGACCAAGGAAATGCAAGCTCGGGGCTATAAAATCATTCCAGTTAATCCCAAGGCTGCAGGTGGAGAAATTTTGGGAGAGAAGGCTTATGCGAGTCTAGTTGAGATTCCTTTTCCTGTGGACATTGTCAATGTATACCGACGGAGCGAGTTTTTACCAGATGTGGCGCGTGATTTTCTCAAGGCAGATGCCAAGATTTTCTGGGCGCAATTAGGACTTGAAAATCTAGAAGCGGAAGAAATCTTGCGTGCTGGAGGATGCGATGACATCGTGATGAATCGCTGTATTAAGAGAGAACATACTCGCTTAATTCTTGAGCAATAAAAAGGTAGCCATGGGCTACCTTTTTATTTTATAAAGTACCAATCAATGCTTGCATGACAAGACTGGTGAGGATGATAGCAATCCAGCAAAGTGCTCCAAGAAGAATGGATTTACCGCTGGATTTGACCATGGCAATCAGATTGGTTTTGAGACCGATGGCACTCATAGCCATGATAATGAGAAATTTGGAGAGTTGTTTGAGAGGGGTGAAGAAGCTACTAGACACGCCGAGAGAGGTGAGAAGAGTCGTTAAGAGAGAGGCTAGAATGAAATAAAGGATAAAAAGTGGGAAGACTTTTTTTAGTTGGAAATCTTGACTGTTTTTTTGTTGGCGACTTTGCCAGTAGGAGAGAAAGAGAGTGATGGGAATGATTGCTAAGGTGCGCGTGAGTTTCACAATGGTTGCAGATTCAAGGGTATTGGTCTGATAAAGACTGTCCCAGGAGCTGGCGGTAGCCGTTACAGAAGAAGTATCATTGACCGCAGTTCCTGCAAAGAGGGCGAAGCCATCATTGGATAAGTGAAGCCAGGTTCCTAGAGTTGGAAAGATGAGTGCAGCCAAGACATTGAAGAAAAAGATAACGGAAATGGCTTGGGCTACTTCTTTTTCCTTGGCATGGATAACGGGCGCTGTCGCAGCAATGGCAGAACCACCGCAGATAGAAGATCCCACTCCAATCAAGGTAGCCAGTTTTGTGTCTAGCGCAAAGAAACGCTGGAAGAGGTAGGCAACGATTAAGGAAATCGAAATGGTGGAAAGGATGACAGGGAGTGAAGTTTGTCCAACTGCGAAGACTTGCGAGATATTGAGACCAAAACCTAGTAAGATAACGGCATACTGGAGCAATTTCTTGGAACTAAAGGTCAAACCTGCGTCTAGTTGTTTGTAGGGTGAGAGCCAGGGGTGGAGGAGCATTCCTGCAAAAATTGCAAAGACAGGTGCCCCCACGATGGGGAAAAATCCTCCCAGGAACCAAGATGCGATAGAAATGAGAAGGCAGGCCAAGATTCCTGCTCCATTTTTTGATAAAAATGACATATAAACCTCCAAAAATAAGCACTTATTATTATAGTCCTGTCGAGAAGAAAAGTAAAACAGAAAGTGAAAAATGCAGGTTTCAGATGGATTTTGCGATCAGGGAGCTTTTGTAGTATAATAGTACTATGTTCTGTAAGCAAGGGGGATATCTATGGACTTAACCAAGCGCTTTAATAAACAGTTAGACAAGATTCAAGTTTCCTTGATTCGCCAGTTTGACCAGGCTATTTCAGAGATTCCTGGGGTCTTGCGTTTGACCTTGGGGGAACCTGATTTTACAACGCCAGATCATGTCAAGGAGGCAGCCAAGCGGGCCATTGACCAGAACCAATCCTACTATACAGGGATGAGCGGTTTACTGACCTTGCGCCAGGCTGCTAGCGACTTTGTAAAAGAAAAATACCAGCTAGATTATAATCCTGAAAATGAAATTTTGGTTACAATTGGGGCGACAGAGGCTTTATCTGCTACTTTGACGGCTATTTTGGAAGAGGGGGACAAGGTGCTCTTGCCAGCTCCTGCCTATCCAGGTTATGAGCCGATTGTCAATCTGGTTGGGGCAGAGATTGTTGAGATTGATACAACTGAAAATGGTTTTGTCTTGACTCCTGAGATGTTGGAAAAGGCCATTCTGGAGCAAGGGGATAAACTCAAAGCAGTTATTCTCAACTATCCAGCCAATCCGACAGGAATTACCTATAGTCGGGAGCAGTTGGAAGCCTTGGCAGACGTTTTACGCAAGTATGAGATTTTTGTGATCTGTGATGAGGTCTACTCAGAATTAACCTATACAGGGGAAGCTCATGTATCTCTGGGAACTATGCTGAGAGACCAGGCTATTATTATTAATGGCTTATCTAAATCGCATGCTATGACAGGTTGGCGTTTAGGCTTTATCTTTGCTCCTGCAGCTTTCACAGCTCAGTTAATCAAGAGTCACCAATATTTGGTTACTGCCGCAAATACCATGGCGCAACATGCTGCGGTGGAGGCCTTGACGGCTGGTAAAAACGACGCAGAGCCTATGAAGAAGGAATACATTCAGCGTCGAGATTATATCATCGAAAAGATGACTGCTCTTGGTTTTGAGATTATCAAACCAGATGGGGCCTTCTATATCTTTGCTAAGATTCCAGCAGGTTACAATCAAGACTCCTTTGCTTTTCTCAAGGATTTTGCCCAGAAGAAGGCTGTTGCCTTTATCCCTGGCGCAGCCTTTGGACGTTACGGAGAAGGCTATGTGCGTCTGTCCTATGCAGCTAGCATGGAAACGATCAGAGAGGCCATGAAACGACTTGAGGAGTACATGAGAGAAGCATGATTCAGTCTATCACGAGTCAAGGCTTGGTGCTCTACAATCGTAACTTTCGTGAGGATGACAAGCTAGTCAAAATTTTTACCGAGCAGGCGGGCAAGCGCATGTTTTTCGTCAAACACGCTGGCCAGTCCAAACTAGCTCCTGTTATTCAGCCCTTGGTGTTGGCACGATTTCTCTTGCGAATCAATGATGACGGGCTTAGCTACATCGAGGACTACCATGAGGTGATGACCTTTCCCAAGATTAATAGTGATCTCTTTGTCATGGCCTATGCAACCTATGTGGCTGCCCTTGCAGATGCTAGTTTGCAGGATAATCAGCAGGATGCTCCCTTGTTTGCTTTCTTGAGGAAGACTCTGGAGTTGATGGAAGCAGGCTTGGATTATCAGGTTTTGACCAATATTTTTGAAATTCAAATCTTGACTCGATTTGGAATCAGCCTTAATTTTAATGAGTGTGTCTTTTGCCATCGGGTGGGTCAGGCCTTTGACTTTTCTTTTAAATATGGAGCCTGCCTTTGCCCAGAGCATTATCATGAAGATGAGAGACGTTGTCATCTCAATCCCAATATCCCTTATCTGCTCAATCAATTTCAAGCCATTGATTTTGAAACCTTGGAGACTATTTCGCTTAAGGCCGAAATCAAGCAAGACTTGCGCAAGTTTATGGATCAACTCTACGAAGAGTATGTTGGGGTTCACCTAAAATCAAAGAAATTCATTGATTCCCTGGCAGACTGGGGACAATTACTAAAAGAGGAAGACAAATGAAAAAAATCGCAGTAGATGCTATGGGGGGCGATTACGCACCTCAAGCCATCGTTGAGGGTGTCAATCAAGCCCTTGCTGACTTTTCAGATATTGAGATTCAACTCTACGGAGATGAAAGTAAAATCAAGCAATATCTAACAGCTACAGAGCGAGTTAGCATCATCCATACAGATGAGAAAATTGACTCAGACGATGAGCCGACAAAAGCTATCCGTAAGAAGAAAAATGCCAGCATGGTATTAGCAGCCAAGGCAGTCAAAGAGGGAGAAGCAGACGCCGTCCTCTCAGCTGGGAATACAGGTGCCTTGTTGGCTGCAGGATTCTTCATTGTGGGTCGTATCAAGAATATCGATCGTCCAGGACTCATGTCTACCTTGCCGACCATCGATGGAAAAGGCTTTGATATGCTAGATCTCGGTGCCAATGCAGAAAATACAGCCCATCATCTGCACCAATACGCTGTCCTAGGTTCCTTCTATGCGAAAAATGTTCGTGGGATTTCGAAACCACGTGTTGGTTTGCTCAACAATGGAACAGAAAGCAGCAAGGGAGATCCGCTTCGTAAGGAAACATACGACTTGCTAGTAGCTGATCAAAGTTTGAACTTTGTTGGAAACGTGGAAGCGCGTGATCTGATGAATGGCGTTGCGGATGTTGTCGTAACAGATGGTTTCACGGGAAACGCTGTTCTCAAATCTATTGAAGGTACAGCTTTGGGAATCATGGGCTTACTTAAAAATGCTATTACGGGTGGTGGCCTTCGAGCGAAGCTAGGTGCTCTACTTCTCAAGGATAGTCTTAAGGGGTTGAAGACACAGCTCAACTATTCAGATGTTGGAGGAGCAGTTTTGTTTGGTGTCAAGGCGCCAGTTGTAAAAACTCATGGCTCCAGTGATGCCAAGGCTGTGTACAGTACGATTCGTCAGATTCGTACCATGCTAGAAACAGACGTAGTTGCTCAAACTGCGCGTGAATTTTCAGGAGAATAAAAAAAGATGACAGAAAAAGAAATTTTTGACCGTATTGTAACCATTATCCAAGAGCGACAGGGAGAAGACTTTGCCGTAACAGAGGCCTTAAGTTTGAAAGACGATCTAGATGCGGACTCAGTGGATTTGATGGAGTTTGTCTTGACACTAGAAGATGAATTTGGTATCGAAATCACTGATGAGGAAATCGACCAACTTCAAAGTGTAGCGGATGTAGTAGCGATTATTAAAGATAAAAAATAGGAAAAAGCAACATGCAAGTCATGTTGTTTTTTTATTTGCAGAAAAAGGGAAACTTTTAGTAGAAATTGCGAATAAAGAGATGAGAAAGAAAAAGGAGGAACGTTTATGTATGTGACCGGTTTTTATCCGTGGTTCATTAAGTGGTTTTTAAAATAAAAATGAATGAATTGTTCGTTTTCTAATTGTTTTTCGAATAAATAGGTAAGGAAAAAGGAAGGAGAGAAGAAAATGATTTCAGTAATTTACCCAATCTGGTTTTTAAAATGGTTTAAAGCCTAGAAACCGTAAACTAAAAATAAAGGAGAAAACAAATGACAAACTTTGACAACATGGAACAGAACTTTGTAGCTCTTACGGAAGAAGAGTTGACGGATGTGAATGGGGGGTCGGTTACCGCTGTAGTTGTAGGAGGTGTCTTACTAATTGGTGGTATTGCTTGGGGCTATTTTATGTAATAATAAGGAGAGAAAAAATGAATTTAAATAAATGGACAGAATTGACAGAAGAAGAATTGATGAATACAGAAGGTGGCTTAATTACCATAGCCACGATTGCTGGAGGAGTAGCAATTTTCCTTGGTGGTCGATTAATTGGTCAAGATTTAAAACGTAAATTTGGATAAAAGTAGACTTGTATGAAAAATCTAAAAAATGTAATGGGAGCAGTTCTAATTATTTTTGGAGTGCTTTGCATATTGGGAGATTTAAATGTAATCACCTTTAATGTTGAAAAATATTTCCAAACAGAATTAGTTGTTCCGATGCTTATTTTGATGATGAGTTACTTGGATTCAGCTAAAGACAAGGTTTAAAGAGAACTATTTTTAGTGTATGGCAACTGCTATTTTAGTTACTATTAATGAAATAAGAACTAATTTAGGAATAGTAGGGCTTTTGATTGGAGTAGCTATTGGATTAGCCAGCATTATTTAAAAAGGAGAGAGAAAAATGAAAGAAATGGATGAAAAATTTGATATCATGACAGAAGAAGATTTGGCTCTTACTGAAGGAGGCTTCATTGTCACTACTTCCACAGCAATAGCTTGGGGTGTATTAGGAGTAGCTTCTTATATGTATGGGCGTTATCTAGGAAGTAAACGTTAAGCTAAATATAGAAGGAAATTAACTATGAATCGTAACCTAAATCTCAAT
Source organism: Streptococcus sp. HJ1 (assembly GCF_052399005.1). Classification (GTDB taxonomy): domain Bacteria; phylum Bacillota; class Bacilli; order Lactobacillales; family Streptococcaceae; genus Streptococcus. Next base: position 109,540 of record NZ_CP199005.1, on the reverse strand, counting down.
ACATTGTTACCTAAGCTAGCCACTATACTACCTTTGTTAGGCATAGGTCTTAATCTTACGCTTCATCTAATTCGTACGGGTTCGCTAGTATCTTTTGATTGGCAATGGAGTTTAATAGGTTTGATTGCTGCAGGCTATTTTGGTATTTTTTGTAAGGATTTGAAGAAAAATAATCAAAACTATAAATGATGAATCTGAATGGAAAGGATTTTGTGCATGTAAATGGCGGAGTTTTTCCGCCTTGTTTTATCCAGAGACTTGTCCGATTCTGCTTAGTTTGTTTTATGGAGGATACAAGTACAAAACAACAGATAGTAAGATTGGGAATTGATGGAACATCAGATTGGAGTTTGAGATGAAAGTCGTTCAATTACTACAAAAAGCTTGGCCAGAGACCACTGTATTATTTAGCTCGATGGCTTATCTAATTATTAGAATCGTGGCCGATATAAACAAGATACATCTACCTACATGGTTTGAATATTTTGATCTACTTACGATCTCCTTGTTTTTAGTGGTATTTATTTTACTGTATCGGGGCCAAGGAGAAAGAAAAGGAGAATAGAATGATTAGGATTGTAAAATATTTTCTACTATATTATTTTCCTATTTTTAATGAATATTTTCATCTTTACGATTCTAGCAACTCTTGGATTTCAGCTAACAATGAGTGAAAGTAGTTATCTGGTGCCACCTGCGTTTGCGTTTATCGTTTTATACGCCATTCACAAAAGAAGTGGGAAAGGCAAGAAATCTGTGTAATTGAATATTCTAGGCAGGACTCTTGTTCTGCCTATTTTCTTTGGTAAAAGTGCTGTTCAGGTGAGAATATTGTTTTTTCAGAAATAATTCCCCTATTCCTTCCTTGTTTGGTTACAATAATCTTACAAATTTTTAAAGAGATTGTTAGAAAAAGGAGATGGATATGAAATTTGGGAAAAGACACTATCGCCCTCAGGTGGATCAGATGGATTGCGGCGTGGCTTCCTTGGCCATGGTATTTGGCTACTACGGTAGTTATTACTCCTTGGCTCACCTGCGAGAGTTAGCCAAGACGACCATGGATGGGACGACTGCCTTGGGTTTGGTCAAGGTGGCAGAGGAGATTGGCTTTGAAACGCGAGCTATCAAGGCGGATATGACGCTCTTTGATCTGCCAGATATGACCTTTCCGTTTGTGGCTCATGTGCTCAAGGAAGGGAAGTTGCTCCACTACTATGTGGTGACAGGTAAGGATAAAAAGCACATTCATATCGCTGATCCGGATCCTGGTGTCAAGCTGACTAAGATTTCCCGTGAGCGATTTGCGCAAGAGTGGACAGGAGTTAGTATTTTTATGGCACCATCACCGGACTACAAACCTCATAAGGAGAAAAAACAGGGACTCCTATCCTTCTTGCCGATCTTACTCAAGCAGCGTGGCTTAATTACCAATATCGTCCTAGCGACACTCTTGGTAACCTTGATCAATATCGTGGGTTCCTACTATCTTCAGTCCATCATTGATAGTTACGTGCCAGACCAGATGCGCTCGACACTGGGTATTATCTCTATTGGGCTGGTCATCGTCTATATTCTCCAGCAAATTTTGTCCTACGCGCAGGAATATCTCCTACTGATCCTTGGGCAACGCTTGTCGATTGACGTTATTTTGTCCTACATCAAGCATGTTTTTCACCTGCCAATGTCCTTTTTTGCGACACGCAGGACAGGAGAAATCGTGTCTCGTTTTACAGATGCCAACAGTATCATCGATGCGCTGGCGTCGACCATTCTGTCGATTTTCCTAGATGTGTCGACGATTTTGATTATCTCGCTTGTCCTGTTTTCACAAAATATGACGCTCTTTTTCATTAATCTGCTTGCGTTTCCCATCTATACAGTGATCATCTTTGCTTTTATGAAGCCTTTTGAAAGGATGAATCGTGATACCATGGAAGCTAATGCGGTTCTGTCTTCTTCTATCATCGAGGACATCAACGGCATTGAGACCATTAAATCTTTGACCAGTGAGAGTTCGCGCTATCAAAAGATTGATAAGGAATTTGTGGCTTATCTAAAAAAATCTTTTACCTATAGTCGGGCAGAAAGCCAGCAAAAGGCTCTGAAAAAAGTTGCCCAGCTCCTGCTCAATGTTGCCGTTCTCTGGCTGGGAGCTATTCTTGTCATGGATGGGAAAATGAGTTTGGGGCAATTGATTACCTATAATACTTTGCTTATTTACTTTACCAATCCTTTGGAAAATATCATTAATCTGCAAACCAAACTTCAGACAGCGCAGGTTGCCAATAACCGTCTGAACGAGGTCTATCTGGTAGCTTCGGAGTTTGAGGAGAAGAAAACAGTCGAAGATTTGAGCATGATGAAGGGAGATATGACCTTTACGCAGGTTCACTATAAGTATGGCTATGGTCGTGACGTCTTGTCGGATATCAATTTGACCATTCCCCAAGGGTCTAAGATGGCTTTTGTGGGGATTTCAGGGTCAGGTAAGACGACCTTGGCCAAGATGATGGTTAATTTCTACGATCCTAGTCAGGGAGAGATTAGTCTGGGTGGTGTCAATCTCAATCAGATTGACAAAAAGGCCTTGCGCCAGTACATCAACTATCTGCCTCAACAGCCCTATGTCTTTAACGGAACGATTTTGGAGAATCTTCTCCTTGGAGCCAAGGAGGGGACTACTCAAGAAGATATCTTACGGGCGGTCGAATTGGCAGAGATTCGGGAGGACATTGAGCGCATGCCACTGAATTACCAGACAGAATTGACTTCGGATGGGGCAGGTATTTCTGGGGGGCAACGACAACGAATCGCTTTGGCGCGTGCTCTTTTAACGGATGCGCCTGTTCTGATATTGGACGAGGCGACCAGCAGTCTGGATATCTTGACAGAGAAGCGGATCGTGGATAATCTCATGACACTAGACAAGACCCTTATTTTCATCGCCCACCGCTTGACAATTGCTGAGCGGACAGAGAAGGTTGTTGTCTTGGATCAGGGCAAGATTGTCGAAGAAGGTACCCATGCAGACTTGCTTGCACAGGATGGCTTTTATACCCATTTGGTGAATAGCTAGAAAGAGGAGAGGATGAAACCAGAATTTTTAGAAAGTGCGGAGTTTTATAATCGTCGTTACCATAATTTTTCCAGTCGGGTGATTTTACCTATGTCGCTTCTGCTCGTGTTTCTGCTAGGATTTGCAGTCTTTGCAGAGAAGGAAATTAGTTTGTCTACCAGAGCCACTGTCGAACCTAGTCGGATCATTGCTAACATCCAGTCGACTAGCAATCAACGCATTGTGGGCAACTATCTGGAAGAAAACAAGTTGGTTAAGCAAGGAGATCTGCTCGTTCAGTACCAGCAAGGGGCGGAGGCTGTCCAGGTTGAGACATATGCCAGTCAATTGGAGATGTTAAAGGATCAAAAAAAGCAGTTGGGGTATTTGCAATCCAGTTTGAAAGAGGGGAGTGATCAATTTCCAGAGGCAGATAAGTTTGGATATCAGGAGATGTTTCGAGACTATCTCAGCCAAGCTAGTAGTCTGAGGAGCAATATTTCACAGCAAAATGCCAGCATTTCCTCTCAAAATGCGGCGGCCAGTCAGAGCCAGGCCGAGATTGGTAATCTTATCAGCCAAACAGAGGATAAAATCCGAGATTATAAAACAGCTAAGTCGGCGATTGAAACAGGAGCTCAACTGGACAGTCAAAATCCAGCCTACTCTTTCTATCAGATCTATAAAAACCAAGCTGGAGATGATTCGCAAGCTAAATCGCAAGTTATTGCACAGGTGGATGCACAAATTGCTCAGCTAGAGTCTAGTTTAGCTACTTATCGTGTGCAATATGCGGGTTCTGGAGCTCAACAAGCCCACGCAACGGGACTAGATAGTCAACTAGAATCGCTCAAGTCTCAGTACTTAGTCAAAGTCGGTCAGGAATTAACTCTTTTGGATCAGAAAATTTTGGAGGCGGAATCAGGTAAGAAGGTCCAAGGAGGTCTGCTGGACAAGGGGAAAATTACAGCAAGTGAGGATGGGGTGCTTCACCTTAATCCTGAAACCAGTGATTCTACAATGGTTGCAGAGGGGACATTGCTAGCCCAACTCTATCCATCCTTGGAAAAAGAAGGAAAAACCAAACTTACAGCCTATCTCAGTTCAAAAGATGTTGCTAGAGTTAAGATTGGGGACTCTGTCCGTTATACTACGACTAATGATGCCAAGAATCAAATTTTCCTGGATTCTACGATTACGAGTATTGATGCGACAGCTACAAAGACTGAACAAGGAAATTTCTTTAAAATTGAGGCAGAGACCCATCTGACTTCTGAGCAGGCTACAACACTTCGTTATGGTTTAGAAGGCCGTTTGCAGATGATTACGGGAAAGAAAAGCTATTTGCGCTATTATTGGGATCAATTTTTGAACAGAGAATAATGATTGTTTTTTTTAGAGATAACTGATTGAAAAACTGTAAGACAAAGGTGTTTTGCAGTTTTTTCTTTACGCAACAAGTGCCATTTTGTTAATAGTTCGTAAAAATCTTGAATTTTTGTTTGTTTTGTGGTAGAATGTGCTCAAGTAATACGAAAGGCGAACTTTAAAATGTCAAAAAAACTTATCTATTCGGGAAAAGCCAAGGATATCTATACAACTGAGGATGAAAATCTCATTATTTCAACTTACAAGGACCAGGCGACTGCTTTTAACGGTGTCAAGAAGGAGCAGATTGCGGGCAAGGGAGTGTTAAATAATCAGATTTCATCTTTTATTTTTGAGAAATTAAATGCGGCTGGTGTAGCGACTCACTTTGTGGAGAAAATTTCGGATACGGAACAACTCAATAAAAAGGTGGAGATTATTCCTTTGGAAGTTGTGCTCCGCAACTACACGGCTGGTTCCTTTTCAAAACGTTTTGGCGTAGAAGAAGGTATCGCATTTGAGACTCCAATTGTCGAATTTTACTATAAAAATGATGATTTGGATGATCCCTTTATCAATGATGAGCATGTGAAATTCCTAAAAATTGCGGATGACCAGCAGATTGCTTACTTGAAAGAAGAAACCCGTCGTATCAATGAGCTCTTGAAAGCTTGGTTTGCTGAGATTGGTCTTAAATTGATTGACTTTAAGCTAGAGTTCGGTTTTGACAAGGATGGCAAGATTATCTTGGCAGACGAGTTTTCACCAGATAACTGCCGTTTGTGGGATGCAGATGGCAACCACATGGATAAGGATGTTTTCCGTAGGGGATTGGGAGAACTAACTGATGTTTACGAGATTGTCTGGGAAAAGTTGCAAGGTTTAAAATAACACCTTCAAGGTCGTTTGGGAACATTGCAAGAGCTGAAATAAAGGAATAAGAATTGATGGATAAACGTATTTTTGTTGAAAAAAAGGCTGATTTTCAGGTCAAGTCAGAGAGTTTGGTAAGGGAGCTCCAGCATAACTTGGGAATTTCAACTTTGAAAAGTATTCGCATTGTGCAAGTTTATGATGTCTTTGATTTGGCAGAGGACTTGTTTGCACCCGCGGAGAAGCACATCTTCTCTGAGCAGGTGACAGACCGTATCTTGGATGAATCAGCTGTGCAGGAGGATCTTGCCAACTATGCTTTCTTTGCCATTGAAAGCCTGCCAGGACAGTTTGACCAGCGTGCAACTTCGTCACAGGAAGCCTTGCTTTTGCTGGGGAGTTCGAGTGATGTGACAGTCAATACAGCCCAACTGTACTTGGTCAATAAAGATATTGATGCGATGGAGTTGGAAGCGGTCAAGAACTACCTGCTCAACCCAGTTGATTCTCGTTTCAAGGACATCACGACAGGGATTGCCAAGCAGGAATTTTCAGAGTCAGACAAGACCATTCCTAAATTGACTTTCTTTGAAAGTTATACGGCAGAAGACTTTGCTCGCTACAAGGCAGAGCAAGGGATGGCAATGGAAGTGGATGATTTGCTCTTTATCCAAGACTACTTCAAGTCAATCGGGCGCGTGCCGACGGAAACAGAGCTCAAGGTTTTGGACACTTATTGGTCTGACCACTGCCGTCACACGACTTTTGAGACCGAGTTGAAACAGATTGATTTCTCAGCTTCTAAATTCCAAAAGCAATTGCAGGCGACTTATGACAAGTATATTGCCATGCGTGAGGAACTAGGTCGGTCTGAAAAGCCACAAACCTTGATGGATATGGCGACTATTTTTGGTCGTTATGAGCGTGCTAATGGGCGTTTGGACGATATGGAAGTGTCAGACGAAATCAATGCCTGCTCGGTTGAAATTGAAGTGGACGTTGATGGTGTCAAGGAACCATGGCTCCTAATGTTCAAGAATGAAACTCACAATCACCCAACGGAAATTGAGCCATTTGGTGGAGCGGCAACTTGTATCGGTGGCGCTATTCGTGACCCATTGTCAGGCCGTTCTTATGTTTACCAAGCCATGCGTATCTCAGGTGCTGGTGACATTACAGCGCCGATTTCGGAAACTCGCGCTGGGAAATTGCCACAACAAGTCATTTCTAAGACAGCGGCTCATGGTTATTCTTCATATGGGAACCAGATTGGTCTTGCAACGACTTACGTTCGTGAATATTTCCACCCAGGCTTTGTAGCTAAACGCATGGAACTTGGTGCCGTTGTTGGTGCTGCTCCTAAGGGCAATGTAGTCCGTGAAAAACCGGAAGCTGGTGACGTAATTATCTTGCTCGGTGGTAAGACTGGACGTGACGGTGTCGGTGGTGCGACAGGGTCTTCTAAGGTTCAAACAGTTGAGTCTGTGGAGACTGCTGGTGCTGAGGTTCAAAAAGGGAATGCCATCGAAGAGCGCAAGATTCAACGTCTTTTCCGTAATGGAGATGTCACTCGTCTCATCAAGAAATCCAATGACTTTGGAGCAGGTGGTGTCTGTGTGGCTATCGGTGAATTGGCAGATGGTCTTGAAATTGACCTCAACAAGGTTCCTCTTAAATACCAAGGTTTGAACGGTACAGAAATTGCCATTTCTGAATCACAAGAACGGATGGCAGTTGTGGTGCGTCCTGAAGACGTAGATGCCTTCGTTGCGGAATGTAATAAAGAAAATATTGACGCTGTTGTCGTTGCAACAGTGACTGAAAAACCAAATCTTGTCATGCACTGGAATGGTGAAACGATTGTTGACTTGGAACGTCGTTTCCTTGATACCAACGGTGTGCGCGTAGTCGTTGATGCCAAGGTGGTAGACAAGGGTGTCAAACTTCCAGAAGAACGCACAACAAGCGTTGACACACTTGAAGCAGATACCCTTGCGGTTCTATCTGATCTCAACCATGCGAGTCAAAAAGGATTGCAAACCATCTTTGACTGTTCGGTCGGTCGTTCAACGGTCAATCACCCACTTGGTGGTCGCTACCAACTCACACCAACTGAGGCATCTGTGCAGAAATTGCCAGTTCAACACGGTGTAACTCACACTGCATCAGTCATGGCTCAAGGTTTTAACCCTTATGTAGCAGAATGGTCTCCATACCATGGCGCTGCCTATGCAGTAATCGAAGCGACTGCTCGTTTGGTAGCTGCTGGTGCAAACTGGTCCAAGGCTCGCTTCTCATACCAAGAGTATTTTGAGCGGATGGACAAGCAAGCTGAGCGTTTTGGTCAGCCAGTAGCAGCTCTTCTAGGTTCTATCGAAGCACAAATTCAGCTTGGTTTGCCATCTATCGGTGGTAAGGACTCTATGTCTGGTACTTTTGAAGAATTGACTGTACCGCCAACCTTGGTTGCCTTTGGGGTGACGACGGCAGATAGCCGTAAGGTGCTCTCTCCTGAGTTCAAGACTGCTGGTGAAAACATCTACTACATCCCAGGTCAATCTTTGGCACAAGAGATTGATTTTGACTTGATTAAGTCTAACTTTGCTCAATTTGAAGCCATCCAAGCTGGACATAAAGTAACATCTGCATCAGCTGTTAAATATGGTGGTGTGCTTGAAAGCTTGGCCCTTGCTACCTTTGGGAACCATATCGGTGCAGAGGTGACCTTGCCTAAACTTGAAACAGCCTTGACAGCTCAATTAGGCGGATTTGTCTTCACATCTTCTGAAGAAATCGCTGGAGTAGAGAAGATTGGACAAACGAAAGCAGACTTTACACTGACTGTCAACGGTGTGAAGCTAGATGGACACAAACTTGACAGTGCCTTCCAAGGGAAACTGGAAGAAGTTTACCCAACAGAATTTGCCCAAGCCAAAGAACTGGCTGAAGTTCCAGCTGTCGCTTCTGACGCAGTCATCAAAGCCAAGGAAACTAGTGAAAAACCTGTGGTTTACATTCCAGTCTTCCCAGGAACCAACTCAGAATACGACTCAGCCAAAGCCTTTGAAAAAGAAGGTGCAGAGGTTAACTTGGTGCCATTCGTGACCTTGAATGAAGAAGCTATTGTCAAGTCAGTTGAAACTATGGTTGACAATATCGGCAAGGCAAACATTCTCTTCTTTGCAGGTGGATTCTCAGCTGCGGATGAGCCAGATGGATCAGCTAAATTTATCGTGAATATCTTGCTCAATGAAAAAGTGCGTGCAGCCATTGATAGCTTTATCGCTCGTGGTGGCTTGATTATCGGTATCTGTAATGGGTTCCAGGCCTTGGTCAAATCAGGTCTTCTTCCATATGGAAACTTTGAAGATGCTAACAGTACCAGCCCAACCCTCTTCTACAATGATGCCAACCAGCACGTGGCCAAGATGGTGGAAACTCGGATTGCCAATACCAACTCACCATGGTTGGCTGGAGTACAAGTGGGCGATATCCATGCCATTCCAGTATCACACGGTGAAGGGAAGTTTGTTGTGACGGCTGAGGAATTCGCTGAGCTCCGTGACAATGGTCAAATCTTTAGCCAATACGTTGACTTTGACGGCAAACCAAGTATGGATTCTAAGTACAATCCGAATGGTTCTGTAAATGCCATCGAAGGAATTACCAGCAAGAATGGTCAAATCATCGGTAAGATGGGACACTCAGAACGTTATGAAGACGGTCTTTTCCAAAACATCCCAGGAAATAAAGACCAGCACCTGTTTGCGTCGGCGGTACGTTATTTCACAGGGAAATAAAAGGTATAAAAAATGACATACGAAGTAAAATCTCTTAATGAAGAATGTGGTGTTTTCGGTATCTGGGGACATCCAGATGCTGCTAAATTGACCTATTTTGGTCTCCACAGTCTTCAGCACCGTGGTCAGGAAGGGGCAGGAATCCTCTCCAGTGATCAGGGGCAATTGAAGCGTCATCGTGACATGGGGCTTTTATCAGAAGTGTTCAGAAATCCAGCTAATTTGGATAAATTGACAGGGACCGGAGCGATTGGACACGTGCGTTATGCGACTGCTGGCGAAGCTTCTGTAGATAATATCCAGCCCTTCCTCTTTCGCTTTCATGATATGCAGTTTGGATTGGCTCACAACGGAAACTTGACCAATGCCGAATCGCTCAAGAAAGAATTGGAACAAAGAGGAGCTATTTTCAGTTCAACTTCGGACTCGGAAATCTTGGCTCACCTCATTCGCCGTAGTCACAACCCTAGCTTGATGGGGAAAATCAAAGAAGCGCTCAGCCTTGTCAAAGGTGGCTTTGCTTATATCTTGCTATTTGAGGACAAGTTGATTGCTGCGCTTGATCCTAATGGCTTCCGTCCGCTTTCTATTGGGAAAATGGCCAATGGAGCGGTGGTGGTTTCATCTGAAACTTGTGCCTTTGAAGTCATCGGTGCAGAGTGGATTCGTGATGTAAAACCAGGAGAAATTGTGATTGTGGATGACAATGGCATCCAGTACGATAGCTATACGAATGATACCCAGTTGGCGATTTGCTCTATGGAGTATATCTATTTTGCTCGCCCTGACTCTAACATCCATGGGGTCAATGTCCATACAGCTCGCAAACGTATGGGTGCCCAATTAGCGCGTGAATTTAAGCATGAGGCGGATATCGTAGTCGGTGTGCCCAATTCTTCCCTAAGTGCAGCCATGGGCTTTGCGGAAGAATCCGGTCTGCCAAATGAAATGGGGCTAATCAAAAACCAATATACCCAACGCACCTTTATCCAGCCGACTCAAGAATTGCGGGAGCAAGGGGTGCGGATGAAACTGTCTGCTGTTTCGGGTGTTGTCAAAGGCAAACGTGTGGTGATGGTGGATGATTCCATTGTTCGTGGGACAACCTCTCGCCGTATCGTTCAGCTCTTGAAAGAAGCGGGGGCTTCTGAGGTTCACGTTGCTATTGGCAGTCCTGCTCTTGCTTACCCATGCTTCTACGGGATTGATATCCAGACGCGTCAGGAGCTGATTGCAGCCAATCATACGGTAGAAGAAACCTGCCAAATCATTGGTGCGGATAGCCTGACCTATCTTTCGATTGATGGCTTGATTGATTCTATCGGCATCGAAACAGATGCGCCGAACGGTGGTCTCTGTGTCGCTTATTTTGATGGAGACTACCCAACTCCTCTCTACGATTATGAGGAAGAATATCGTAGAAGCTTGGGGGATAAGACCAGTTTTTACAAATAGACGGATAAAGACTCTCCATGAAAGGAAAGGAAGAGAAGATGACAAATAAAAATGCTTATGCCCAGTCAGGTGTAGATGTTGAAGCAGGTTATGAAGTTGTTGAGCGGATCAAAAAGCACGTGGATCGTACGGAGCGTGCAGGTGTCATGGGAGCTCTTGGTGGCTTTGGTGGCATGTTCGATCTTTCAAAAACAGGTGTTAAAGAGCCTGTCTTGATCTCAGGGACTGACGGTGTCGGGACCAAGCTCATGCTGGCTATCAAGTACGACAAGCACGATACCATTGGGCAGGACTGTGTGGCCATGTGTGTCAATGATATCATCGCTGCGGGTGCTGAGCCCCTCTATTTCCTCGACTATGTGGCGACAGGGAAGAATGAACCAGCTAAGCTAGAACAAGTGGTCGCTGGTGTCGCAGAAGGTTGTGTGCAGGCTGGTGCTGCCCTCATCGGTGGGGAAACGGCTGAAATGCCAGGTATGTATGGTGAAGATGACTATGACTTGGCTGGTTTTGCGGTCGGTGTGGCTGAAAAATCCCAAATCATCGACGGTTCAAAAGTGGCAGAAGGTGATGTTCTTCTCGGACTTGCCTCAAGTGGGATTCACTCTAATGGTTACTCACTCGTTCGTCGTGTCTTTGCCGACTATACAGGTGAGGAAGTTTTACCAGAATTGGAAGGCAAGAAACTCAAGGAAGTTCTTCTTGAGCCGACTCGTATCTATGTCAAGGCTGTCTTGCCACTCATCAAGGAAGAGTTAGTCAACGGCATTGCTCACATCACAGGTGGCGGCTTTATCGAGAATGTTCCTCGTATGTTTGCGGCTGACCTAGCTGCGGAAATTGAAGAAGACAAGGTTCCAGTGCTTCCGATTTTCAAAGCCCTTGAAAAATACGGTGAAATCAAGCACGAAGAAATGTTTGAAATCTTCAATATGGGTGTGGGACTCATGCTGGCAGTTAGCCCTGAAAATGTAGGTCGTGTCAAGGAATTGCTGGATGAACCAGTCTATGAAATTGGTCGCATCGTCAAGAAAGAAAACGAAAGTGTCATCATCAAATGAAAAAAATAGCGGTTTTTGCCTCTGGTAATGGCTCAAATTTTCAGGTGATTGCCGAAGAATTTCCGGTGGAGTTTGTTTTTTCAGACCATCGTGACGCCTATGTGCTCGAGCGTGCAGACAAGCTTGGCGTTCTGTCCTATGCTTTTGAACTCAAGGAGTTTGAGAACAAGGCAGACTACGAAGCAGCTCTTGTCGAACTCTTGGAAGAACACCAGATTGACTTGGTTTGCCTCGCCGGCTACATGAAAATCGTTGGGCCAACTTTGCTCGCTGCTTACGAGAGTCGGATCATTAACATTCATCCTGCCTACCTGCCCGAATTTCCAGGAGCTCATGGGATTGAGGACGCTTGGAATGCTGGTGTTGCTGAGAGTGGCGTCACCATTCACTGGGTGGACTCAGGTGTGGACACAGGCAAGGTCATCAAACAAGTCCGTGTTCCACGTCTAGCTGATGATACCATCGAAAGCTTTGAAGCTCGGATTCATGAGGCAGAGTACAAGTTGTATCCGGAAGTGCTGGATAGCTTGGGAGTGGAGAGAAGGTAAGAAGTAAATCAAGTTTTGATTGCGCAACCTTGCTAGGAGAAAAAATGATTGAACTGAAATTGGTAGATGAGAGCAGTTTTCAGGCAGTGCTGGATTTGAAAATATCAGAAGCTGATGAACGAGCACGTTTCGTAGCTCCAAATGTTCGCTCTTTAGCTGATGCATGGCTCTACCGGAAAAACGAAGATGTGTTTCCGATGGCAATCTATTGGGATAAGCAAGTGGTTGGCTTTCTCCTGCTAGAAATAGACAAGGATGAAGCGGAATACTTTATCTGGCGGATAATGATTGGTCAGCAGTACCAAGGAAGAGGTTATGGTCGAAAAGCCTTGGAAGTTCTAATCAAAGAGGCTCAGATGGATAGAGCTTGCAGTCATATTACCGCAGATTATGTGGTTGGAAATGAAAAAATGAAGCACCTGTTGACTAGTCTGGGTTTTCAGGAAACAGGATTTATAGAAGAAAATAACGAAGTCGCTATGCGCTTGGATCTAAAGAAAGAGGAATAGAATGACGAAAAAGGCCTTAATCAGCGTCTCAGACAAAGCGGGCATTGTTGAATTTGCCCAAGAACTTAAAAAACTCGGTTGGGAGATTATCTCGACAGGTGGGACAAAGGTTACCCTTGATCATGCTGGGGTGGAGACCATTGCAATTGATGATGTGACGGGCTTCCCAGAAATGATGGACGGTCGTGTTAAGACCCTCCATCCAAATATCCATGGTGGGCTCCTCGCTCGTCGTGACTTGGATAGTCACCTTCAAGCGGCTAAGGACAATAAGATCGAATTGATTGACCTTGTTGTAGTCAACCTTTACCCATTCAAGGAAACGATTCTCAAACCAGACGTGACGTACGCTGATGCGGTTGAGAACATCGATATCGGCGGGCCATCTATGCTTCGTTCAGCAGCTAAAAACCACGCCAGCGTAACAGTTGTGGTAGACCCAGTGGATTATGCGGTGGTTCTTGACGAATTGTCAGCCAATGGTGAAACGACTTACGAAACTCGCCAACGTTTAGCGGCTAAGGTTTTTCGTCACACAGCAGCTTATGATGCCTTGATTGCAGAGTATTTCACAGCACAAGTGGGAGAAAGCAAACCTGAAAAACTCACTTTAACCTATGACCTCAAGCAAGCCATGCGTTACGGTGAGAACCCACAACAGGATGCGGACTTCTACCAAAAAGCCTTGCCAACGGATTACTCCATCGCTTCAGCCAAACAGCTTAACGGTAAGGAATTGTCCTTTAACAATATCCGTGATGCCGATGCTGCTATCCGTATCATCCGTGACTTCAAAGAACGTCCAACGGTTGTAGCTCTCAAACACATGAACCCATGTGGGATTGGTCAAGCTGATGACATCGAGACTGCTTGGGACTACGCTTATGAGTCTGACCCAGTTTCTATCTTTGGTGGGATTGTCGTTCTCAACCGTGAGGTGGATGCTACGACAGCTGAGAAGATGCATGGCGTTTTCCTCGAGATCATCATCGCACCAAGCTATACGGATGAAGCGCTAGCTATTTTGACCAACAAAAAGAAAAACTTGCGCATTCTTGCCTTGCCATTTGATGCCCAAGACGCTAGTGAAGTGGAAGCAGAATACACAGGTGTTGTCGGTGGACTCCTCGTTCAAAACCAAGACGTTGTCAAAGAGAGCCCAGCTGACTGGCAAGTGGTGACCAAACGCCAGCCAACCGAGACAGAAGCGACAGCTCTTGAGTTCGCTTGGAAGGCTATCAAGTATGTCAAATCAAACGGTATCATCATCACCAACGACCACATGACGCTGGGTGTCGGCCCAGGTCAAACTAACCGTGTGGCCTCTGTTCGTATCGCCATTGATCAAGCTAAAGACCGTCTTGACGGTGCTGTTCTTGCTTCAGATGCCTTTTTCCCATTTGCGGATAATGTGGAAGAAATCGCCAAAGCAGGTATCAAAGCCATCATCCAACCAGGTGGATCAGTACGTGACCAAGAGTCTATCGAAGCGGCGGACAAATATGGCTTGACCATGGTCTTCACAGGAGTGAGACATTTTAGGCATTAAAAAACGAAAGGGAAGAAAACAGTTTCTTTCCTTTTTTGGTTTAAAATGCTAAGTGAAACAAGATTAAAACGAACGTTTATGATATAATGTTAGTAAATAATTCGCCAAAGAGGTTGAAAGATGAAGCTATTAGTTGTCGGTTCGGGTGGTCGTGAACATGCGATTGCTAAGAAGTTATTTGAATCAAAAGACGTTGAAAAAGTCTTTGTGGCTCCTGGGAATGACGGGATGACTCTGGATGGCCTGGAATTGGTAAACATCTCTATTTCCGAACATTCTAAGTTAATTGAGTTTGCAAAGGCCAACGATATTGCTTGGACCTTCATCGGGCCAGATGATGCCCTTGCTGCTGGAATTGTGGATGATTTTAACCAAGCTGGTCTCAAAGCCTTTGGTCCAACAAGATTGGCAGCGGAGCTGGAGTGGTCCAAGGATTTTGCTAAGGAAATCATGGTCAAATATGACGTTCCGACAGCAGCCTATGGCACATTTTCAGATTTCGAGGAGGCCAAGGCTTATATCGAGGAGAAAGGCGCTCCTATCGTCGTCAAGGCAGATGGATTGGCACTTGGGAAAGGTGTCGTCGTTGCGGAGACAGTCGAGCAAGCGGTCGAAGCTGCTCATGAAATGCTTTTGGACAATAAATTCGGTGATTCTGGTGCGCGTGTGGTTATTGAGGAATTCCTCGACGGAGAAGAGTTCTCTCTCTTTGCCTTTGTCAATGGCGATAAGTTCTACATCATGCCAACAGCTCAGGACCACAAACGTGCCTATGATGGCGACAAGGGGCCTAACACTGGTGGGATGGGTGCCTATGCGCCAGTTCCACACTTGCCACAGAGTGTAGTTGACACAGCGGTTAAGACTATTGTCAAGCCAGTCCTTGAGGGCATGATTCAGGAAGGTCGCCCTTATCTGGGAGTTCTTTACGCAGGGCTTATCTTGACAGCTGATGGACCTAAGGTTATTGAGTTTAACGCTCGCTTCGGAGATCCTGAAACTCAGATTATCCTACCTCGTTTGACATCTGACTTTGCACAAAATATTACAGATATTCTGGATGGTAAGGAGCCAAACATCACGTGGACGGACAAGGGTGTGACTCTGGGGGTGGTTATCGCATCCAAGGGCTACCCGTTAGATTATGCAAAGGGTATCGAGTTGCCAACTAAGACAGAAGGCAATATCATCACCTACTATGCAGGGGCTAAGTTTGCGGAAAATAGCAGAGAATTGCTATCCAACGGCGGACGAGTCTATATGCTCGTCACCACAGCCAATACCGTCAAAGAAGCCCAAGAAACCATCTACAAGGAACTCGACAAACAAAACACAGAAGGCCTCTTCTACCGAACAGATATCGGAAGCAAGGCTATAAAGTAAAAGTATAAAAATAACGCGACGAAGTCGCCAAATACGATAGTGGTCGTTTGATTTGCGAGCATTAGCGAGCTGATATAGAGCAATCACCGCCGTTGTGAAAGAACGATTGGATGATAAGCCAATCGTTCAGGGAAATCGGAAGACCTTGGGCTTCCGATTTAGGCATGAGACACCTTTGGTGGCTGCTGCCGTCCCTCACAACTTAAGGTGATTGAAAAAAGAAAGGAAAGAAAAGGAATATTATGACTAAACCAGTAATTTCCATCATCATGGGCTCAAAATCCGACTGGGCAACCATGCAAAAAACCGCCGAAGTTCTAGACCGTTTCGGTGTAGACTACGAAAAGAAGGTTGTCTCTGCCCACCGTACACCAGACCTCATGTTCAGACATGCCGAAGAAGCTCGTAGCCGTGGCATCAAGGTCATTATTGCAGGAGCGGGTGGTGCTGCTCACTTGCCAGGCATGGTAGCTGCCAAAACAACCCTTCCTGTCATTGGTGTACCAGTCAAATCACGCGCGCTTAGTGGCGTGGACTCACTCTACTCTATCGTACAGATGCCGGGTGGCGTGCCTGTGGCGACAATGGCTATCGGTGAAGCAGGAGCGACCAACGCGGCCCTCTTTGCCCTCCGTCTCCTTTCAGTAGAGGACCAGGCTATTGCTATAGCATTGGCAGATTTTGCAGAAGAGCAAGGAAAAATCGCAGAGGAGTCTACCAATGAGCTCATCTAAAACAATCGGAATTATCGGTGGTGGTCAGCTGGGTCAGATGATGGCCATTTCTGCTATCTACATGGGTCACAAGGTCATTGCGCTGGATCCTGCGGCGGATTGCCCAGCCTCTCGCGTGGCGGAGATCATCGTGGCTCCTTATAACGATGTGGATGCCCTCCGTCAGTTGGCGGAACGTTGTGATGTCCTGACCTATGAATTTGAAAATGTCGATGCTGACGGTCTGGATGCTGTTATCAAGGATGGTCAGCTTCCTCAAGGAACAGACCTGCTTCGCATCTCCCAAAATCGCATTTTTGAAAAGGACTTCCTCTCAAAGAAGGCTCAAGTCACCGTGGCACCATTCAAGGTTGTGACCTCAAGCCAGAACTTGGCAGATATTGACCTATCGAAAAACTATGTCCTCAAGACCGCGACAGGTGGCTACGATGGGCATGGACAAAAAGTCATTCGCTCAGAAGTAGACTTGGAAGAAGCTTATGCACTAGCCGACTCAGCAGACTGTGTCTTGGAAGAATTTGTCAACTTTGACCTTGAAATTTCTGTCATCGTGTCAGGAAATGGCAAGGACGCGACAGTTTTCCCAGTTCAGGAAAATATTCACCGAAACAACATCCTTTCAAAAACTATTGTGCCTGCTCGCATTTCAGAAAGTCTAGCTGAAAAAGCAAAAGCTATGGCAGTACGAATCGCAGAACAGCTCAACCTGTCTGGAACACTTTGTGTGGAAATGTTTGCGACAGCTGATGACATCATTGTCAACGAAATCGCCCCACGCCCACACAACTCTGGGCACTACTCTATTGAAGCTTGCGACTTTTCCCAGTTTGACACTCATATTCTGGGTGTTCTGGGAGAACCATTGCCAGCTATCAAACTACATGCGCCTGCTGTTATGCTCAATGTTCTTGGTCAGCATGTCGAGGCTGCCGAAAAATATGTCACAGAAAATCCCAGCGCCCACCTCCACATGTATGGTAAAATAGAAGCGAAGCACAACCGCAAGATGGGACATGTGACTTTGTTTAGTGATATGCCGAATAGTGTGGTTGAGTTTGGTGAGGGGATTGATTTTTGAAATGACAGAAGAATTTGATGAATTGCCAGATGATGAAATAACGACCGTAACACTGACTTATACGGACGATTTGATTGTTCCAGAGATTGCGGATAGAGAGGGGATTCATATTTTAGAGAGAGCTGGCAATCAGCTAGTCTTAGAATATTCTTGTTCCGTGAAGGAAGTTAAGGATTATCTGAGTAGTTACGGTCTGCCTAGACATCCTGATAGAATTTCATTTGAATTTTCTATACATGAAGACTCAAAAAATGATAATCTTTAAAGCTAAATGGGGACCAGTTTATGATTCAAATTATTGTCAACGCTTTTGTGGAGGAAGGAAAAGAAATCGCCGTTGTGGAAGTGCTCTTTGCCAGTGCCGACCATGAAAAAGCAAAAGCCAATATCAGGAATTAAAGATTCAATATCCAAACAATTATCTGGCTATCTATGATTCGCCATTGGATACAGATCTAAGTAGCTTGCTGCATTATCCGTCGGTTGTGACAAGCAAGGAGGAGTTTAATTAGTCTATGAAAACTATCGGTCTGATTGGTGGTATGAGTTGGGAAAGTACCACATCTTACTACCAAATCATCAACGAAACCATCAAAAAAGAGCTGGGTGGCTTGCATTCAGCTAAGATTCTACTTTATAGTGTTGATTTTGCAGAGATTGAGCATTATCAGGCAGTTGGAGACTGGGAGAAAAGCGGTCAACTTTTGACAGATATTGCTCAGCGCTTGGAGCAAGCAGGTGCGGATTTCATCGTTATTTGTACCAACACCATGCACAAGGTTGCTCCGCAGATACAAGGAAAGATTACGATTCCAATCTTGCATATTGCGCAGGCAACTGCGCAGGCCTTGTTGGCTGACGGTATTCAAAAAGTCGGCCTCCTAGGGACCAAGTACACCATGACTCAAGATTTTTACAAGGAGAAATTAATAGAGTCTGGGTTAGAAGTGCTGATTCCAGACCAAGCTGGAATTACAGAGGTCAATCGGATTATTTATGACGAGCTCTGCCTAGGGGACATCAAAGAAAGCTCAAAGCGGACTTATCTTACCGTTATAGATGATTTGAAAAAAGCAGGCGCGGAAGCTGTTATCTTGGGTTGTACCGAGATTGGTCTTCTCGTCAAGCAATCCGACACCGACCTGCCACTCTACGACACAACAGTGATTCATGCAGAGAAAGCGGCGGAGTGGGCGGTAAATAAGTGACAATCGTAAAATGAAACATGTGATGAGATTGGGTGAAGATGTAAATGAATCTATCATTAGACGAATTTAAATCTTAGAACTTAAAGATAAATATGCAGAACAGGAGAAAAACAAACAATGATTAACCGTTACTCTCGCCCTGAAATGGCGAACATTTGGAGTGAAGAAAATAAATACCGTGCTTGGCTTGAGGTGGAAATCTTGGCTGATGAGGCATGGGCTGAGTTGGGGGAAATCCCTAAGGAAGATGTGGCTTTGATTCGCGAAAAGGCGGACTTTAACATTGACCGTATTTTGGAGATCGAGCAGGAGACGCGTCACGATGTGGTGGCTTTCACACGTGCGGTTTCTGAGACTCTTGGCGAAGAGCGCAAGTGGGTTCACTATGGTTTGACATCTACTGACGTGGTGGATACTGCCTACGGTTACCTCTACAAGCAGGCCAACGACATTATCCGTCGTGACCTTGAAAACTTCACCAGTATCATTGCTGATAAGGCTAAGGAGCACAAGTTCACTATCATGATGGGGCGTACCCACGGTGTGCATGCGGAACCTACAACCTTTGGTCTTAAATTGGCGACTTGGTACAGCGAAATGAAGCGCAATATCGAGCGTTTCGAGCATGCGGCTGCTGGTGTGGAAGCCGGCAAGATTTCGGGTGCGGTTGGTAACTTTGCCAACATCCCACCATTTGTAGAGCAATACGTATGCGACAAGCTTGGTATCCGTGCTCAAGAAATCTCTACACAGGTCCTTCCTCGTGACCTTCACGCTGAGTACTTTGCAGTTCTTGCTAGCATCGCGACTTCAATCGAACGTATGGCAACTGAGATCCGTGGTCTACAAAAATCTGAGCAACGCGAAGTGGAAGAGTTCTTTGCCAAAGGGCAAAAAGGCTCATCTGCGATGCCTCACAAGCGCAACCCTATCGGTTCTGAGAACATGACAGGTCTTGCGCGTGTTATCCGTGGGCATATGATTACTGCCTATGAAAACGTCGCTCTCTGGCACGAACGTGATATTTCTCACTCATCAGCTGAGCGCATCATCACACCGGACACGACCATTTTGATTGACTACATGCTTAACCGTTTCGGAAATATCGTCAAGAACTTGACGGTCTTCCCAGAAAACATGATCCGCAACATGAACTCTACGTTTGGTCTGATCTTTAGCCAACGTGCCATGTTGACCTTGATTGAAAAAGGTATGACCCGTGAGCAAGCCTATGACTTGGTGCAACCAAAAACAGCCTACTCTTGGGATAACCAAGTAGACTTTAAACCGCTTCTAGAAGCAGATCCAGAAGTGACATCACGCCTCACTCAAGATGAAATTGATGAAATCTTCAACCCTGCATACTACACTAAACGAGTGGATGATATCTTTGAACGTATCGGACTTGGTGATTAATTCTAACAATAAAAAGCGAGATTCAATCTCGCTTTTTTGTATGCTTATCGAAGGGGTTTAATCCTCTTTTTTCTTAGTGAGTTCGTAGGCTGCTAGTGTGGCCATGAGTCCTACTGCGACCAAGCCTGCAGAGTTTTGACTTCCTGTTGCAGGGAGTTGTTTTTCTTCTGCTTTGCTAGTAGTTGGTTCACCCTTTTATTTTATTATCTCAGGAGTAAAATGTCAAGTGGATTTATATAATAACTATAATAAATAGAGGAAATCATAAGATTTAGAAGAAATTTGTTAATAAGGCATAAAATAGAGGAAAAACCAAACGAAATTTTACCTTGTTTTTAGTAAAAATGCTACTAATTAAATAAGAGTCCTTTATAGCGTTTTCACAACTTTTTTCTCGTGCTATAATGAATATAGAAAAAGCCTGAGCTAGGCTCAGGCTTTTTCTTAATGACCTCGGTTACATGAGATGAATTTGATTTTGTAGTAGTCTGCTCGCTTATAAGTTTCACTATAGGCAAGGACTTGGCCAGTGGCCTCAAGTTTTGTAGTCTTCGTTTGGAAGACAGTTGGGAATTGTGTATCGATTCCGAGTACAGAAGCAGCATGCTCTGGTGTTGGGAATGCGATTTCGTTGATTTCCTCAAAATGTTCATCACTCATGTGAATGCGGTAATCCAATTTGAAACGTGTATAGATAGAGCTATAATAATCAAGATTTGGATAGTTGGCATTGATGTATTGCTCAGGAATATAAGATGTGTGGTAGATGTATGTCACGTCGTTTGTCTGACGAATACGTTCAATCTTATAGTAGAATTGATCTCCACGTAGTCCAAGTTTATCTAAATATTCAAGTTTGTTTCCGCGCTCGATAGAAAGGACAGTAACTTTATCGTCTTTTGTTTCAAAGATTTCGACATCTGAAAACTCAACGAGTTTGTGCTTGCGGGCACGTGAGACGAAAGTACCTTTACCTTGTTGGCGGACAATGTAGCCGTCTTTAGCAAGGTCGTTCAAGGCACGAACAACTGTGATTGAACTCACATCGTACATCGCGATCAATTCGGCTTCTGTATAAAATTTATCTCCACTTGCAAATTGACCAGAGATGATTTTATTTTTTAATTCATCTTTAATATATTGGTATTTAGGAATAGCCATAAATTTCACCTCGATTCTCTTTCTCCAATTTTGATTTTACCACAAATATAGAGAAAAGAGTAGTATTAAGGTCAAAAAATTAAAATAATAGACTAAAAATGTTATTTTACATGTAAAAAAATTCATTTGATGTTCTTGTGAATTATCATACATAAAAAGATCGTTTTCATGCTATTTTTAGATAATTTCGGTAAACGGTAAGTAAAAAAATAGAAAAATTTTAAATAATTTTCTAAAACCTATTGACAAATGCAAAAGATTTGATTATAGTTAATATTATAATAAATGAAAGCGCAAACTTAATTCGTCAGAGGTAATAACATGACCAGATTTAAAATTGAGGACGATTTCTATTTAGACGGAAAACCGTTCAAGATTTTGTCCGGCGCCATTCATTATTTTAGGATTCCAGCAGAGGATTGGTATCATTCTCTCTATAACTTAAAGGCGCTTGGCTTTAATACAGTCGAGACCTATGTGGCTTGGAATTTACACGAACCTGTTGAAGGGGAGTTTGATTTTGAAGGTGCCAGAAATTTGGAGAGATTTCTTCAAATTGCACAAGATCTAGGTCTCTATGCCATTGTACGCCCGTCTCCATTTATCTGTGCGGAATGGGAATTTGGTGGCTTGCCGGCTTGGCTCTTGACAAAGGACATGCGAATTCGCTCGTCCGACCCGGCCTACATCGAGGCTGTTGCTCGCTATTATGACCAATTATTGCCAAGGCTTGTGCCTCGCTTGTTGGATAATGGTGGAAACATTCTTATGATGCAAGTCGAAAATGAATATGGCTCTTATGGAGAAGATAAGTCTTATCTACGAGCAATTCGGAAATTGATGGAAGACCGAGGGATTGATTGCCCACTCTTTACTTCAGATGGCCCATGGAGGGCTACTCTGAAAGCCGGAACCTTGATCGAAGACGATCTCTTTGTGACAGGAAACTTCGGTTCTAAAGCTCCGTACAACTTTTCACAGATGCAGGAATTCTTTGATGAGCATGGCAAGAAATGGCCCCTCATGTGTATGGAATTCTGGGATGGTTGGTTCAACCGTTGGAAAGAACCCATCATCACTCGTGATCCTAAAGAATTGGCAGAAGCTGTTCGAGAGGTATTGGAGCAAGGCTCTATCAACCTTTACATGTTCCATGGTGGTACAAACTTTGGTTTCATGAATGGTTGCTCGGCTCGAGGAACTCTGGATTTGCCGCAAGTCACATCTTACGACTATGATGCCCTTCTCGATGAAGAAGGAAATCCAACTGCTAAATACTTAGCAGTCAAGAAGATGATGGCAACCCACTTCCCAGAGTATCCACAGTTGGAACCACTCTATAAGGAAAGCATGGAGATAGGGTCCATTCCATTGGTCGAAAAAGTTTCCTTGTTTGAAACCCTGGATAATCTCTCTAGTCCTACTGAAAGCCTCTATCCAAAAGCGATGGAAGAACTTGGTCAAAGTTATGGCTACCTTCTCTACCGCACTGAGGCAAGTTGGGATGCAGAAGAGGAACGTCTCCGTATCATCGATGGACGTGACCGAGCTCAACTCTTTGTAGATGGTCAATGGATTGCTACTCAATACCAGACAGAGATTGGTGAAGATATCTACTGTCAGGGCAACCGAGAAGGCTTTTCAGAGATTGACATCTTGATTGAAAATATGGGGCGTGTCAACTACGGACATAAGTTCTTGGCAGATACGCAACGTAAAGGAATTCGTACAGGTGTCTGCAAGGATCTACATTTCTTACTGAATTGGAAACAATATCCACTGCCACTGGATAATCCTGAGAAAATTGATTTTTCAAAAGGATGGACAGAAGGACAACCAGCCTTTTACGCTTTCGACTTTACTGTTGAAGAGCCGAAGGATACCTACTTAGACTTGTCTGAGTTTGGTAAGGGAGTTGCCTTTGTCAACGGGCGTCACTTAGGACGTTTCTGGAACGTCGGCCCGACCCTCTCACTTTATATCCCTCATAGTTATCTCAAGGAAGGTGCTAACCGCATCATCATCTTTGAAACTGAGGGCGAATATAAAGAAGAGATTCATTTAACTCGTAAACCTACACTAAAACACATAAAGGGGGAAAACTTATGACAATTGTAGGATGCCGTATTGATGGACGTTTGATCCACGGTCAAGTAGCCAATCTTTGGGCTGGAAAACTAAATGTTTCACGCATTATGGTTGTAGACGACGAAGTTGTTAACAACGATATTGAAAAGAGTGGTTTGAAACTTGCGACACCACCAGGTGTGAAACTCAGTATCTTGCCAGTTGAGAAAGCAGCAGCAAATATCCTTGCTGGTAAATACGATAGCCAACGTCTCTTTATCGTTGCACGTAAACCAGACCGTTTCCTTGGTTTGGTCGAAGCAGGTGTACCGCTTGAAACACTCAACGTCGGCAATATGTCTCAAACACCAGAAACTCGCTCTATCACACGTTCTATCAATGTGGTAGACAAGGATGTGGAAGATTTCCACAAACTAGCAGAAAAAGGTGTGAAACTCACTGCTCAAATGGTTCCAAATGATCCAGTTTCAGACTTTTTGAGCTTATTAAAATAGGAAAAAATTTTTAGGAGGTCATTGTTATGATACAATGGTGGCAAATTTTACTTCTCACTTTGTACTCAGCTTATCAAATCTGTGATGAGTTGACAATCGTTTCATCTGCAGGTTCCCCTGTATTCGCTGGTTTCATTACCGGTTTGATCATGGGAGATGTGACAACTGGTTTGTTTATCGGTGGTAGCTTGCAGTTGTTCGTTCTTGGGGTTGGTACCTTCGGTGGTGCTTCTCGTATCGACGCAACTTCTGGTGCGGTTCTTGCAACAGCATTCTCTATCTCTCAAGGTATTGATACAGATCTTGCGATCACTACAATCGCTGTACCAGTAGCAGCACTTTTGACATACTTCGACGTTCTTGGACGTATGACAACTACTTTCTTTGCACACCGTATTGATGCTGCGATCGAACGCTTTGACTACAAAGGTATCGAACGCAACTACCTACTTGGTGCGCTTCCATGGGCTCTTTCACGTGCCCTTCCAGTATTCTTCGCTCTTGCTTTTGGTGGTGCTTTCGTACAATCAGTAGTAGACCTTGTTAAAGAATACCAATGGGTTGCAGACGGTTTGACACTTGCAGGTCGTATGCTTCCAGGTCTTGGATTTGCAATCTTGCTTCGTTACCTTCCAGTTAAACGTAACCTTCACTACCTTGCAATGGGATTCGGTTTGACAGCTATGTTGACTGTTCTTTACTCATATGTAATAGGTCTTGGTGGCGCTGTTGCGGGTATCCTTGGTACTCTTCCTGCTGATGTTGCTGAAAAGATTGGCTTTGCTAACAACTTCAAAGGTTTGTCTATGATCGGTATCTCTATCGTAGGTATCTTCCTTGCAGTTGTTCACTTTAAGAACAGCCAAAAAGTAGCTGTAGCAGCACCTTCTACACCATCAGAAAGTGGGGAAATCGAAGATGACGAATTCTAATTACAAACTTACAAAAGAAGATTTTAATCAAATCAACAAACGTAGCTTGTTTACTTTCCAATTAGGTTGGAACTATGAACGTATGCAAGCTTCTGGTTACCTTTACATGATCTTGCCTCAATTGCGTAAAATGTATGGGGATGGAACTCCTGAATTGAAAGAAATGATGAAAGTTCATACTCAATTCTTCAATACTTCTCCATTCTTCCACACAATTATCGCTGGTTTTGACCTTGCCATGGAAGAAAAAGATGGTGTGGGTTCAAAAGATGCCGTTAACGGTATCAAGACAGGTTTGATGGGACCATTCGCTCCTCTTGGAGATACAATCTTTGGTTCACTTGTACCTGCTATCATGGGATCTATCGCAGCAACTATGGCTATCGCTGGCCAACCATGGGGTATCTTCCTTTGGATCGCAGTTGCAGTTGCATATGACATCTTCCGTTGGAAACAATTGGAATTTGCCTACAAAGAAGGGGTTAACCTTATCAACAACATGCAAAGTACTTTGACAGCTTTGATTGATGCTGCATCTGTACTTGGTGTCTTCATGATGGGTGCTCTTGTAGCGACAATGATCAACTTTGAGATTTCTTACAAATTGCCAATCGGTGAAAAGATGATTGACTTCCAAGACATCTTGAACTCAATCTTCCCACGTTTGCTTCCAGCAATCTTTACTGCCTTTATCTTCTGGTTGCTTGGTAAGAAAGGTATGAACTCTACTAAAGCGATCGGTATCATTATCGTTCTTGCAGTAGGTCTTTCATTCATCGGTAAATTCTTGCTTGGAATGGGCGCATAATTTATGAGTAAATCATTAATTTTGGTGAGTCATGGTCGTTTCTGTGAAGAACTTAAAGGTAGCACAGAAATGATCATGGGTCCACAGGACAACATTCATACAGTGGCCCTTCTTCCAGAAGATGGTCCAGAAGAATTTACTGCAAAATTTGAAGCTGCTATCGAAGGATTGGATGATTTCCTAGTCTTTGCGGACCTTCTCGGTGGTACACCATGTAACGTGGTAAGCCGTTTGATTATGGAAGGTCGCGACATTGAACTCTACGCAGGGATGAATCTTCCAATGGTGATTGAATTTATCAATGCCAGCCTTACAGGTGCAGATGCGGACTACAAGAGCCGTGCTGCAGAAAGCATCGTAAAAGTCAATGACCTGTTAGCGGGCTTCGATGATGACGAAGATGAATAATACTCTTCGAAAATCAAATTCAAACTACGTCAGCGTCGCCTTGCCGTATAGATGTTACTGACTTCGTCAGTTCTATCTGCAACCTCAAAGCAGTGCTTTGAGCAACCTGCGGCTAGCTTCCTAGTTTGCTCTTTGATTTTCATTGAGTATAAGATGTAACTTAGAGCATCTTATATAGAATATACATGGGAATGGGAGTCACTCCCATTCCCATATTTTCAATAGGAATGAAACAACAATAGATTAGAGGAACTCTATGCTAAATTACACAAAAGAAGAATTACTTGAACTGGGTGCAGAAATCACGACTCGTGAAATCTACCAACAGCCTGATGTATGGAAAGAGGCTTTTGAAGCCTATCAAGCAAAACGAGAAGAAATTGCAGCATTCCTACAAGGAATCGCTGGTAAGCATGACTATATCAAGGTCATCTTGACGGGTGCTGGTACTTCTGCTTATGTGGGAGATACCTTGGTGCCTTACTTTAAGGAAGTCTATGACGAACGCAAATGGAATTTCAATGCTATTGCGACAACAGATATCGTTGCCAATCCAGAAACTTATTTGAAAAAAGATGTGGCGACTGTCCTTGTTTCCTTTGCTCGTAGTGGGAATTCACCTGAAAGTGTGGCGACGGTTGATTTGGCTAAGGCCTTGGTGGATGACCTCTATCAAGTGACCATTACATGTGCTGCAGATGGTAAATTGGCTCTTCAAGCTCATGGCGATGACCGCAATCTTTTGCTCTTGCAACCAGCTGCCTCTAATGACGCTGGATTTGCCATGACTTCTAGCTTTACGTCCATGATGCTAACAGCTCTCTTGGTTTTTGATCCTACAGAATTTGCTGTGAAAGCTGAACGTTTTGAAGTTGTGTCTAGCCTTGCCCGCAAAGTTCTAGACAATGCAGCAGATGTTAAAGAGCTGGTTGACCTTGACTTTAACCGCGTTATCTACCTGGGCGCTGGTCCTTTCTTTGGACTTGCTCATGAAGCTCAGCTCAAGATTTTGGAATTAACAGCTGGTCAAGTGGCGACCATGTATGAAAGCCCAGTTGGCTTCCGTCACGGTCCAAAATCATTGATCAACGAAGATACAGTTGTTTTGGTATTTGGTACAACGACAGACTACACTCGCAAGTACGATTTGGACTTGGTTCGTGAAGTGGCTGGTGACCAGATTGCTCGTCGTGTTGTGCTCTTGAGTGATCAAGCCTTTGGTCTTGAAAATGTCAAAGAAGTGGCCCTTGGCTGTGGTGGTGTCTTGAACGATATTTACCGTGTCTTCCCTTACATCGTATATGCCCAACTCTTTGCCCTTTTGACTTCGCTCAAGGTAGAAAATAAACCAGATACGCCGTCTCCTACTGGTACCGTAAACCGTGTGGTGCAAGGTGTGATCATTCATGAATATCAAAAATAAGGAAGTGTCTATGAGTAAATTACAATTAAGTCCCAATAAAGTAGCTTGCTTGCAAAAACTCTCTGACGAGAACGGCATTATCTCAGCTCTTGCCTTTGACCAACGTGGTGCTTTGAAACGCCTTATGGCCCAATACCAAACAGAAGAGCCAACAGTGGCTCAAATGGAAGAACTCAAAGTCTTGGTAGCAGATGAATTAACAAAATACGCATCCTCTATGCTTCTTGACCCAGAGTATGGACTTCCAGCTACAAAAGCGCTTGCTCCAAATGCTGGTCTTCTCCTTGCTTATGAGAAAACAGGTTATGACACAACAAGCACCAAACGCTTGCCTGACTGCTTGGATGTTTGGTCTGCCAAACGCATCAAGGAACAAGGTGCAGATGCTGTCAAATTCTTGCTTTACTACGATGTAGACAGCTCTGACGAACTCAACCAAGAAAAACAAGCCTACATCGAACGTATCGGCTCTGAGTGTGTGGCGGAAGATATTCCATTCTTCCTTGAAATCTTGGCTTACGACGAAAAAATCGCTGACGCAGGTTCTGCAGAATACGCTAAAGTCAAACCACACAAGGTTATCGGTGCCATGAAGGTCTTCTCAGACCCACGTTTCAACATCGATGTCTTGAAAGTTGAAGTTCCAGTTAACGTCAAATACGTTGAAGGCTTTGGCGATGGTGAAATCGTGCATACACGCGAAGAAGCGGCAGCTTTCTTCAAAGCACAAGACGAAGCTACTAACTTGCCATACATCTACTTGAGCGCAGGTGTATCAGCCAAACTCTTCCAAGAAACACTTGTCTTTGCTCACGAATCAGGCGCAAACTTCAACGGTGTTCTTTGCGGCCGTGCAACTTGGGCTGGATCAGTTGAAGCCTACATCAAAGACGGTGAAGCAGCAGCTCGTGAATGGCTACGCACAACTGGTTTTGAGAACATTGATGAACTCAACAAAGTTCTCCAAACCACAGCGACTTCATGGAAAGAACGTGTAGAAGCATAAAAACAAGAATAGAAGAATCCCTTTTTGTTAAGAAGATACTTAAGGTTTTCTGACAAAGGATTTTGAAAATAAAAACTACAACCATAGATGGTAAATACACTCTCTATGGTTTGTTTACTTGAGAGAAATGGATCAAAGGAGAGAAGAATGAAAGCATACACAGAGCGTGTATTTGGAAATCATGAGGGCAAGGATGTCTTGGCCTATCGCTTTGAGACTGACAGTGGCTATCAACTAGAAATCATGACCTATGGTGCGACCATCTTGCGCTATGTCACACCTGACAAGGCTGGAAACTTTGCCAATGTTATCTTAGGATTTGATGATTTTGCTAGCTATGTAGGCAATAGTCCCAAGCATGGAGCAAGTGTAGGTCCTGTAGCAGGCCGTATTGCTGGAGCGACATTTGAACTCAATGGTCAGACCTATGACCTTGAAGTCAACAATGCTAGCAACTGTAACCACAGTGGTTCAACAGGTTGGGATTCCAGCTTGTTTGAATTGGTCGAAGTGAGCGACCATGGTTTGACTCTCTACACCGAGCGTACAGACGGGACCGGAGGATTTCCTGGTAATCTCAAGATTTGGATTAGCTACCACTTGGAAGAAACTGGCGCCTACGAAGTCAGCTATAAGGTGACGACAGATCAGGATACGCTTGTCAATCCAACTAATCACAGCTACTTCAATTTGTCTGGTGATTTCACGCAGACAGTTGACCGCCATGTCTTCCAATTAAATACGGAGGGCATTTACCCAATCGCTCCGGACGGTGTGCCAGCAAAAACTCCAGATGCTGATTGTGATGTGGTGAAACATATCTACAATGGTGCTTTGCTCAAGGATATTTTTGCAGAGGACGATGAGCAAATCCAGCTGGTATCTGGTTTGGATCACCCATTTGCTCTTCCTGCAGGTCATGACAATGCTGGTTTCCTTTATGACCAACACTCAGGTCGTTTCCTGCTTTTCAAGACAGAGGCTCCTTGCTTTGTGGTCTACTCAGCAAACTTTGTAGATGAGAGTGTCATCATAGCTGGTCAGCCAATGATTCAGCACAATGGGATTGCCCTTGAAGCGCAAGCTTTACCAGATGCCATTCACAGTGACCTCAAAGACCAAGTCATTCTCAAAGCAGGGCAAACCTTTACTAGCAAAACTCGCTACGAGCTTGTTGTTAAATAAAAAGAAGAGCTGGTTTCCAGCTCTTTTGAGTTGACTTCGTTGACATTTTATCTTAATAGTGTATAATTGATGTAATTAATAAAGTTACAACAAACAAAAGGAGACACCCTATGACTTATGCATACCAAAGCCACATTTACCTAGCGGAGGCGGTTTTAAATGTCAAGGATTTGACGAGTCAAACGGCTTTTTATCACCAAATTATTGGCTTGGAGATTTTATCCCAAACAGAGACAGAAGCGATTTTGGGACTTGGTCGAAAAGCCTTGGTTCACTTGATTCAGGCAGAAAAGGCTGGCGAAGTAAGGGAGCATTATGGGCTCTACCATTTGGCGATTTTGTTGCCGACACGAAAAGCCTTGGCAGATGTCTTGAAACACCTAAGTGACTTGCGGATTCCTCTGGTCGGAGGTGCAGATCATGGATACAGTGAGGCTATTTATCTAGAGGATTTGGAAGGAAATGGCATTGAACTCTACCGTGATAAGCCAGTATCTTCATGGGATATTCGAGAAGACGGCCGCATTATCGGTGTGACTGAAGCCCTTGCGGCACAGGACATCTATGAGTTAGGAGAAAAGGTGGATCCCTTTATCCTAGCTGAAGGGACGAGAATGGGGCATATTCATCTATCTGTGAAGGATAGTCGTGCGGCGAGCCAGTTTTATCAAAAGGTGTTAGGACTAGAAGATAAATTTAGCATTCCTAGTGCTAGTTGGATAGCGGCTGGTCAGTACCATCACCACCTGGCTGTCAACGAATGGGCTGGAAAAGGGTTGGCTCCGCGTGAGCAAGGCTTGTCAGGCTTGGCCTACTACGTCCTTGAGGTCGAAAGCAAGGAAGAACTCTTAGCTATCGTTCAGCAAGCACAAGAGCTAGAGGCACAGATCAAATGGCTACATTCGAGTGAGGTGGATCTTGTAGACCCAGATGGGATTGTGACTCGCATTCGTTTGGCACGATGAAACGAGGAAAACACATTATTTATTTTAGAGACATAGGAAAAGGCGGACAAGCTCGCATTCTGTTTTTAGAATGCGGACTTGTTTGCTTTTTTATGAAATGACGAAACCTTTCTTGGATCTAGCAAAGGTATCTGCCGGGGATATTTTCCCTTTTCTGGGGGTTCATGCTATAATACTAATAAACTTTTCTTTCTCTAGGAAGGCAAACACCCAAAATCGGCTAGAATGCTGGCAATCGTTGTCACGATGCTTTTAAGAGAAAGTAGGATTCTGTTTTGAGTTTAGGAAATGGTAATAAGATGGACACAAGTGTAAAAAATTTAATCAGTATGGGCCCTCTGGAGGACTATTTTATTTATTATGATCTGAGGAATCAAGTATTCTATGAAGTAAAACAAGGCATGAATTATTCAGCCATTGCAGCTCCTATTGCAGTCTTTTCCTTGCAACGGCTGTCGAAGTTGCTCAACCAAACCTTTGGAGATGTCTCCTCACCTTTCAATCTGCTTTTCTTTATCTTGATGTCTCTGTTTTTGATTTTCGGAACAATTCTTCTTGCCAAATCTACCCGACGTAAAATGAAGACAGATAGATTTAGAAAAGTTCGGCTGACAAAAGCCAACATCAAAACCCTTAGGAGAAAATCTAGGGCGTTGACAGTAGTTGGCTACATTTTTGTTTTAATAACGATTTTTTCAGCCTATCGTTATCTGGCTGTTTCTGATTTTCAATTTTTAATTATGTACATGTTAGGGATTGGTATTCTTACATATATAGTTTATGATTTTCGGATGAAAACGCGCAAACGACTGTTCAAGGAGCTGATGGAGACATTACAGGACGGTAGCCGAGGGAAAGAGGGAGAAATGTAAGATGAGAAAAATCATTTATATAGGCCAAGGATGCCAGCAATCCGTCTACTATAACACAAAGACGAGAGAGGCTTTAGCGACAGAATCTAGCACCTCGTCAGAAACCGACGGTGCCATCAGTTCAAAGAAATCCAAGTGGCCTTGGGTTGTCTTCTTTATTTTCTTGCTAGTTGCTATCATCAGTATTTGGATTCGTTCCTTGATAGCACCCTTTAGATTGAGTGAGTGGATGGCACCTATCCATCTAGCCGCTATCCTTTTCGTTTTTATCGGAAGTGTTTATGGATTTGAAAAACTGTTCTACAGTGGGGCTAAGTCGCTTGTCCCAGCAAGTGAAGAGCAGTTTAAAGAAGCGGTTGAAAGTAGTAAATTTTGGAAAAAATCTCCGGATAAGGAACCAACAGTCGATAAAATCATCTTGTATCTATTTGTTATCCTCGTTCTTCTATTTGTTTTTGTTATTGTTGTGTTCTTTGCCATACCTGGAACCTTCATTCCCTACTATGAACATGAATGGTTTGAGCCCTCTATGTTCATGGTACCAATCGGAGCAACGATTGTCCCAGTTAGTGTCGTACTGCTCTTGTTCCAAAACAACCCAATCCGCTGGCTCTTAGCCGTACGAAAATACAAGCAGGGAAAAGTGATATTTAGGGAGAAGAAGAACTAGAAACATGAGAGAGACGCTATTACCATTACCAGTGGTTGGTGATGTTTTATCAACAACCTATGATAAAATTGAAGTTTCTGATTATAGTGATTGGTGGAAACTGTGGTGATTTTATATGAGAAAAATAATTTTTATTGGACAGAGCGGTGATAAGGCCGTTTACTATAATACGCGAACAAAAGAGGCTCTTGTAGCAGATAAGAGTGCCTTGTTAAATACAGAAGGGGCTAGGAGATCGAATAGGGGGATTGCTCCTTTAATTGCTATATTCTCTTTGTTAGGTTTACTCGGAGGATTTGTTGCAATACCAATTTTCTCAGGCCTTCGTTATAATAGTGGGATGGTTCCTATTTTTATTCTTTGTCTTTCCTTTATCCTATTTGGATTTATATGGATGATGGAAGTCGCCTTATATAAAGGAGTGAAACGAGTCCAAGGAGCAACAAAGAAAGAGTTTAAAGAAGCAGTTTATTCAAATTTGTTCTGGGAAAATTTTAGTGAGAAAAAAGCGACATTTGCGAAAATGTTGGCTTTTATGATTGTCATGCTACTAGTTTTTATGACTACTATAGTAATATTTGCTGCTGCAATTCCGGGCACTATTGACTCATTCAATAAGCAAGAGGCATTTGATATACAAATCTTTTTCTCGCCTTTAGCAGGTCTCTTTCCTGCCTTGTTGTACCTTTTCTTATTCCAAAACAACCCTATCCGCTGGTTCTTAGCTGTGCGAAAATATGAACAGGGGAAAGTGATATTTAATGAAGAAATAGAAAAGAGAGGATGATAATGTCACAAGAGAGATATTTGCAGATCAAAAAAGAGCATCAAGTTCGTAAGTTTGTGGGGCGTTTCCTCTTCATTCTTCTCGCTATCCTCGATGTTCTACTGGTATCAAGTCATTCCAATTATGTCCCGCTTGTAACGGTGGCTATGGTAACGATTGTGCCTTTTAATCATTTTCTACTTGGTCCTCTTAGGAGACAGAAAAAAGCTATAGAAAAAGAGCATCCAGAATGGAAAATACTCAGTACGAAGGGAGTAAAGGTTCCCTCGGCTGAAGCCAATAAAAGAACCTTGGCTGGTATTGGGATCTTGACGGCCTTGCTGTTGTCTTTTGGGCTATTCTATAAACCTGTGAAACAGCCGAACGTCCAAGTAAACAATCCGCCTAAACTTGATTTTAACACGCCTGAAACGTCCAAGTCTTCTGAGTCGTCGAGTTCCTCTAAGACCAAAGAATCCAGTTCCTCAGAGCCGAAATCCTCGTCTTCGACTGAACAAAGTTCTAAAACCGAAAGTTCAGGAACAAAGCCGTCAAAAAGCGAATCCAATAATCCTTATTACCAGATTCCAGGACTTACTGACGAACAGGTGAGAGATATCATATCGAAATCTGTAAAAGATTTGAGAGAAAAACAGTCAAAAGAAAAATCCGAAGAGTAGACTCGAGAGCTTCAATGTCCTTCTGGACGAGTTCGTTTTGGGATTTTACTGTATAAAATAACAGGAGGAGTTCATATGAATAAAGAAGTGATTGGTTTGATAGTTGGGACAATCGTCATCTTCCTATCTTTTGTATTTGTGTGTGGGACCTTTCTTTTCCTCTATCTTCGGGATCAGAAGTTGGTCCGCCTTGCCAAGTCATCCGTACAGGGAACGGTTATCGGCTATAGCCGTTTTCGTGAGGGGTATCCACCTATCGTCGAATACACGGTGGATGGGATTTCTTATAAGAAAACTTTGCAGTATTTTATGTTCAAAACGGTCACAATTCCGTGGGGGACTACTAAATTTTTAAAGGACTATACAAGAGAAGATATGCTGGCACCTTCGATCACTCGCTACAGCAACTCCTTTGTTTCCTTCAAACGCTTGATGCAGACCCATTTCCCCCTTCATTCGGAGCTGACAGTCTGGTATGATCCAGACAAGCCGACCAGGGCCTATGTCGAACGTTACAGCGGAATGGACAAGTTTTACAAGTGGTTTGGTATCGGATTTGGGCTGGCTCTAGTTCTAGTCTATGGGATAGTGATCCTAGCCTTTTTGTCCAATTTGTCCAAGATATACGCATAAAGGTCAGTTGGTTGAAAGGAAACGTGACTTCCCATCGAGCTTCAAGGAGGACAGAGTTTCTTTTCCATTTCCATGCTTATCAATCTTTTCTATCTGATACAGAGGAGAGGTT
Source organism: Streptococcus sp. HJ1 (assembly GCF_052399005.1). Taxonomy (GTDB): domain Bacteria; phylum Bacillota; class Bacilli; order Lactobacillales; family Streptococcaceae; genus Streptococcus. Next base: position 75,297 of record NZ_CP199005.1, on the reverse strand, counting down.
GCCTCCTACAAATACAGACAGGAAGTGAATTTTGACAAAGCCCCTTATTCGAGATATAATGAAGAAAAAGTGACCAAGGATAAATTAATGACAAACTCAAAGTACATCACACGCCTGAAACGTTCAGAGGGCCAGTTGCGTGGGATTCAAAAGATGATTGAAGAAGATCGTGACTGCGCAGATATTGTTACGCAGTTGACAGCAGTGAAATCTAGCGTTGAGCGCGTGATTGAGATGATCATTACTGAAAATCTCACAGGCTGTATCAACCAACCACTAGACGACCCCGAGGCTCAAAAGGAACGCCTAGAAAAGGCCATCCGATACCTGATTAAACGGAAATAAACTAATTTGCTATTGATAAACAATGCAGACAAAGGTATTTAAGTCTATTTCGATAAAGAAATCATGTCAGACAAACGGATGAGTTCCCCCAATACCAATGAGAAAACCTCTTTTTAGATACCATCAATGTGTTTCGTTTTTTAGAAGCGACGGGCTACGAGCTCTATATCATTGGGGTGCAGAAATGAAAAAACTGATTAAGTTTCTTAATCGGTTTTTTCATTATTCTACTTGACCGGGCCAAGCATTCATACCACCTTCTACATTGATAACGGTGAGGCCTTGGGCGCTTAGAAATTCACAAGCAGATGCGGAACGGACTCCACCTTGACAGATGACATGATATTCCTGGTCAGGTTTGAGTTCTTTGTAACCTTGCTCCAAGGTACTTAACGGAAGATTTCTTGCTCCTGGTGCATGTCCTGCTTGGAATTCATGCACCTCACGTACATCGATAAGGTTTAGATTTTCATTTAGGTATTTTTCATAAAAGTCAGCCATGCTGATACTCGTTTCCATATTCGACTCCTTCTGGATTAGCCATTTTATATAGTGAATAAGCGCCATCAAGGTTTTGGACGGCAAATCCTGCCTGCTGGAGGATACGCTCTGTGATCTAGCTGCGCAAAACGCTGTGGTAGCTAAGGATGTAGGTTTGGTTCTTGTCCGGTTCATCCAAGCTCTCCCCTAGTTCATTTAGGGGGATATGAATGGTATCAACCTTGGGTCGCTCCCCTGAAATTCGCCACTTATCTGCATATCTAGGGATTTTGGCCCTTAGTCAGATCGTCTTCGAGCGGATACCTTGGATATTGTCGCTCAGACCTTTGATTAGGTTCAAGGCTGCGTAGCCCATTTGATGCTTCTAGATGACCTTACCTGTCCAAGCGCTCATACCGCCTCGTACATTGATGACATCATAGCCATTTTTCTTTAGTTTTTTCGCAGCTAGTTTGCTTCGTACACCAGAGTGACAAATGACATAAAGTGTTTCTTTTGTCGCAGGTGTGTAAGAACCGATTTCCGTTAAAGGAACATTTTTTGCATTTTTGATATGGCCTCTACGGAATTCCATAGGCGTCCGAACATCCAGTAGCTGAATCGGTTCTCTGAGTTTAGCTTCTAACTCGCTGGTAGAAATACTGTCAATTTTTGTAAATAATAAGTGAAACATAGGCACCTCCACATATACCCTTATGGGGTATATTAAACCATGAAGTTAATCTTTTGTCAAGCAAGTTGTTTTAACTTGGGAGGGAATTAGTTTCGAGAGTTTAGAAAGCAGGCTATTCTTGACCTTTCAAAGGCTTTTTGATATGATGGGTCCAAAGTAAGTGTGAGGTGATAAGATGACCAGCGAATACCAGAAAATGATAGCAGGGGAGCCCTATCATCCGTTTGATCCCGAGTTGTGGACCTTGGCTCAGACAGCACGTCAGAAGCAGGCGGATTTCAACCAGGAGTTAGATCCCTTGAAAGGGGCGGAGATTATCAAAAGTTGGTTTGGTTCAACTGGGGAAAATCTCTATGTCAATTCACGCCTGGTGGTCGATTATGGAGTCAATATCCATCTAGGGGAAAATTTTTATTCTAATTGGAATTTGACCATGCTTGATGTTTGTCCGATCCGCATCGGCAACAATGCTATGCTTGGCCCCAACTGTCAGTTTTTAACCCCACTCCATCCACTGGATCCGGATGAACGCAATTCAGGGGTCGAATATGGCAAGCCCATCACCATTGGAGATAATTTCTGGGCTGGAGGTGGCGTCATTGTCCTTCCTGGAGTGACACTGGGCAATAACGTCGTCGCTGGAGCAGGAGCCGTGATCACCAAGTCCTTTGGAGACAATGTTGTCCTAGCTGGCAATCCTGCGCGCGTTATCAAGGAAATACCAGTAAAAGAAAACTAAAAAGAACAGCTTGGGCTGTTCTTTTTATGAGTTTAATTCTTATAAATTTTTTTTCTTTTTTGGCTTTTTGGGTTAGAGTGACATCGCACTTGGGGATGTTGCTTTTAAAAACTATTAAATGCATTTTAGTACTCTCAAATTGTTTCTAGTAGCCTTTTCAAAAGAATACTGAGCGAAACTGAATTTAAGGAAACTTTCAGAGAAGTTTTAGTTTCGTTTCAGAAATCTTCTGTAGACTGTCTAGCTATATCATACGAAGGAGAGGAAAAAGGTATGAAATCAAAAAAATGGGCCCTACTCGTAACGAGTTTAACGGCAATGGTGCTGCTGGAAGCATGTGCCCAGTCAACAACTACATCCAATACCAATGCAACGACAAATAGTGCCACAACAACTGCAACAAAGACAAACCAATCATCCTATTTTACAGAGAAGGACAATGATACTTCTTATGACGAAAGCACAGCCTCTAAGATTGAGTTATCTGGTTCATCAGCAAATGTCTCTGGAGATGGGGTGACAGTTTCTGGCTTGACAGTGACTATTACAAAATCTGGCACCTATGTGATTTCAGGTCAGTCTGATGGGGTGCAGATCAAGGTAGAGGCAGATAAGTCGGTAGATGTTCACCTAGTCCTAAAAGGTGCGACCATGACCAACACCAATGCAGCGATATCTGCGACATCAGCTGGCCATGTCTACTTGACTCTAGCAGAGGGAACCACCAACAGTCTCTCTGACTCAAGCTCTAACAGCGACGAAAAAGCAGACGCAGCTCTCTTTTCTAAGGTGGATTTGACCATCAACGGGAAAGGAACTCTCAATGTAGATGGCAAGAAGAACAACGGGATCAAGGCCAACGACACCCTCCACATCACGGGTGGAACCTATAACATCACAGCAGTTGGCGATGCCTTTAATGTCAATGATGAACTCAACATCACTGGTACGACCATGACTATCGATGCCAAGGAAGATGGCGTAAAGGTGGACAATGACGAGGATACTTCAGTCGGAACCATGTACCTATCCAACAACAACATCACCGTCACAGCAGGAGATGATGGCATCCACGCTTCTGGAGATCTGGTTATCGATAGTGGTACCTACACCGTCAAGAATTCGACAGAAGGACTTGAAGGCAAGTCAATCACTATCAACGGTGGGGATATTAGCATCTATTCGACAGATGATGGGGTTAATGCAGCCAACAAAAACGCCCCACAGAGTGAAATCTTATTCACTATCAACGGTGGGAACCTGACAGTAGAAGTCGGCCAAGGAGACACAGACCCAATCGACTCAAACGGGAACGTGACGGTCACAGGCGGAACCATTAAAATGACTGGTCAAACAGGTTTTGACTTTGATGGAACAGCGACCTACACAGGTGGAGATATCTATCTCAACGGCGAAAAACAAACGGAAATCGTCAACTCTATGCCTGGAGGCGGAGGACCAAATGGAGGCCCTCAAGGCGGCGGTCCAGCCCCTGGCGGACAAGGATAAAAAAGAATCTCCTTTCTCGAAAGAGAAGGGAGATTTTGTGTTTGAGAGATGGATTGTAGCTAAAATAACTTCCAATCAGGACTTGAAAATTTCTTAGTCTGTTTCATATAAAAATGAGTAAAATGAATTTCCATCGCCAAGGTCATTAGAGTTGCAATAGTAATGACGATAGTTGGATTGGCTGAGGAAAGCAGAGGAAGAATAGGCCTTTAAAAAGTGGACAGGAAAGACCATTTCGGAGTATCGTGAAGAGATTTAGAAACAGCTCTAAAAGAAATAGCTATCCATTATAAGCATCAGATAATAATATCTGGTGCTTTATTTTTAAAAAAATTCAGATTTTTTCTTGACAAGTGAGTGATTACTCACTACAATAGGTTTATATTTAGCAAGTGAGTAATCACTCACCAAGGAGGAAGTAAATGAAAACATTACTACATTTACAAGATTTAGTAAAATCTTTTGACCATCAAATAGTTCTGAATCATGTCAGCTTTGAATTGCAGCCAGGAGAAATTATAGGATTAATTGGTCCGTCTGGTGCTGGTAAATCAACTATGATTAAGACTACGTTAGGAATGGAAAAGGCTGATGGAGGCGTAGCTTTAGTGTTAAATCACACTATGCCCAATCGCCATATTTTAGGAGATATTGGCTATATGGCCCAATCAGATGCTTTATACGAGTCCTTGTCAGGCCAAGAAAATCTGGAATTTTTTGGTCAGCTAAAGGGGCTTTCTAAAAAAGACCTAAAGGCGGAAATTGCTTATATAGCTCAAGTAGTAGATCTGACAGACTACTTAAACAAGGCGGTATCTGGTTATTCTGGAGGAATGAAACGGCGTTTGTCACTGGCTATCGCGCTTTTAGGAAATCCTCAACTCTTGATTTTGGACGAACCGACAGTTGGAATTGACCCTTCTCTTCGAAAGAAAATCTGGAAAGAATTATTCGCGCTTAGAGACAATGGTGTTGGGATATTAGTTACTACCCATGTTATGGATGAAGCAGAGTTGACGGATAAGGTCGGCTTATTATTAGGCGGAAAAATCATTGCTTTTGATACACCGCAACACTTAAAAGAAAGTTATCAAGTTTCAAGTATTGAAGAAGTATTTTTAAAAGCAGAAGGTGAGTAAAATGAGAACAATAGCGATTGCAAAAAAAGTCATCAAAGAATTACTTCGTGACAAACGAACTCTATCCCTGATGTTTATAGCACCTGTTTTTATCATGTGGTTGATGAACCTCATGTTTTCAGCTAGTACAACCGTGAATGTCAAGTTAGCAACACAAGATCTACCAACTGGTTTGGTAACGAAAATGGATGAGCTCGATCATGTGGACGTCGAGACTTATCAAGACTTAGATCAGGCTAAAAAAGCTCTAGCTGACGAGAAAGTAGATGCAGTCATATCGTATAAAGATGGTGAGTATCAGGTCGACTACGCAAATACGGATGCTTCTAAAACAACTATGACACGACAAGTGTTACGAACGAGTATCGCCAGTGAAGGCACCGATCAGTTAGTATCTCGTGTTAAACAAGCTCTTCCACAATTGGACTCGGACGCAAAAACACCAGAAATCAAGGAGTCTTACCAGTATGGAGATGAAAATACAAGCTTCTTTACCAGCATGATTCCGGTTTTGATAGGTTTTGTAGTTTTCTTCTTTGTCTTTTTGATTTCAGGTATGGCGCTTTTGAAAGAGCGCACCAGTGGAACACTAGAACGTTTGTTAGCAACACCAGTGAAACGATCTGAAATCGTCTATGGCTATATGTTGTCTTACGGTATTATTGCGATTTTTCAAACGGCAGTTGTCGTTTTAGCAGCAATTTGGCTACTAGATGTAGAAGTTGTAGGAAGTATTTTAAATGTTATAATAGTTAATGTGGTACTGGCTCTTGTAGCACTAGCTTTTGGAATTCTCTTGTCTACTCTAGCAAAATCAGAATTCCAAATGATGCAATTTATTCCTCTCGTGATTATGCCCCAACTTTTTTTCTCAGGAATTATTCCATTGTCATCCATGGGAGAATGGGCTCTAACTGTGGGGAAATTTTTGCCATTAACCTATTCTGGTGATGCAATAAGCCAGATTATTCTTTACGGGCACAATCTTGGTGATATTTTGTCAAATCTTGGTGTTTTAATGATTTTCTTGATCATTTTAACAATTCTCAATATTGTTGGATTGCGTCGTTATCGTAAAGTTTAGGAATCAACATAAATAATGTTAAAAAGGTGTGAAGATTAGATGGATAAGACTGTTTTTGAATCGTTTGAAGATTACTTAGAAGAAGCGAATTACCCTCAAGGAAAGAAAAAAATCATGCAGGCAGCAGTGGATCTCATATCAACCAGGAGTTACCATGGGACCTCAACTCTTCACATAGCTGAGCGTGCTGGACTAAGCCAGGCAACTTTGTTTAAGTATTTTAAGACGAAGGATGATTTACTGACGGCTATTTTACATCCTGTAGTCCCAGGCATTTTCGGTAGTTTTTTTGAGGAACTCTTAGCTTTTGAAACGACAGAAGAGAGGGTTCGTTATCTCGTCCGTGATCGTATGAGCTATCTCAAAAAAAATCGTGCTTTGATGAAAATCATTCTGCAGGAGAGTTTTTCAAATAAAAAACTAAAAAATGAACAGATTTTTATCTGGAATGCTATTCAAGATAAACTTCGAGTGCTTCATAAGGAATTGCTAGCAGATCCACGTGTAAATCCAGAGTTAACGATTCCTCAAATGGTTCGTATTTGTGTTGGTCCATTGTTGGCTTACTTCGCTCAGCTTTATATCGTTAGCGATAATGGAGAAATAAAAGAGGAAGACTTAGACTTATTAGAAAAACAGATTTTAGGTGGTTTGTGGAAATAGAGTAGGCCTAGACAAAATGGAGGCTAGATTCTATTGGTTTGGCTTCTTGTACAAGATAATATAAAAGGGTATACATTACCTGATGCAGATTCGTGCTTTTTTATTATTGAATTTGGTATTTTGGTGATAGTCCTCAATCACTTTACTAAAACAGAAACCGACCTCTCCAGCAGAGCAACGATTTCTTAAATGTATGGAAGAGGAGTTTTCTGGCTTGCTAAAGACAACTCCTTGACACTTCGTCAGCTTTTGATACAATAGTACAAAATTAGAGGAGGTGGGCTATGATTCAGAAACATGCGATTCCCATTTTGGAGTTTGATGACAATCCCCAGGCGGTCCTTATGCCAACACATGAGGGATTGGACTTAAAGTTGCCAAAAAAGTGCATCTATGCATTTTTGGAGGAAGAGATTGACCGCTACGCTCAGGAAGCAGGAGCGGACTGTGTTGGTGAGTTCGTTTCTGCCACCAAGGCTTATCCAGTCTATGTCATCAACTACAAGGGTGAGACGATTTGTCTAACCCAGGCGCCCGTGGGTTCTGCCCCAGCTGCCCAGTTTATGGATTGGTTGATTGGCTATGGTGTGGAGCAAATCATTTCCACTGGAACCTGTGGCGTCCTAGCCGATATAGAGGAAAATGCCTTTCTCGTCCCTGTTCGCGCTCTGCGAGATGAGGGGACCAGCTACCATTATGTAGCGCCTTCTCGTTATATGGAGATGCAGATTGAGGTTGTCTCTGCCATTGAGCAAGTTTTGGAGCAAAGAGGCATTCCTTATGAGGAAGTTATGACCTGGACGACAGATGGTTTTTACCGAGAGACGGCTGAAAAGGTTGCCTATCGCAAGGAAGAAGGCTGCGCTGTTGTGGAAATGGAGTGCTCGGCTCTTGCGGCAGTGGCTCAGCTACGTGGTGTTGTCTGGGGAGAATTGCTCTTTACTGCAGATTCCTTAGCGGATCTGGACAACTACGACAGTCGTGACTGGGGCTCAGAAGCTTTTGATAAGGCACTCGAACTCTGTCTTGCCATTGTGCACCACATGTGAGTGTTCTGACTGTTTTTATGGTAGAATGTAGTTATGTTATTCAAATCTTTTTTGGAAAAAATCAAGACGATACTGGGACGCTTGTCGCCAGCCCGTCGCATCTTTTTAAGTTTTGCCCTAGTAATCTTCTTGGGTTCTCTCCTTTTAAGTCTCCCCTTTGTGCAAGCAGAAACGTCACAAGCGACCTACTTTGACCATCTCTTTACGACCGTGTCCATGGTCTGTGTGACAGGGCTTTTCACTCTGCCAGTGGCTTCGACTTATAATATCTGGGGCCAGTTGATCTGTATGATTTTGATCCAGATTGGTGGTTTGGGGCTCATGACCTTTATCGGAATCTTTTATATCCAAGGCAAGCAAAAGCTCAGCCTTCGTGGTCGTGAGACTATTCAAGAAAGTTTCAGTTATGGAGAAACCCAGTCTCTAAAGGACTTCATCCGCTCAATCTTTCTGACGACTTTTTTGGTGGAAGGAATTGGTGCCTTTCTCTTGAGTTTTCGCTTTATCCCCGAATTTGGCTGGGGGCGAGGGATTCTAACCTCTATCTTTTTGGCTGTTTCAGCTTTCTGTAATGCTGGATTTGATAATTTTGGAAGTACGAGTTTGGTAGCCTTTCAAACGGATCCCTTGATCAATCTAGTGATTGCAGGCTTGATTATCACTGGTGGTCTAGGATTTATGGTCTGGTTTGACCTAGCGACCCAGTTTGGGAAGAAGAAAAAACGCCGCCTGCGTTTCCATACCAAGCTGGTTCTCTTTTTAACGGCGGGAATTCTGCTCTTTGGAACAGTATCGACTCTCTTAATTGAGTGGAATAATCCTGGGACGATTGGAAATCTCAGCGCTCCAGAGAAACTGCTGGTTAGTTTCTTCCAGACAGTCAGTATGAGAACGGCAGGCTTTGCTTCCATTGACTACACCCAGGCTAGACCAGTTACCTTACTGATCTACATCTTGCAGATGTTTCTGGGCGGGGCACCTGGAGGGACAGCAGGCGGGCTCAAGATTACGACCTTCTTTGTCTTGTTGGTCTTTGCTCGCAGTGAACTATTGGGCTTGCCTCATGCTAATGTGGCTCGGAGGACCATTGAACCCCGAACCGTACAAAAGTCTTTCAGTGTCTTTATTATCTTCTTGCTAACATTCTTGCTGGGCTTGATCCTACTAGGGATAACAGCAGAGGGAAATCCGCGCTTTATCTACCTCATGTTTGAGACCATTTCAGCCCTTGCAACAGTTGGGGTGACGGCAAATTTAACACCAGAGTTAGGTAAGTTAGCCCTCAGTATCGTTATGTTGTTGATGTTTATCGGCCGTATTGGTCCCTTGACACTACTGGTCAGTGTAGCGGAATACCAGCCAGACAAGAAAGATACGATTCACTATATGAAGGCAGATATCACTATCGGATAAGAAAGGAAAAACGATGTCAGATCGGACAATTGGAATTTTAGGCTTGGGAATTTTTGGGAGCAGTGTTTTGGCTGCCCTAGCCAAGCATGACATGAATATCATTGCTATTGATGACCACGAGGAACGCATTAATCAATTTGAATCAGTGTTGGCGCGTGGAGTAGTTGGAGATATCACGGATGAAGAACTCCTTCTATCAGCGGGGATTGACACCTGTGATACCGTAGTCGTCGCAACAGGTGAAAATCTGGAGTCCAGTGTTCTTGCGGTCATGCACTGCAAGAGTTTAGGAGTGCCGACCGTTATTGCCAAGGTCAAAAGCCATACGGCTAAAAAGGTGTTGGAAAAAATTGGTGCAGACGCAGTCATCTCACCAGAGTTTGAAATGGGGCGCTCATTAGCACAGACCATCCTCTTTCATAACAGCGTAGACGTCTTTCAGCTGGACAAGAATGTATCGATTGTCGAGATGAAAATCCCCCAATCATGGGTAGGTAAAAGCCTCAGTCAGTTGGATTTACGTGGGCGATACAACCTCAATGTACTTGGTTTTCGTTCCTACGAAAATGCTCCTCTGGATGTCCAATTCGGACCCAATGACCTCTTGCAGGCAGATGCCTACATCATGGCAGTCATTAATAACCAACATTTGGACACTCTAGCTGAACTGAGTGAGTAGGAGAGGAAAGGCTACTCTCTTTCCTAATAATTAACGAGTCAATATAAGTATTTTATAAGAGGGATTTAAGAAAAATTTTAACTTTTTCTTAATCCTTTTTAATTTTAGGAGATTATACTAGAGTCATCAAAAAAAGAAAACTCTAAGGAGAATCCTATGAAATTCAATCCAAATCAGAGATATACTCGTTGGTCTATTCGCCGTCTCAGTGTAGGCGTTGCTTCAGTTGTTGTGGCTAGTGGCTTCTTTGTCCTAGTTGGTCAACCAAGTTCTGCGCGCGCTGATGTCGTCAATCCGACTCCTGCCCAAGTCGTGCCAGACGCTGCTTCGGTGAGTGAAAAGAGCGACTTACCAGCAGAGGTTCTCAAAAAAGCAGTCGATGTAGCTCTTCCTTCAGAACAGTCTATTCCAACACCTAAAGCAAGTGTGGATACCACAAGCTCTTCAGAAAAAGCGGACGCAACTGCTAAAGAGCCTGCAGTAGTGCCAAAAGAAGAAGTGCAAGCACAACCTGACTCTAAGAAACAAACAGAAGATGCAGTTAAACCTGTGGAAAGTCCTGCGTCTACAGTTTCTGGACAAGACCGTGAAGTCAGTGAAGCGCAACCAGCGACCACCCCAGCTGAAGTGCAAAAGGGTGTGGCCGACAACACCAAAGACACAGTAGATGTCCCAGCTAGTTACCTTGACAAAGCCAATTTCCCAGGACCATTTACAGCTGGTGTCAATCAAGTCATTCCATACGAATTCTTCGCTGGTGACGGCATGTTGACTCGCCTGATCTTGAAAGCATCTGATAAGGCTCCATGGTCAGACAACGGTTCAGCTAAAAATCCCGCCCTTCCACCAGTAGAGAAATTGGGCAAAGGTCTTTACTTCTATGAAGTGGATTTAGCAGGTACCCAAGGCAAATCTGACAAAGAGTTGCTTGATCTTTTAAAACAAAACGGCACGCAAAGCTATAAAGCTACTATCAAGGTGTACGGTGCAAAAGACGGCAAACCTGACTTAACTAATCTGGTAGCGACTAAAAATTTGGATGTCAACTTGAATAGTTTGACCACCCCAGCTGAAGTGCAAAAAGGTGTGGCTGACAATACAAAAGATACAGTAGATGTCCCAGCTAGTTACCTTGACAAAGCCAATTTCCCAGGACCATTTACAGCTGGTGTCAATCAAGTCATTCCATACGAGTTCTTTGCCGGTGACGGTATGTTAACACGCCTTATCTTGAAAGCATCCGACAAGGCTCCATGGTCAGACAATGGTTCAGCTAAAAATCCCGCTCTCCCACCAGTAGAGAAATTGGGCAAAGGCCTTTACTTCTACGAAGTGGATTTAGCAGGCACCCAAGGAAAATCAGATAAAGAGCTTCTTGACCTTTTGAAACAAAATGGTACGCAAAGTTATAAGGCAACCATCAAAGTGTACGGTGCAAAAGATGGCAAACCTGACTTAACTAATCTGGTAGCGACTAAAGATTTGACTGTTAATTTGAATGGCTTAACCACACCAAATCAGGTTAAAGAGTCTGTTGTTAACAATGTCAAAGACATGATTGATGTTCCAGCTAGCTACCTTGATAAGGCTAAGGTTCCTGGACCTTTCTTGGCTGGTGTCAACCAAGTTATTCCGTACGAAGCTTTTGGTGGAGATGGTATGTTGACTCGCCTCTTGTTAAAAGCCTCAGACAAAGCCCCATGGTCCGACAACGGAACAGCTAAAAATCCTGCTCTATTGCCACTTGAAGGCTTGGCTAAAGGTCAATATTTCTACGAAGTGGATTTGAATGGCAATACGGTTGGCAAAGATGGTCAGGCCTTGCTGGATCAACTTCGAGCTAACGGAACCCATACATACCTAGCTACTGTTAAAGTCTATGGATCTAAAGATGGCAAACCTGATTTGACCAATCTGATTGCTACTCGTCAAGTAACGATTCAACTTCGTGGAAAAGAAATGGCGACAATACCATCTCAACAAGGTCAGATGAATACGAAGCCTTCTGAAACAGGCTCTACAGGTACGACTGAGGGTATGATGGGTACAAATCACCATATGTCAGATATGAAGGTCGATCAACCAGCTTCTAGCCCAATGGCTAATATGATGGAAAAAGATGATAAAGCGATGCTACCAAATACTGGGGAAGCTAAAACAGCTACAGCTGGCCTTGGTATCTTTGGTCTAGCCTTGGCAGGTCTTGTTGGACTTTTGGGTTTGACAACCAAACGAGAAGATTAAGATTCAAATCACTTAAACATTAGGGAAAATAGTGTTATACTAAAGCAAGTATAACACTGTTTTTATCGAAGGAGTGTCAGATGAAAAAGACAATTTTGCTGGTTGATGATGAGATAGATATTCTAGATATTCAAAACCGCTATCTTATACAGGCAGGTTACGATGTTTTGGTCGCCCATGATGGTAAGGAGGGGTTAGAACTTTTCAGAAAAAAATCTATCGACCTCATTATCACAGATATCATGATGCCCAATATGGACGGTTATGATTTTATCAGTGAAGTTCAGTATATCGCTCCGGATCAACCCTTCCTCTTTACAACTGCTAAGACAAGCGAACAGGATAAGATTTATGGCTTAAGTTTGGGGGCAGATGATTTTATAGTCAAGCCCTTTAGCCCACGCGAATTGGTTTTAAGAGTGAATAATATCTTGCGTCGCCTTAGCCGTGGAGGAGAGACAGAACAGATCGAGTTTGGTGACTTGGTAATCAACCATGTGACTCATGAGGTTCGCATTGGGGATCAACCTTTGGAATTGACAGTAAAATCCTTTGAACTTCTATGGATATTAGCCAGCAATCCCGAGAGAGTCTTTTCAAAGACGGAACTTTACGAGAAGGTATGGCAAGAGGACTATGTGGATGATACCAATACACTCAATGTTCATATCCATGCTTTGAGGCAAGAGTTGACCAAGTATACAAATTCAAATGCTCCTGCTATCAAAACTGTCTGGGGTTTAGGCTATAAGATGGAAAGACCAAGAGGTAGAAAATGAAATTAAAAAACTATATTTTAGTGGGGTATCTAGTGTCGACTCTACTAACGATTTTGGTCGTTTTCTGGGCAGTCCAACGAATGTTGATTGAGAAAAGTGAAGTTTACTTTCTCGTTGGAATGACCTTGATTGCTAGTTTCATTGGTGCTGCAGTGAGCATCTTTCTTTTGTCGCCAGTGTTCTCTTCTCTGAAACATTTGAAAAAACAAGCTCAGGATATAGCCAGCAAGGATTTCAGCACAGAAATTGAAACCAAAGGCCCATTAGAATTTCAAGAGCTGGGCCAAGCTTTTAATGACATGTCCCACAATTTGCAAGCTACCTTTCAATCACTTGATGAGAGCGAGCAAGAAAAGAGAATGATGATTGCGCAGCTCTCTCACGATATTAAAACTCCCATTACCTCCATTCAGGTTACTGTGGAGGGAATTCTAGATGGAGTGATCAAGGAAGAGGAGCGGCTCCACTACTTAGCCACGATTGGTCGGCAAACTGAGCGTCTAAACAAGCTAGTGGAGGAATTGGATGTTCTGACTCTTAACACCCAACCTCAAGATACTGCTGATGAAGAAGTCGAAGAGGTCTTTTTAGATCAGCTGTTGATTGAGTCAATGAGTGAATTTCAACTCCAGATTGAACAAGAGGAGCGAGATGTTTACATTCAAGTATCACCTGAGTCGGCGAAAATCAAGAGCCATTCTGACAAACTTTCTCGCATTCTGGTCAATTTGTTAAACAATGCCTTTAAATATTCAGAACCAGGAACCAGAATCGAGGTTCTTGCCCAATTAACAGAACAAGAGCTGACAATCAGTGTGAAAGACGAGGGCCAGGGGATCCTTCCTGAAGATTTGGAAAAGATCTTTAAACGACTTTATCGTGTAGAAACTTCGCGCAATATGAAGACAGGTGGACATGGCTTAGGTCTTGCGATCGCACGCGAACTAGCCCATCAGCTTGGTGGCGAAATCACAGCAGAAAGTCAGTATGGCCTAGGAAGCAAGTTTACATTCAGCCTTAATTTGAAATAAAGCGTAAAATCCCTTTACAAATCTAGTTTTTCATGGTACAATAGCCTTTGTGTGAAATAGCAGCAGGAAAGCATGAAGCTCGTCAACAGGTGTCTTATGACAAGTAACCTTGGCTGTTTAGGCGAAGGGCATCTGCACGAATCAGGGCTTTCTAAGTGACTATTTCCACCGAAATATTATTTATATCAGGAGGACATTCACATGTCACGTTATACAGGACCATCTTGGAAACAAGCTCGTCGCCTTGGCCTTTCACTTACAGGTACAGGTAAAGAATTGGCACGTCGTAACTACGTACCAGGACAACACGGACCAAACAACCGTTCTAAATTGTCAGAATACGGTTTGCAATTGGCTGAAAAACAAAAACTTCGTTTCACTTACGGTGTAGGTGAAAAACAATTCCGTAACTTGTTCGTACAAGCTACAAAAATCAAAGGCGGAATCCTAGGTTTCAACTTCATGCTTCTTTTGGAACGTCGTTTGGATAACGTTGTTTACCGTCTTGGTCTTGCGACTACTCGTCGTCAAGCTCGTCAATTCGTAAACCATGGTCACATCCTTGTTGACGGAAAACGCGTTGATATCCCATCATACCGTGTAACTCCAGGTCAAGTAATCTCAGTTCGTGAAAAATCATTGAAAGTTCCAGCAATCCTTGAAGCAGTAGAAGCTACTCTTGGACGTCCAGCATTCGTATCATTCGATGCTGAAAAATTGGAAGGTTCATTGACTCGCTTGCCAGAACGCGACGAAATCAACCCAGAAATCAACGAAGCACTTGTCGTTGAATTCTACAACAAGATGCTTTAATTTTAAGAAATATCTTACAGAAAGCCTACAACAGTGGGCTTTTTGCTTTGTCTTAAAAGGTTGATTTCTGGGTTTGCTTAGATATTTGCTAGATTGATTTCATTGCTGCTTCAAAGAATGAGACGGCTTTTTTTGCGTTCTCTTTTGAGAGGTAAAAAGAAGCGTGACCCTCCCACAGCTATAGAGCTTTTAGGCGGGAAAACCACACTTCTTTCTTGAATTAATTTTACATCATTTTGACTTAAAAAACAAATAGAGGCGTCCCACCTCCTACCGCAGAAAGATCTGTTTCAAGGGGAGATGGAAAACCTCTATTCGTTAATTTAATTATAGCCTAAAAAACTTTTAAATACAAGGCTATTGAGATAGTAAGGGGGAAAAAAGAAGTAACCATCATTCCGACCACATAGTAGACAGGGGGGAACAAGATTACTTCCTTTATTTACTTAAGTATACAACATTTTTACAAGAAAGCAAAGTAGCAGGTTAGTCTAATGGGGTGCTTGTTGTACTTTAGCAAGTAAGGTGTGCTATAATGCTTTTAACAGGAACTAAAAGCCATTAGTAAATAACTAATATTGGGTCATATTGTTCCGATGTTAGAGAGAAGGAACTTAATGAAATTATGGGAATATGTTGATAAAAATGTTCGCCTTATTTTAGAAGATGGGACCTCCATCAAGGGTAGGGTGGTTGATTGGTTTGACGGTTATGATTTAGATGGTCCTGACGAAATAGTTATAGGTGATCGCTCATATCCTGAAGATATTATCAAGAAAATCAAAATTATTAGTGCTTAGTTCAACCTAGGCGATTTTATCGACTAACTATAAAAAGTATAAGAACTATCGAAAAAATAGCAGAGAGGAAAATAAATGAGTAAACAGCTTTGGAAGTATCTTCGATCAAGGGTTCAGATAGTCACTAATTGCGATAAGATAATCAAGGGACGTGTCATAGACTTTGTTGACGAAATGGACAATGATGAGCAAGATGAAATCACTATTCTCATTGCTAATCCTAGTCCAGATGAAGCTACTGAAATTTCTCTCTTTGAGAGTGAGATTGTCTCGATTAAAACAATCTCATAGGACTTAGAACAATCTAGGTGCTTTTACCTGCCTTATTTGAAAGAAAACACTATGGAAAAGGATTTAGTTTATATGGCAATATTAGATGATTTACAAGAGTTATATGACAATGGTTGGGATGCCTCTTTTGATTATAATGGTCAAGTATGTGGGATTTTTCCTAATTCTGTTCATGATATTGTAGTGGTGATTGGAGATAAGGAATACCAGGTATCATCATTCATTGATCTGATTTCTCTAAAAATTGACGATAACACTTTAGTAGAAATTATGGATGGAATTGAAGTGCAGTATTATTAAAATAAAAATCATCTTTGATGAATGAACTGCACCCCAAAAATTAGATTTTGTCTGTTAAATTTTTGGAACGTAGCTCAATATGCTACAACGTTCTTATTAGGAGGGGAAGGGTAATGGGTTATAGTCAACAAGTATTAGACATGCTCCAGCAAACAGTCAGTGGTCAGATTGATAATTTTTGGGATTTTTCCTTTACGTTTAACGCTCTTTTTGGAGAAGATGCGGAATTTTCCGAGGCTTGGGATAATGAAAACTCTGAAATGTTTGACGCTCTCAATGACTTTGAGTTGATGATATTTTTAGAGGAACATGATCCAAGCGACAAACAAGGTTTTATCGATTTCTTAACACCTTACTACGAAAAAGCAAAGCAATTAGCCAATATTGAAAGGAATATTTAAATGACACTCTGGAAATTTAACCGTACAGATGTAATTATCACGTTAAAAAATGGCGCGGTAGTTAGAGGATTTGTAGAAGACTATTGTGACGCCTCTGACAATGACGAGGAGATTGACTCCTTGCTGGTAGATGTTGATGGAACTCTTTATGAATATTTTGAAGATGAAATCGTCAGCATCATAGAAAGCTAGTAGTGGGAATAGAATCTAAGGAAAAAATCTTGTTTGTTGAGATTGTTTTAGTTGGGATGGTCCTATATGAAAAAGGATGAAATTAAAAAATATTTAGACAAAGATCTTGAATTTAATTATAATAGCCGAGGTGCTTGCTTTTTATCGAGTATATGTGTAGTTGGTTATGATTATGAAGGTCAGCAGTTTGATACAATTGATGAAGCTATGGAAGCTAAAGTATTTGACGGGAAAAGCTTAGTAGATATATGGGATGAAGTTTTTCCACAAGTTTTTTAAAATGAAAAGCACCTTTGATGAACTGCACCCCAAAAGTTAGATTTTTTCTGTCTAACTTTTGGGGTGCAGTTCAAATGTATGAGATATTTTTAGTTTTGATTTAATTTCGATATTTTTCCGGAAAATACTTATTTTTCGGAAAGTCAAGATTTTGTTATTATTTATGATATACTGGTACCGTAATTATATCCTTACAGAGGTTAAATAAGAGTTTCAGTACACGTCAATAGATGTCAAAATATTGATTTTAAGCGATTTTTGATTTTTGGAAACTCATTATATCGCACTACAAATCAATAAAAACTCTACCTTTTACTCTACCTTTTTTAGATAAATATATCATCTGGATATTGAAGTTAAGCCCTGCTATCATTTCGATGGCAGGGCTTTTTAATGTTTGGGACACTACCTTCTTATCTATATTTTGATGGAGCTGAAGTTGACATCTACAAAGTTTAATGTTAAAATACATTCAAAAATATATTTGAATGAGGTGCTTTATGGTTCAAAATGTTGTTACTTCAATAATCCTGTATTCTGGGACAGCCGTAGACTTACTTATTATCCTAATGTTATTTTTTGCCAAAAGAAAAAGCAGAAAAGACATCATTAACATCTATTTAGGACAATTTCTAGGCTCTGTTAGTCTAATATTGCTAAGTTTACTTTTTGCATTTGTCTTAAATTATATTCCTAGTAAAGAGATTTTAGGTTTGCTCGGTTTGATTCCAATTTTCCTAGGACTCAAAGTTTTGCTTTTAGGAGATTCTGATGGAGAAGCTATTGCAAAAGATGGTTTGCGCAAAGATAATAAAAACCTGATTTTTCTAGTCGCTATGATTACTTTTGCAAGTTGTGGTGCTGACAATATTGGTGTTTTTGTCCCATATTTTATTACCTTAAATTTAGCGAATTTGATAGTGGCTTTACTTACCTTTCTAGTCATGATTTATCTCTTGGTTTTTTCTGCCCAAAAATTGGCACAAGTCCCTTCTGTTGGAGAAACTTTGGAAAAATATAGCAGATGGTTTATTGCCGTTGTTTATTTAGGACTGGGGATGTATATCCTGATTGAAAACAACAGCTTTAACATGCTAAGGACTGTGTTCGGCTAGGAGAAAAAATTATGAAAAAAGATAGTATCTGCCAAGTGAATATTATAAATCAGCAAAATGTTACAACCGCAACGAACTACCTTGAAAAGGAAAAAGTCCAAAAATCACTTCGTATTTTATCAAAGTTTACCGATAATAAACAGATAAATATCATCTTTTATCTCCTTGCTGTTGAAGAACTCTGTGTCTGTGATATAGCCTGTTTACTAAATCTCAGTATGGCATCTGCCTCCCACCATCTTCGTAAACTAGCCAATCAAAACATCTTGGATACTAGAAGAGAGGGGAAAATTATATATTATTTTATAAAAGATGAGGAAATCAAAGACTTTTTTAATCAACTAGGATAACAACTATTTTTACTACTTTATCATGATTATATATAGGACTTATCTATGAAATTTTTTGATAAAAATTACTCACATGAAAGACTACTCGTAGCAAATCTTTAAGAAAAAAGTATAATTTAAAGCAAAGCGACCTAGGTAATGCAGGTCAAGTTAGCCAAGTTTAAAAGGGAGAAATCTGAAAGAAAATGTATCTTTGATAGTAGTCATTTATTGTGAAATATGATATATTTATTGATTAGATGGATGAATATTTCTAAAGTTAAATAAAATATGACAGATACATGCTTTTTAGTGTATCTTGTTTGTACTCAAAATATGAAGTGACTATCCAATATTTAAGATTAATAAATATTATACGATGAGATAGAATACTACAAAATGAAAGGCAACGTAATCTGATGAAGAAAGATAGATTAATTGCATTGACAGATGCTGTTCTAGCAATTATTATGACCATTTTGATTTTAGAGTTAGAAAAACCAACGACACCAAGTCTTCAAGCTTTTTGGGATTTACGGCAAAATTTCTTTGCTTATTTTCTTTCCTTTTTCTGGTTGGGATCGTTATGGATGGCACTAAACACATTATGGGAAAAGGTTGAGAAAATTTCCTCAGAAATTATTTGGTGGAATTTGTTTCTACTCTTGGAGCGGCAGGAGTTCTCTTTGGAGAATTTCATGCCATCCAAGATACCAGTCTGAATGATGTGGTGGACCGGATCTATATAAATGTCAAGGATTTACCGTTTCAGTCCTTGGGAGCTTTAGCTAATATCCTGTCTGATGTTAAGAAGGGACTGATTCAAGACAGTCATATCTGGTCTTTCTTCCAGTCATTTTTCAAACAATATCAGTTGATAATCAGCTTAAATCAGATCTATCAGTTTGTCTATCTTTCTCTGATGGAGATCATGTCCTATCTTCACTTTGATTATTGGAAAAAACGGCTCGGTCAGGAGCTAGTATGAATAAGGAGAACAAATGAGACGTTTAAAAATGTTATGGCATATTATACAGGTTACGGGTTTTACTCGGTTTGCTCTGAGTTTTGTGACCTTTGTTTTTGGGTCAGGAGGCGTGCTTTTCCTAGTTGAACCTGCTATCACAAATTACGGAGACGGTCTTTGGTATGCTTTTGTGACTTCGACGACTGTCGGCTACGGGGATCTCCTAGCTGTGACCTTGATTGGAAGGATTACCAGTGTCTTCTTGACGATTTATGGGCTCATATTTTTTGGCTGTTTATCAGCTGTTATTATTAATTATTATACCGATTTAAATAAGGAAAGAGGAGAGGACAAATGACTGCCAATTATTCAACACGGGAATACCGTGAGAAATTATACGATGACCTTCATGTTCGATTGAGAGATACAGCGATTTTGATGTGTGCAATTTTTATTGCCTCTATCGGTCTAAATATGAATTCAACAGCTGTTATTATTGGAGCCATGTTAATTTCACCTCTCATGACACCGATTGTTGGACTGGGATTCGGTTTAGCTATTTTTGATACGCGTTTAATCAAGCAATCTCTAGAGGTTTTATTGACTCAAGTGTTGGTCAGTTTGCTTGTCTCGACTCTGTATTTCTGGATTTCTCCCTTGTCTTATGCAAGTAGCGAGTTGATCGCACGAACCTCTCCAACCATTTGGGATGTTCTCATTGCTATTGCTGGTGGGATTGCTGGTGTGATCGGTTCAAGGAAAAAAGAAGCAAACAATATCGTGCCAGGAGTAGCCATTGCTACAGCTTTGATGCCGCCTATCTGTACTGCTGGCTATGGTTTAGCTAATGGGAATGTACGATTTTTATTGGGGGCTCTCTATCTTTTCTTGATCAACTGTGTCTTTATCATGCTAGCCAACATTGTTGGAACAAGAATTTTGATGAGAAAATCTCCTTTAACTTCATTTAAAGAGCTGAGCATTAAAATGAGAATTGGCTTGATTTCTTTGATTGTATTGTTGATTCTTCCAGCTAGCTATTCGGCAGTTACTCTGACAATAGAACAAGCGCGCAAAGAAGGGATCAAACAGTTTGTAGGAAAAGAGTTCGCCAATTATACGGTTATTAATCAAGTCTACAAGTCAAGTAACAATGAATTGGTCTTGACGGTTGTTGGAGATCCGATTTCAGAAGAAGAATTAGAAACACTCCACCAAAAACAAGCCTCTTACGGTATTCAATCTGTTCAATTGAAAGTGAATCAAGTTCAGAACTCGCCAACATTAGATAGTGAAGCGACCAAGGAATTTTATGAAAACATTGACAAGTATATTGATCAAAAACTCTCTGAAAAAGATTCACAAAACGATCTCGTAAAAGAAAATGAAGCAGACAAGGATTGAGGACAATGAACTGAATCGGTTTTTACGCCGTGTTTTTCTTGTATCTTCCTCTTTCTTACTTATAGCAGGTTGTTTTTGCTTGAATAAGAAATAAATTAGAAGTTCTATCATCTAAGAAAAATGATGAAAAAAATCATTTAACTAATGGTGTGAACGTTTAGTGTTTATCAGCTCCATTCTCTGTAATTTTGGGGGTAAAATCCACACCATTTAGATAAAATTAGTTGAATTTGATTGGAAAAACGCTTTTATAAAAGCGGAGAAAAGTCTTGATATTACGCTGTTTTTAGTCCAACTGAAATTCATACTTTCCAAACCAGGTCTTAAGAAAAAAGGTAGAGAAAAAGGTAGAGTTTGGATTGAAATACAGTGCAATATATCGCATTTGGCAAAAAGAAAAAACGCTTTAAATCAGCGTTTTTCTTATGTATTGATTCGTATTGAACCCCTACTTAACTTCTGTAAACACTACGTGCTTGCGAAGTTTTGGTGAGTATTTCTTCAATTGAAGACGGTCTGGAGTGTTACGTTTGTTTTTAGAAGTAAGGTACAAGCGTTCACCAGATTCTTTGTGTTCAAGTGTGATATTTACGCGCATGGTATCTCCCTTCTATTATTCAGCTGATGCAGCTTTAGCGATTTTACGTCCTTTGTAGTATCCTTTAAGTGATACGCGGTGAGAACGTGAGTAATCTCCAGTAGTTTCGTCAAAGTTTACAGATGGAGCTGTTACTTTGTAGTGTGTACGACGTTTGTTTTTCTTCGCTTTTGAGGTGCGACGTGCAGGTACTGCCATTTTCTTTTCTCCTTTAGGTATTTAAATTCGATTCAATCTAGTGATTTTCATCAACCATACTAGGATAACACATTTTTTTTGTAAAGTAAAGTTACTTGACAAAAAAAGATAAAAAAATTAGAAGCTAGTAATCGAAATTTTCTGAAAATTCAAGAATTTTATTCTGTTCTTCATGCGGAAATTGTGCTATAATGGTAAAAACTGAAATGGGAGGGAACAAATGACAGAATTAGATACACGTCACCGCAGTAGCGTTTATGACAGTATGGTGAAATCACCAAACCGTGCCATGCTTCGTGCCACTGGAATGACAGATAAGGACTTTGAAACACCGATTGTGGGAGTGATTTCAACTTGGGCGGAAAATACACCATGTAACATTCACTTGCATGATTTTGGGAAATTGGCTAAAGAAGGTGTCAAATCTGCGGGCGCTTGGCCTGTTCAGTTTGGAACCATTACCGTAGCAGACGGGATCGCCATGGGAACGCCTGGTATGCGTTTCTCTCTAACATCTCGTGACATCATCGCGGACTCTATTGAGGCTGCGATGGGTGGTCACAACGTGGATGCCTTTGTCGCTATCGGTGGCTGTGACAAGAACATGCCTGGTTCTATGATTGCCATTGCCAATATGGATATTCCAGCTATTTTCGCCTATGGTGGTACTATTGCACCGGGAAATCTTGATGGCAAAGACATTGACTTGGTTTCTGTCTTTGAGGGTATCGGAAAATGGAACCATGGTGACATGACAGCTGAGGACGTGAAACGTCTCGAATGTAATGCCTGCCCTGGCCCTGGTGGCTGTGGTGGTATGTATACAGCTAATACCATGGCAACTGCTATCGAAGTTCTCGGTATGAGTTTGCCAGGATCTTCATCTCATCCAGCTGAATCAGCTGACAAGAAAGAAGATATCGAAGCAGCAGGACGTGCTGTTGTCAAGATGCTGGAGCTTGGTCTCAAACCATCAGATATCTTGACTCGTGAAGCTTTTGAAGATGCCATCACTGTAACTATGGCTCTCGGTGGTTCTACAAATGCCACTCTTCACTTGCTTGCCATTGCCCATGCGGCTAATGTTGACTTGTCACTTGAGGACTTCAATACGATCCAAGAGCGCGTGCCTCACTTGGCTGACTTGAAACCATCTGGTCAGTATGTCTTTCAAGACCTCTACGAAGTCGGTGGTGTCCCTGCGGTTATGAAATACCTCTTGGCAAATGGTTTCCTTCATGGCGACCGCATCACATGTACTGGTAAGACAGTCGCTGAAAACTTGGCTGACTTTGCAGACCTTACACCAGGCCAAAAAGTCATTATGCCACTTGAAAATCCAAAACGTGCAGACGGTCCGCTTATCATCTTGAATGGGAACCTTGCCCCTGATGGTGCGGTTGCTAAAGTATCAGGTGTGAAAGTGCGTCGCCACGTTGGACCAGCTAAGGTCTTTGACTCAGAAGAAGATGCTATCCAGGCTGTTCTGACAGATGAAATCGTTGATGGCGATGTAGTTGTTGTCCGTTTCGTTGGGCCTAAGGGTGGTCCTGGTATGCCTGAGATGCTATCCCTTTCATCCATGATCGTTGGTAAAGGTCAAGGAGACAAGGTTGCCCTCTTGACGGATGGACGCTTCTCTGGTGGTACTTATGGTCTGGTTGTCGGACATATCGCTCCTGAAGCTCAGGATGGTGGACCGATTGCTTACCTCCGTACAGGTGATATCGTTACGGTTGACCAAGATACCAAAGAAATTTCCATGGCCGTATCAGAAGAAGAACTTGAAAAACGCAAGGCAGAAACAACATTGCCACCTCTTTACAGCCGTGGTGTTCTCGGTAAATATGCCCATATCGTATCATCTGCTTCACGCGGAGCCGTGACAGACTTCTGGAATATGGACAAGTCAGGTAAAAAGTAAACTCAAAAAGCAAGCCAAAAATGGGATTTTATTCTTTAAAAGAATAACGGCATAATCGGATTGATTTCCGGCTATGCCGTTTTCCCTTTTGTATTAGGTATATGGACTTCCCTAATGTAGTTCAAATGAATAATAGTTTGCTTTTTGTTCTTGTTCCAGGAACCTTTTTTATTTTCATATCCACTATTTTCGCAACGAAAGTGCGGATGATCTCAGTAGTCTGATCCATGATGTCTATGAAGTTATGCACAATATCAAAAATTAATTCACGTTCAACTGTTGCTCTTGGCAGGTAGTGATAAAAGTTTTGAGTTCAGTCTTACGACTTTCAGGTTGATTCGGTTCTTTTTCAGCTAATTTTGTAAGCAACATTATCTATATAGAGTCATTCTATATGAATATCAAGCTTTTAAATTCCTGCATCCATCAACATGAGCTCCTGTGGCAGTTTTTCGTACAGCGTCTATTCCTCCTTTCCGAGGACCATCTTGCTATTTCCCTCTATAAGATGGGCTTGATAAAACAAAAAATCTGACGTTTTTTGAAAAAAGATTTAGAAAATGAGAAATCCTACTGAATACATTTATCAGTAGTTTTTTGTTTTTAGCCATTTTTAGTAGTTATTAGTAATAAAACACTATATATTGTAATAAAGCTAATTGTTTTTTAGACTAATCTATGATAAAATGATTAGAAATTAAGGAGGTACCCGATGAACAACGAAGAAAAATGGGCATCAATGGAGGAACTTTGTAAGCATCTTGGTCTAAGCAGAGATACTGTAAAAAAGATGATTCACACGCAGAATCTTCCTGCCTATAAAATAGAAAGAAAATGGAAATTTAAGATTAGCGAAGTTGATTCGTGGATTCGAAAAAACAATCGAATTACCGATGCAGAATAACGAGGTATTCAATATGATAAAAACAATTGATTTATTTGCAGGTGCAGGAG
Source organism: Streptococcus sp. HJ1 (assembly GCF_052399005.1). Lineage (GTDB taxonomy): Bacteria > Bacillota > Bacilli > Lactobacillales > Streptococcaceae > Streptococcus. The sequence continues at coordinate 50,884 of NZ_CP199005.1, read as the reverse complement.
GATTAAGTCTTGGATTTCTTATGACCGGAAAATATCAGATTGTTGCTGCTGCGGAAATTAATAAAAATGCACGAGAAACTTATAAGACTAACATTACAAAAGATAATGATAACTTTGAATTTATAGAAAATGTTATTGATTATGATTTTTCAACCCTAAACTCAAGATTTGAAAACTCAATTGATGTTGTAATAGGCGGACCTCCTTGTCAAGGATTTTCAAATGCTAATAGGCAAAAAAATCATTTGATTAGCATGAATAACAGCTTAGTTAAAGAATACTTCAGAGCTATCCGACAAATTCGTCCGAAAGCTTTTGTTATGGAAAATGTTAGCATGCTTGAGTCAGAAACCCACAGATTTTATGAATCCCGCAAAGATAACGATGAAATAGACTCACTTATCGCAAATGGATATGATATCCCAAAAAGAATGGATACATTAGTACTATCAAAAGTTTCGTTTGATGGTATAGATATGTGTAGACTACCTGAGTCCGACTTGAGAGAAATATTTATTCCGAAACAGTTAACACATCTTTTATCTGTATTGCAAAAAAATATCAATAATCCAAGAAGACTGCCAAACTTTCTTTTAAAAAATAAAGCTACAATTGAAAAACTAATTAATTCATATATCTGTAGCGAAGATTTTGCTAATTCAACAGCAAAGCAACAAATAATATCAAAATTAGAAACAATAAAATGTGAGTTAGAGAATAGCCGTCCTGAAAAAGCATCTGAGGAATTGGACTACATAGTCGGTTTACAAAAGCTGATAAAGTCCATTTCAGAAATAACCGAAAACGAATTAATTGGGAATTATGAATATTCCGCTGAAGATGGTTTGCGTTTTATAGTTAATTCATATTCTGTTATTGATTATATTAATGCGATTCTTGGAGACGAATATATTCAAAAAGGTAATGTATTTAATGCCAAATGGTTTGGTGTCCCACAGGAACGTCGAAGGTATATAGTTGTAGGAATAAGACGCGATATATACATAGACAAAGATATTGATTTGATTTTGCCAAATGAAACTATAGCCAATAAAATTCCTACTGTAGGTGAGGCAATTTTAGATCTTTCGAATTATGAGGTTGGCTATAAACTACACTATACTCCAATCCCTTATGTAGAAAAAAAAGGTATAAGTAGCTATGCTCGCTCTATGCGCAAGGGTAGTAAGAGTGTTAAAAACCATATAACAACGAAAAGCACAGATAAAGCATTAGAGCGTTTCAAGAAAATTAAACAAGGAAAGAATTTCCACAGTCTTGGTATTGAAGATAAGGATACATATTCAAAACCCGAAAGGACACAGAACACAATATATTTGAGGCTTGACCCAAATAAACCTAGTGGAACAGTGGTAAATGTTCGTAAATCCATGTGGATACATCCAATACTGGATAGAGCAATAACTGTCAGAGAAGCAGCAAGACTTCAGTCTTTCCCTGATTCCTTCGAGTTTATTGGCACTAAAGATTCCCAATATCAGCAAGTTGGAAACGCCGTGCCACCACTATTAGCCAAAGGAATTGCAGATTTAATCTTTAAATATTTACAATAATTAAACAATAATAAAAAATACCGCGATTTTCACTGAATATTTCGTGGTATTTTTTTATTATTTGCTTTCGTAATAATTATTAATAAATATATTTGTAATATATTTAGAATATATTGCAAATATTGTTGACTATATAAAATATAAATGATATACTTTAGGTAACATACGAAAAATGGAGGTTCCCATTATGGGCAAAAAACAGGAAACTAAACGTGAGAAGTTTATTAGGCTTGCTGAAGCACGTACTAACAAAATAATTGATATGCTACAACTTCTTGGTAACTGCTCGAATTTAAGCACATATGATTACACTCAACAAGATGTTGATAAAATATTTGCTGCAATCGAATCCGAAGTTCGTGAAACTAAGAAAAAATTCAACAAATCAGAGAGCAAAAAAGGTTCTCGTTTTACATTAGATTAAGGAGGAACTTCCATGGTTTTTACTTCAATACCACAAAATTACAGAAATAATGTAGACTGGATCCTAGGCGCATACACTGATGCAGGTGTAACCTTCCCGAATGGTTTTCAAAAGGATGCGATACAGAATGCTGTTGGTGCAAGACCAACAAAAAATTGGAAAAATTGGAGATGTGATATTTCTTTAATTGAAAATGACCGGGGCAGATATGTTGTCGTCGAGGACTCTGGAACCGTGGGTTTGACTGGAAATAATACTCCCGCTGAACAGATTAATGAACTGATGGCAGAAGGTAAAGTTCTACCTCCAGAGGAACGGCTTTCGCGTTTCACCTCAATGTTTAATTCCGGTGGTAATACTACTGGAGGTGGCCTTTTTGGTGCTGGTAAGAGTGTTTACTCTGTTGCTTCTAAAACCTATACTTATTATTATGATTCACTCCGTGAAGATGGAATGTATGTATCAAATGTCAATAAAGGTGGCCAAGTTAATTCTATCGCTTATGAAGGATCTGAAGCCAAAAAATATATTAAAGAGAACACAGGTTTAGACGAGAAGAAAACCGTTGGTACTCGAATCATAATTGAAAAACCAAAAGACGAATTGGTTGAATCCATAACAAGTGGAGAACTCGTTCCACTTATCCAAGAGTCCTGGTGGTTAATTATTGAGCGTTTGCCAGCAGGCTCTGCTATTACTGTAAATAATGTTCCTATTACAGTTCCTGATGATATTAAAAAAACACGACGAGCGTATGAATTGCAAAAACCAGAAAGTTATTCTCAGGGGTATAAAGTCAAGCACTTCGGATTATATGTCTTCGAAGATGGCGGAAATATATGGTCTGGACTCTCTTATTATCGCAAGGGAATGAAAATTGGCGAGATTGACATCAAGGATATTCCTAAAGATGTTGAAGGAAAATTTTGGGGATATGTAGAGGTAGATGAGCTTTGGGAAGATGAACTCTCTGATATTGAGGATAAGGTTCATTTCGGTGTGAGTAAGGGAAAGAAACATACTAATACTTATCAGAATTTGAAGAACTACTGCAATAATAAATTCCACGAAAACATGGTTAAATGGGGATTCATAAAGGATAATAAGACTGAAGATAAAAAACTTAATGATGAATTGCAATCAATCGCAGAAGAACTTCAAGATCTATTTGATAACCTTGAATTTGAAAATCTTGGCACAGGTCCACAAAAGCCTGATTTTGATGTTCGTTGGCAAGATATTCGCTATCCTGTGGCAGAGACAGAAAAAGTTACATCCGGTGATGAAATTGCTTTTTCTGTTAGAATAAAGAATTCCTATACAACAGACAAGAAATTTGATTATAAAATTTTAGTGGTCGACCCTGAAAACCGTTCGGTTCTACATCAGATTGATGCCGGAGAGATAACAGTAAAAGCAAACACAGTACATCGTATGGATAAAATCCATACGGTTACGAAAAAGAATTCAAAGCAATATGCAGAAAATCGTATTGTTCTATCTGTTAAGGTTATTGGTAGTGGTAAAGAAAAGACAAAAGTTCTTCCGTATTTCTTTGACATAGATAAGCCAGATACCTCTCGTGAAACTGTTGGCTTGACACTGCATGAATGTTTGTTCCCTGTCCAAGGCAGTCGTCGTGTAAATTTTGGTGAAGCTGTTCGTAAAGTATGCTGGAAGATTGAGAATAAGCGAAATCACACATTAAATTATCGTTTGAATGTAAGCATCCACAAAGCAAATGCAAGTGATAAAACATGTCCTAAAATAGTTGACGTACTGTCACTTACAGGTATAATTCCTCCATTCGAAGATCAGATTACCCCTTATTTAGATGAGATTGTCTTTGATAAAGACACATACGAACCTTATCTTTCCGAAGGCACATTGGAACTTCGGGCAAGACTGATAGCAAATGAAGACGATCCAATCTATGAAAAGGGCGATAAAATAACTTCTTATCATTTTAAAATTTTCCTAAATATGGATGAAAAGAATGGAAAGAGAGAGTCGTTTAGGATCGAACTTTCCAAATCAAAAAATAATTTTGAGCGCTCGTGGCGAACTCCGGGAAATGATAGAAAAATCACTATAAATATTGAACATCCAGCATACAATAGTGTGGCTGATTATCCGGATTTTCGACATGATTATCTTCGCGAACAAATGTTGAAACAGTATGTTCTGCTCTATCTAGATGAAGGTAAATATGATATATTTGGAGATGGGTTTATTGGTCTTGAGCCACAAGAAGCTGCTGATAAAGTACTTCAGAAAGTGGAAAGTGTTTATTATGAAAGTCTTAAATAAGGGGAGTTTTTATGAAACACGTGGTATCATTGGATAAAGATGGTAATCTAGTATATAAGGGTCTACTTACCGCAAAAGAAATTGCCACTATAGATGAGATTAAAAATGCACTTGAACAAGAAATCCCTCAAATTGAAGCAGATCTAGAGGAGGTATATGGTAAAAGTGTGTTGTACAAATACAATCTGGGTAAATTTCTGGGAGAATTACTAACTAAATATAATATATCTGCTTCTGAACGCAAACAATTTTGGGATGAAATCAAAACATTTGCTACGAAAGAAAATCGTCGCAGAGATGAAAGTAAGAATGCTGAAACCCGTAGTTTCTATGGTCAGTGCTATAGATTGTCGCAATTTGATCAAGAAGTAGTAGAAAAACTTTCTTGGCGCCAATGGCAAGATATTCTTGATAGAGTTCTCAATAGAGAAGATGAAAGAATATTTGAGTGGATTAGAAATAAAAAAGAGAAAATCCGTGAAGATGACTGGCGTGAATTTGAAAAAGGCTTACACCTATATTTGAAAAGCAAGGATACATCGGTTTTTACGAATGATGAGCTGTTTGAAATATACGAATCGATTCTAAATATGAGTCAATATTGGCGTATTGCTTTTGATAAGTTCAAAAAAGATTTTCCCGACAGTGCAAAAATTAAATCCAAAGGACGTAGATCGAAGAAATATCAATCGACTTGTTTCCAACTTAAACGAGAACTACACAAGCCTCTCGATGACAGTATATTTGAAAAAGCATTTGAATTGGCAATGAGATAAATAACAACACAGACCATGCAGGAGCCAAAACTCTTGCATGGCCTTTACTTTATTACTCTTCGATCGTTAGCAGTGTCCTCGGTAAATACGCCCATATCGTATCATCCGCTTCTCGTGGAGCCGTGACAGACTTCTGGAATATGGACAAGTCAGGTAAAAAATAAACAAGAAAAGCAAGCCATTTTCGGCTTGCTTCTTTTCATCTTCAAAAGTGATTTGCCTGCTTATACTCAATAAAAATCAAAGAGCAAACTAGAAAGCTAGGCGCAGGCAGTACTTGAGTACGACAAGCCGACGCTGACGTGGTTTGAATTTGATTTTTGAAGAGTATTAACGAGGTGGCAGTCCGAGGGCAATGCGTCCGTAGCGACTGATTCGTGTGATCTTCCAGGCAGGCGACCAGGTAACTTCAACCTTGACGTCCTCGATACCTTCGATTTGTTTTAGACCTGCGACGATTTCAATAGGCAGGCTTTCGGCGCAATCGCAGGCGGTGTCGGTGAAGGTCATGACAATCTTGCAGAGGCCTGTTTCGTCCAGATTGATTTCATAAATCAGTCCTAGATTGTAAACATCCAATTCCACATCTGTATCAAAAACCTTCTCTAGTTTTTCGATAATTTGGTCTTGCAAGGCCAAAGCACGGTCATTGATTTTGATATCCTCTCTCATTACAGTCCCTCCACGTGATAAATATCCTCTATTTTCTCATAATTCTGACAATTTGGCAAGTTTTTGATGAATTTTCTGAAAAATATGATAAAATGAAGAAAATATGGAATCAAGGGGAAGTCTATGGAGCAGATTGGAAAAGTCTTTAGACAATTACGAGAGTCAAGAAATATCTCGCTGAGACAAGCAACTGGGGGACAATTTTCGCCGTCCATGTTGTCCCGATTTGAAACAGGTCAGAGTGAACTTTCGGTGGGAAAGTTTCTGTTTGCCCTAGAAAATATATCTGCGAGTGTAGAGGAAATCCTCTTTCTGGCGAGAGGTTTTCAGTATGATACAGATTCGGAGTTGAGAAAAGAAATCACAGATGTTTTGGATTTAAAGAATATAGCACCTCTTGAGGACTTATATCGCAAGGAGTATCAAAAGCATGCCCATTCTCAAAACAAACAGAAACATGTTCTAAATGCCATCATTATCAAGTCTTATATGAAGAGTATGGATGAAACGGTTGAGTTAACGGCAGAGGAAGGGAAAGTCCTTCATGACTACTTGTTTTCTACTGAGATTTGGGGAATCTATGAACTCAATTTGTTCTCAGTCAGTTCTCCGTTCTTGTCTGTTTCTCTTTTTACTAGATATGTACGAGAAATGGTCCGCAAATCCGATTTTCTAATGGAAATGAAGGGAAATCGGAACCTTTTTCACACCATGCTACTGAATGGTTTTTTAGCCAGCATTGAGTGTGAAGAATTTACCAATGCCTCTTATTTTAAACGTGTCATCAAAGAGCATTTCTACAAGGAAAATGAGACCTATTTCCGAATTGTCTATTTGTGGGCTGAAGGTCTTCTTGATAGCAAGCAGGGTAGAGTCAAGGAAGGGCAGAAAAAGATGGAAGATGCTGTCCATATTTTTGAGATGCTTGGTTGTAACAAATCTGCTGAATACTACAGAAATACAACCGATTGTTGAATATCTGCAAACTAAGAAAATAATTTGAAAATTTAAGCGATAGAACTTTTGACTACTCTCAGGTCGTTACAAAAGTTCTATCGTTTCTTTGCTCATTTTATGTGTTGCATATATTCAAAAGTTTTCCCTTTCAATTTCTAAGTGCTATACTATAGTCATACTTCACATAGGGATTATAACAAGAAGGGAGATTACCTATGAAACTATTGTTTAGAAATCAAGCTTATCGACTCTTGACTTTGTCGCGCTTCTTCAATGCTTTTGGTGCTTCGATTTTTAACCTAGTATTTATCGTTTATGCATCGACCTTGCCACAAGCCTCTTTTGCTGTTGCTATGGCGAATATTGTCATGATTCTTCCGACTCTCTTTACAGTTTTTGTAGGGATTCGGGCAGATTACACAAGGGACAAGGTCAAATGGATGGTCTATAGCGGTTTGTTTCAGGCGGTTTTATTTTTTCTGGCAGCCCTAGTTGTTCAGCAAGCTAGTCTCTTTGCCTTTTCTAGCCTGTGTTTGATCAATGTCATCAGTGATGTGATCAGTGATTTTGCTGGTGGTTTGCGCATGCCCCTCGTTAAGGAAAAAGTAGCTGAAGGGGATCTGATGGAAGCTTATTCTTTTTCCCAGTTTATCACCTATATTTCAGCTATTGGTGGTCAAGCTTTTGGAGTTTGGCTCTTAGGTCTATCGGTCAACAATTTTTCCCTTGTTGCGGGAATCAATGCCTGCTTTTTCCTAGTATCAGCCTTTATTCTCTTTTTAGGAAAAAGCAAATTGAGTCTGTCAATGTCATCTGCTGATGGTAAAAAACTAAAAAATGAGAAGCTTTCTATCAAAGACCAGTTCCTAACAATTTACCGAAATTTACGTCTCGTTTTTCTTAAAGGTGGACAGAAAAACTTTGGTTTCATGATCTTTGCTGTCTTGCTTATTAATGCCTTGGGTGGGGCTTTAGGAAGCATCTATAACATCTTCTTTTTGAGCCATTCTCTCTTGAATTTTTCTTACACAGAGGCACTATTTATCAATCAATTCTGTGTTTTAGTAGCAATCATCATCAGTAGCCTTACGGGCAATGATTATTTTGGGAAGCAGTCTTTGCCTAGATTGATGATGTGGGCGACCGTAGGACTCAGTCTAATTGGTCTAGCTAATGTATTCAATCAAGTCGTGCTTGGTTTGCTATTTCTATTTTTAACTCTGTATGTGTCTGGTAAAGTTCAACCAAAGATTAGTGCCATGCTCATGAAAAATCTAGCTCCAGATGTTCTAGCTCGTACCAGTAATTTTTTAGGTTTATTGTTTACCTTATCCATACCTGTGGGAACAGCTTGTTTTTCACTTATAGCTGTATGGAATATACAGTTGACTTGGATGCTATTTGTTGGTCTTTCCTTGCTGGCTATTCTTTTGACAGTTATTAATCTCAAAAATGATATTTGAATCCTAATTTTTTTCTCACTGTTTTAATCCCTCTATTTATGGTAAAATAAGACTATTAAGTTTAAAGAGGATTCCCTATGAAATTACAAAAACCAAAAGGAACGCAGGATATTTTACCTGCTGAGTCTGCCAAGTGGCAGTACGTTGAGGGCTTTGCCCGTGAAATTTTCAAGCGCTATAACTATGCAGAAGTGCGCACGCCTATTTTTGAGCATTACGAGGTCATCAGCCGCTCTGTTGGAGACACAACCGATATCGTTACCAAGGAAATGTACGATTTTTATGACAAGGGTGACCGCCATATTACCCTCCGTCCAGAAGGAACTGCGCCCGTTGTTCGTTCCTATGTGGAAAATAAACTCTTCGCACCAGAAGTGCAAAAGCCAAGTAAGTTCTATTACATGGGCCCTATGTTCCGTTATGAGCGTCCACAGGCAGGGCGTTTACGCCAATTTCACCAGATTGGTGTCGAGTGCTTTGGCTCTAGCAATCCAGCTACCGATGTGGAAACCATCGCTATGGCGGCTCATTTCTTGAAAGCGATTGGCATTCAAGGTGTTAAATTGCACCTCAACACTCTTGGAAATCCTGAGAGCCGTGCGGCTTACCGTCAAGCTTTGATTGCCTATTTGACACCGCTCAAGGAGACCTTGTCGAAGGATAGCCAACGTCGTTTGGAGGAAAATCCTCTCCGTGTCTTAGACTCTAAGGAAAAAGAAGACAAGGTAGCAGTAGAGAATGCACCTTCTATCTTGGACTTCCTTGATGAAGAAAGCCAAGCTCATTTTGATGCCGTCCGTCAGATGTTGGAAAATCTGGGTGTAGACTATATCATCGATACCAATATGGTGCGTGGTTTGGACTACTACAACCACACGATTTTCGAGTTTATCACTGAGATTGAGGGCAATAACTTGACGGTCTGTGCGGGTGGTCGCTACGATGGTTTGGTTGCCTACTTTGGTGGTCCTGAAACTGCTGGATTTGGTTTTGGACTTGGTGTAGAGCGCCTGCTTCTTATCCTTGAAAAGCAAGGTGTGGCTCTCCCTATCGAAAACTCTCTAGATGTTTATATCGCAGTCTTGGGTGAAGGAGCAAATGTTAAGGCCTTGGAATTGGTACAAGCCCTTCGCCAACAAGGATTCAAAGCAGAGCGTGATTACCTTAATCGGAAGCTCAAAGCTCAGTTCAAGTCCGCCGATGTCTTTGCGGCTAAGACTCTTATTACTCTAGGCGAGAGTGAAGTCGAAAGCGGACAAGTGACGGTTAAGAACAACCAAACTCGAGAAGAAGTGCAAGTGTCCCTTGAGACCATCAGCCAAAATTTCTCTCAAGTCTTTGAAAAACTAGGATTTTAATAGTAGAAAAACTGGTCAGGATCTTATTTCTGACCCTCTTTTTCCTAGGATCAACATTGCTTTTGCTTGTTTAAAAATATCTTTATAAAACCATTACTACCGTTTCTATTTTTGCAAGAGGAATTCTCTTATTAGCCCTTTTAGTTGCGACTGTATTCCACATTTTTATCAAAATGATGCGAATAACAATGCTAAGTCTTCATTTCAAATAGGAGTCTTTTATGAAACTACTTAAAAATCTTGGCTGGTTTCTTCTAGCTGTTCTATCCTTTTTCTTTGGCTATGGTCTGGTTCAGAGTATGGCTTTATCAGCTCTTGGACTAGGGGCTTCAATCTTTGGAGTCTTGCCACTTTATATCGCCCTGTCAGGGGCCTATGTTTATGGAGTTTACAGATGGTATCAGACAGAAAAGGTTAGCATCCAGACAACAGCTTTTAATCGTTATATCTGGTTGCCTACTCTGGTTTTGCTAGTGGCGATTACAGCCCAGTTCTTTTTGCCAGAAGATCCGTCAGTCAATCAACAAATCGTATCACAATTGACAGTTGCTCAGCCTGTCTTTGGTTTCTTTATGGTAGTGGTCTTTGCTCCTCTGACGGAAGAATTTATCTTTAGAGGGATGCTGGCGCGCTATCTCTTTCCTAAGCAGAACAACAGCAAACAGACAGCTCTGTTTCTCCTCGTATCAAGTGTGCTTTTTGCCTTGATTCATTTTCCAGGGACTTTGCAACAGTTTTTAGTTTATGCCAGTCTGGGATTGAGTTTGGGTCTGGCTTATGTGAGCCGAAAAGGTCTTCTTTATAGCATTTCTCTCCACGCTTTGAATAATTTAATCGGCTTTTTGATGATACTCATGCTATAATAGAGTCAGGAGGTCACATGAAACGAGTAATTTTATTAGCAGTGATACAGGCGGTCGTTCTCTTCTTTATCATCGGGGCACTTGCCTATGCCTTTAAAGGCGACTTCTTTTACAACTATCTAGCGGTTGTCTTTGCGCCTATTGCAGGTGTCTTGCGTTTTGCTTCGGCGTATGCGACGGAGATTGTTCTACCTAAAAAGGCAGCCGAGATTGCTGAAAAGCGTAAAAAAGGTTAAGAATCATAATCAGAGAATCCGATGACGTTTTCATCGGATTTTTTGTCTGTTTGTTTTGATTTCTAAAGGCAATCAAACTTTTCTGCTGATTTTCATGAAGAGCCTGCGCTTTTATGGTAAAATAGTAACAGAATAAAAGAGGAGAGAAAACATGAAACGTAGTATGTATGCTGGTCGTGTTCGTGAAGAACATATCGGACAAGAAATTACTTTGAAAGGATGGGTTGGCCGTCGTCGTGACCTTGGTGGTTTAATCTTTATCGACCTTCGTGACCGTGAAGGAATCATGCAGTTGGTTATCAACCCTGAAAAAGTATCTGCAGAGGTCATGGCAACAGCTGAAAGTATTCGCAGTGAGTTTGTCATCGAGGTGACTGGGCAAGTCGCTGCGCGTGAGCAAGCCAATGATAAATTGCCGACTGGTGCGGTTGAGTTGAACGTGACAGCTTTGACGGTGCTTAATACAGCTAAAACAACGCCATTTGAGATTAAAGATGGGATTGAGGCCAATGACGATACACGTATGCGTTACCGTTACCTTGACCTTCGTCGTCCAGAAATGCTAGAAAACCTTAAGCTTCGTGCTAAGGTGACCCACTCAATCCGTAACTACTTGGATGAGTTGGAGTTTATCGATGTGGAGACACCATTCCTTTCTAAGTCAACACCAGAAGGGGCGCGTGACTATTTGGTGCCATCTCGTGTCAATAAAGGGCATTTCTACGCTCTTCCTCAGAGTCCACAGATTACCAAACAGCTCTTGATGAATGCTGGTTTTGACCGTTACTACCAAATCGTCAAATGTTTCCGTGACGAGGACTTGCGTGGTGACCGTCAGCCTGAGTTTACTCAGGTCGACTTGGAAACGTCTTTCCTAACTGAGCAAGAAATCCAAGATATCACAGAAGGCTTGATTGCGCGCGTGATGAAAGAAACCAAAGGCATTGACGTGACGCTTCCATTCCCTCGTATGAAATACGACGATGCGATGGCTCTTTACGGTTCTGACAAACCTGATACCCGTTTTGACATGTTGCTTCAGGACTTGACAGAAGTAGTCAAGGGTATTGATTTTAAAGTCTTCTCAGAAGCACCTGCCGTTAAAGCCATTGTGGTCAAAGGAGCTGCAGACAACTACTCACGTAAAGACATCGACAAGATGACCGAAGTAGCCAAACAATATGGTGCCAAAGGTCTTGCTTGGGTCAAGGTGGTTGATGGAGAATTAAATGGACCAGTTGCCAAATTCTTGACTGGTATCCAAGCAGAATTGACTACAGCACTTGGTCTTGAAGATAAGGATTTGGTTCTCTTTGTGGCGGATACGCTTGAAGTGGCCAATGCAACACTAGGCGCCCTTCGTGGACGTATTGCCAAAGAGCTTGGCTTGATTGATAACGACAAATTTAACTTCCTCTGGGTAGTTGACTGGCCAATGTTTGAATGGTCTGAAGAAGAAGGTCGTTACATGAGTGCCCACCATCCGTTTACCCTTCCACAGGAAGAGACAGCTCACGAATTAGAAGGTGATTTGGCTAAGGTTCGTGCCATTGCCTACGATATCGTTTTGAACGGTTATGAGCTTGGAGGTGGTAGCCTCCGTATCAACCAAAAAGACCTTCAAGAACGCATGTTCAAGGCTCTTGGTTTCTCAGCCGAAGAAGCCAATGACCAGTTTGGTTTCCTTCTTGAGGCTATGGACTATGGTTTCCCACCTCATGGTGGTTTGGCGATCGGTCTTGACCGTTTTGTCATGTTGCTTGCAGGAGAAGAAAATATCCGTGAAGTCATTGCCTTTCCTAAGAACAATAAGGCAACCGACCCAATGACTCAAGCTCCATCAACAGTCGCTCTCAAACAACTAGAGGAACTAGAGATTCAATTGAACCCCTCTGCCTTAAAAGTTTGAAATATTGAGTAGAAGAAGATGAAACAAGCAAAACGAATTAAGCGGTGGCGCTATTATCTGCGCCGCTTTGCTTATCAGATAAAAATCTTACGAGTTTTACAAAGTATCTCTCGGGAAAAATATGATGAGAAAGTCTCGGCTTCTCTGGTTTATGGCTTTTTGTCAGCAGTAGCAGTCAATTTCTTTTTTCAACCAGGACACGTTTACTCCAGTGGTGCGACGGGTTTGGCACAGATTATCTCTGCTTTGAGTAATCACTGGTTTGGTTTTTATATTCCGATATCGCTGACCTTTTATGCCATCAATTTTCCGTTGATGATTTTGGCTTGGTATCAGATTGGGCATAAGTTTACAATCTTTACCTTTATCACAGTATCCATGAGTTCCCTCTTTATCCAGCTTGTGCCGGTTGTGACCTTGACAGAGGATCCCATCATCAATGCTCTTTTTGGGGGTGTTGTCATGGGCTTGGGGATTGGTTTTGCACTCCGTAACAATATTTCTAGCGGAGGTACAGATATCGTCAGTCTCACCATTCGAAAGAAAACGGGTAAGAATGTCGGCAGTATTTCTTTCTTGGTAAATGGGATGATTATGCTGATAGCAGGTCTGACCTTTGGTTGGAAATACGCCCTTTACTCTATGATCACCATTTTTGTATCGAGCCGTGTGACAGACGCGGTCTTTACCAAGCAGAAACGCATGCAGGCCATGATTGTGACCAATAATCCTGACAAGGTAATCGCAAAAATCCATAAAAAATTGCACCGTGGAGCAACCATGATCCACGATGCAGAAGGAACCTATAATCATGAGAGAAAAGCAGTCTTGATCACTGTTATCACGCGAGCAGAGTTTAATGATTTTAAACACATCATGAAACAGGTCGATCCAACAGCCTTTGTCTCTGTATCTGAAAATGTCCACATCCTAGGACGATTCGTAGAAACAGACAATTAATCATACTCAAAAGACCAGCCTTGGGGCTGGTCTTTATTTTTCAATAATTTTGTGCCCAATCAACTGGCGGTAACAAATTTGTTTATTGTTTTTGGCATCGTTGATTATCTGGAGAATGGTTTCAAAGGAAACACGTCCAAGTTCCAAGCTATTGATATCAACATAGGCTGCCAAGTTCAGTTTAGGGTTGACCGAGTCAAAGCTGAGGACAGGGACATCCAGTTGGTGTTTTGCGATGTAATCACAGACCCCTGCAGCAAGAAGGCTATCAATAGTAATAATAGCATCAATATTTGGATCATGTTCGAAGAGAAGTTTACTAAAGCGATAACCATTATCTTCAAGAAATTCGGTCGCAAAGTAGGTCAGATTTGGATCAATAGGAAGTTGGTATTGTTTAAGAGCTAACTCATAACCCATTAGACGATCTTGTGTTACGAAAAGTTTTTTGGTTCCTCCGATAAAAGCAATTCGCTTGCATCCTTTTTTGATGAAATATTCTGTCGCATCAAAGCCCGCCTGTACATTGTCATTATCAACAAGAGGGATAAAGGGTGAAGTGGATTTTCCGAGAATGAGGAAGGGGAACTGCTCATCAGCTACTAGCTTGACCAGAGGATCTTCTTCCTCGGCGTAGAGGAAAATCAAACCGTCAACACGCTTGCCATAAACCATCTGAGAAATCGCATTGAGACGTTCTTTCTCATCTTTCCCCGTTGCAATCTGAATAGCATAGTGGTTTTCAGACGCGACTTGGGCGATACCACGAAGGACAGATGGGAAGAAAGGATTTTGGTAAAAGGCATCCGAGTCGTCAGGGAGCACCAGGCCGATAACCTGAGTATAGCTACTTACCAAGCTACGAGCATTGAGGTTGGGATGGTAGTTGAGTTCCTTCATTGCCTTGCGAACTCGTTTTTTGGTTTCATCACTAATCGTTGATTTATTTTGAATGACGCGGGTAACAGTTGAAGGTGAGACACCTGCTGCTTTAGCCACATCTTTAATCGTCACGGGCATAAAAATCTCCTATTTATGATAATCTGGATCACGGAAATGTGTCTTGTAAAAAATAGTGACCAGATAAAGAACAAAAAGAATGTTTTGTACAGTGATAAGCGTTGTCATATTTTGGCCAAAAAGTCCCAAAATAAGCGTAATCAGAGTGGGTAATCCTAAACAGTTCAAGATAAAATGGTAGCACTCTTTAAAAGTCCTAAATGAAAAGAGGCGTGATTTTTTGGTGATATAAAGGAGAAGACTAGCTCCAAGAGAGACAATGAAGAAATTCAATCCAAAGAGGAAGCTAGCACCAAGAACGAGAAAGAGACTGATATAGACCCGATTTTGTTGGTACCAATCTTTAGAAATGGCCTGGGTTAGATCTTCCTTACTCTGGAAACTCTCCGTTTGAATCGCGTGGTAGCGAATGCGAGTTAGTTCCTTACTTTCCTTACTGATGACGAGTTCTTCCGTATCAAAATGAAGTTGCAAGTCCTTTGGCAATTCTTTGCTTTGGCTCGGGCCAATCAAAAGAGAAGGCTGCTGATTCTTCGTACCTGAGTAGTTCAGCTTTCCATCAACGATTTGTGCATTCTCTGACAAGTCCATGATGGCTTCATCTGTCAGTGGAGTGTAGACATTATCGATAAAGGTATCCAGTGGATACGTTTCCTGTGAGCTGTTTTGAATGGCAATCGGAACCATAGACAAACTGATGAGGAAAATGCTCGTAAAGAGAAGCTGAAACCAGTTGAGGCCGAAACGTTTTGATAGGGGGTTGCGAAATCCCCAGATACTAGAGAAATACGAGAATGGATATGGAAGCATAGGCATCTTTCTAAAAGTGTTTTCTATATGAGTATTATATAGAGAAATGTGCTTTATTTCAAGTCTAGGAAATCAATTATGTATTGAAAGAGGGCTTTCAATAAGATTTGTAGAAGGGTGTCCAATCTTGTAGCTTTAGCCACAAGCTCCAAAATGAAAAAGGGTGGCGGGGATAAATTATCCCTTGTCGCCACCACTTGTAAGTCCTGAAACAAAGTTCTTTTGTAAGAAGAAGAAGAGTGTACAGATTGGAAGTGCGATGAGGATGGCACCTGCTGAGAAGTAGGCAATCTTCAAGTTCTTCGCATTGTTGACGAAGGTTTGGAGACCAACGGCAACTGTAAAGTATTCTTTCTCACGAAGCAAGAAACTAGAGAGGATATAGTCTCCGAAAGGTCCCATGAAGGCCCAGAGGGCTTGTACCGCAACCATTGGGCGAACAAGAGGGAGGACGATTTGCCAGAAGCGGCGGAAGTGTCCTGCACCATCAAGTTTTGCTGATTCATCAAGAGACATTGGTACGGTATCAAAGTAACCTTTCATCAACCAAGCGTTCATAGGGATACCACCACCGACATAGAGGAAGATGAGGAACCAGCTATGGTTAAGGGCGTTCAACATAAGTGCCATAACGAAGAAGGCAGTCAAAGCAGCCATGGTTGGCACCATTTGGATAATCAAGAAGAAGACCAAACTTTGTTTACGAGCCAAGAAGTTGTATCGACTGTAGGCATAACCAGCAAGTACGATGATGCTTGTTTGGACAGCCATTGTAATCAAGGCAATGATCAAGGTATTGAGATACCAAGTGCCGTACAAGGTTTCAGTGAAGAGTCCTTTAAAGTTATCAAAACTAAAATCGACGTTACCATCTAGTTTAAAGGCTACCACGTTACCAGACTTGAAGGCTGACATAATGGTAATCAAAAGTGGATAAATAATGACGATTGATAAGCCAATCAAGTAGAGGTAAGTGAGGGTTTGAGTCAGTCTACGTTTGAGTTTGATTGAGTTATTCATCTTAGACGTCCTCCATATCAAATGCGTGTAGTTTCTTGAATGCAATCATAGAGATAGAGATGACAATGATGGAGATAATCAAGGTAACAGCTGCCGCCATAGAGTATTGTGGGGCTGTACCAGTTGTCAAACGGTAAATCCATGAAATCAAGATATCAGTTGAACCGGCTCCACCACCAACGCTACCAGGTCCTCCACCATTGAAGAGGTACATGATAGAGAAGTTGTTAAAGTTGAAGGTGTATTGACTAATCAATGTTGGAGCTGCAACAGCCAAGATCATTGGGAAAGTGATGTTGCGGAATTTTTGCCAAGCATTGGCACCATCGATGTAAGCCGCTTCGTAGAGGTCGTTAGGAATAGACTGCAAGATACCCAAAGTCAAAACGTAGATGTATGGGAATCCTAGCCAACCTTGCATCATAATCAAGGCAATCTTAGTCCAAGTCGGATCGGTTTTCCAAGGGATAAGAGCTCCATCTAGGAAAGGAAGAACCTTAGCCAAGATAGGCAATACTTGAGTGTTGATCGCTCCGACACTATCGTTAAACATGTTTGAGAATGTCAAGATAGTGATGAAGGCTGGAACAGCCCAAGGAAGAAGGAAAATAACACCAAAGATACGTTTTCCTTTGATAAATGGTTGGTTAGCAATGATAGCAGTGAAGATACCAATCACAATCTGCAAAGTAGAAGCAGACAAGGCCCAGATGATGGTCCAAGAAAGAACCGCACCGAAGGCTGAACGGAAGGTACTTAAGCTCCAGATGTTTGTAAAGTTAGTCAAACCAACCCAGTCCAACAATTTGTTTGGTGGCAAGTGTTGGAAGTCATAGTTGGTAAAGGCAATCATCAAGGTTACGATAACTGGGAAGATAATGGCGAAGGTCATGGCAACGTAAGATGGAATGATCAAGAGGTATGGGAATCCATTTTCATAAATGCCTTTAATCATGTCCTTGAAGGTACGAGCTACGGGAATACCGTTGTTGATACGTTTAGCAGTCGTATGTGCATCCTTAATATTAAAGATGTAAAAGAGCAAGTAAACGACAACAAAGATAGAATGGAAAGCACCGCGAATCAGCATGAACAGTGAATTATCACGGCCAGGTTTGTCACCAAGGGTGATCAAATTGCTCAATTCAGGGGTTGCAAGTGTTAGAAAATACAGAACAAATAGAACAGTAATGCCAAGGAAAATAAATCCTTTAGCTTTTTGTTTGTTATAGATTTGTCCTAAACCAGGAATGATTGACAGCAAGGCTGCTTTGCGAGGCTGTTGTTTTTCCATGATTACTCCTTTCATAGGATGCGAGTTTAAACTCGGATTCAATCGTAAGATACGTACATCTGATAAGAAGCATATCTATAAATTCAAAGGGGGATTTTGCTTCCACCCCCCTTGAACAATTCAATTAGTTACCAAATTTTTGTTGGATTGTTTCCTTGATCAATGTTACAGCATCGTTAGCAGCTGTTTTCGCATCTTTCTTACCACTTACAGCATCAAAGAGCATAGTTTTCGCTGGATCCCAAACTGTTGACATTTGTGAGATGTTTGGCATTGGTTGAGCGTTCTTGAACTGTTTGATAACAGCTGTAGTCAACTCATCGTTTTTGCCTTCAGCATAAGTACGAGCCTCAGTGTTAGCTGGGATTTCGTTGGTTGCATCGTAGAATGCTTTTTGTTGTTCAGTTGAAACTAGGAAGTCTACAAATTTTTGAGCGCCTTCAAGGTTCTTAGTGCTTGACGGGATGATCCAAGCTTTACCACCACCGAATGCTGCGTAATCTTTACCGTTTGGAAGAGTTGGGATAGTCGCAACACCGTAGTTTACTTTAGCATCTTTAAAGGATTGAGCTTTCCAAGGACCATCGATGATAGCAGCTGTTTTGCCTTCTTGGAATTGAGTTTGAATCAAGTTACCAGCACCTTCAGTATCTTGCATACCTTTAGGCCATTTTTCGTACCAAGATTTAGCGTATTCGATACCTTTGATTGCTCCGTCGTTTGCAAGACCGATATCTTTAGGATCTTTACCATTTTGACCGAATACATAACCACCGTTACCAGCAAGGAGTCCATATGCGTAGTAGAAGTTTGTCCAGTCAGCTAGGAAGGCAGTAGTTTTGCCATCTTCACCAGCGAAAGCGTATTTGCTATCTTTAGCAAGGTTTTCTAAGTCAGCAAAAGTTTTTGGAGCTTCTTTTAGCAAGTCTTTGTTGTAGTACATTACGAGAGACTCGATAACGGCTGGAGCACCATAGACTTTACCACCAACAGTTACAAGAGATTTAGTAGTATCGTCTGTTTTCGCACCATCACTAAGAGTTACTTCTGAAAGTTGTCCGTCAGTACCAAGGCTACCTACACGGTCGTATGGAGCCATCATAACATCAGGAGCCTTACCAGATTGGTTGTCAAGTGAAAGGTTATCAAGACCACCCATTTGGTCTCCTGTTTTGATCGTAACTTTTACGCCAGATTCTTTTTCGTAAGCTTTTGCAGCTGATTCAGCGAAGGCTTTATATTGGTCTTCAACGTAGAAAGTGATTTCTTGTGCTTCTGAAGAGCTAGTATCAGCTGCTTTGTCAGCAGATTTGCTTCCGCAAGCTACCAAGAGCAAGCTAGCGAGAGTAGCAGTTCCGAGCACAGCAGCGCTCTTCATGAATTTAGATGACATAGTGTATTCCTCCTAAAGAATAACAGTATAATTTATTTAGAAAACGCAAACGTTTTCTTTTATGAGCCTAGTATAGCACAAATAGAAAACGGTTGCAAGCTTTTTTAAAAAGTTTTTTAAAAAAATTTTAAGGTTTCAAACATTTGTTAAAGCCTTTATATAGGAAAGAACTTAAAATGTTTGTTTTTCTTGAATGGGAAATATATTAGGGAAACGATTGCGTAAATTCTGCTCGATTTTTCAGAAAATAGAGCAGATATTGGGAATGAATTATCTTAAATCAGAAAATCTTTAAAATTTTTTTCGCCTATTTCATAAAATATCAGTGGGAACAAGTTTTGTTTGATTAAAATAATTCAAAAAAATTTTTTAAAAACGCTTGCATTTGTGTTTAAAATACGCTATACTTAATTTAACGCAAACGTTTGCGCCTTGGTTGCGCAACGTTTTATAACAAACACATGAGGTGCTATTATGAAAAAACGTCAAAGTGGTGTGTTGATGCACATCTCTTCTCTGCCAGGAGCATACGGGATTGGATCATTTGGCCAAACTGCCTATGATTTCGTTGATTTCTTGGTTCGTACGAAGCAACGTTACTGGCAAATCCTCCCTCTTGGGACAACAAGCTATGGAGATTCTCCATACCAATCATTCTCGGCCTTTGCTGGAAATACGCATTTTATCGACCTTGATATCTTGGTAGAGCAAGGCTTGCTCGAAGCTAGTGACCTTGAAGGTGTTGACTTTGGTAGCGATGCATCTGAAGTTGATTATGCGAAGATTTATTATGCACGTCGTCCGCTTTTAGAAAAAGCAGTTAAACGTTTCTTGGAAGTGGGTGATGTCAAAGATTTTGAGAAGTTTGCTAAAGACAACCAATCATGGCTTGAACTCTTCGCAGAATATATGGCGATTAAAGAGCATTTTGACAATCTTGCTTGGACAGAATGGCCAGATGCAGACGCTCGTGCTCGTAAAACTTCAGCGCTTGAAAGCTACCGTGAGAAATTGGCAGACAAGTTGGTTTACCACCGTGTGACTCAATACTTCTTCTTCCAACAATGGTTGAAATTGAAAGCTTACGCTAACGATAACCACATCGAAATCGTTGGTGACATGCCTATCTATGTTGCGGAAGATTCAAGCGACATGTGGGCAAATCCACATCTCTTCAAGACAGATGCCACTGGTAAAGCAACTTGCATCGCAGGATGCCCACCAGATGAGTTTTCTGCAACTGGTCAGCTTTGGGGCAACCCAATCTATGACTGGGAAGCAATGGACAAAGACGGTTACAAATGGTGGGTTGAACGCTTGCGCGAAAGCTTCAAGATTTACGATATCGTTCGTATCGACCACTTCCGCGGTTTCGAATCTTACTGGGAAATTCCTGCTGGATCCGATACAGCAGCACCTGGTAAATGGGTGAAAGGTCCAGGCTACAAACTCTTCGCAGCTGTTAAAGAAGAGCTTGGTGAGCTAAACATCATCGCAGAAGACCTTGGTTTCATGACAGATGAAGTCATCGAGTTGCGTGAACGCACTGGCTTCCCAGGAATGAAGATTCTTCAATTCGCCTTCAATCCAGAAGACGAAAGTATCGATAGCCCACACTTGGCACCTGCCAACTCTGTTATGTACACAGGAACACACGACAACAATACGGTCCTTGGTTGGTACCGTAATGAGATTGACGATCCAACTCGTGAATACATGGCTCGTTACACGAACCGTAAAGAGTACGAAACAGTGCCACACGCAATGCTTCGCACAGTCTTTTCATCTGTTAGCTTCATGGCTATTGCAACCATGCAAGACTTGCTAGAACTAGATGAGTCAGCTCGTATGAACTTCCCATCTACTCTTGGCGGAAACTGGTCATGGCGTATGACAGCAGACCAACTCACACCAGCTGTTGAAGAAACTTTGCTTGACTTGACTACAATTTATCGCCGAATCAATGAAAATTTGGTAGAATTAAAGAAATAAGACAATATCAGGAGACACATAAACATGTTACCATTAAACGAATTTGTACAAAAACGTTACAATAAAACCATTGCAGAATGTAGCAATGAAGAGCTTTACCTTGCTCTTCTAAACTACAGCAAGCTTGCTAGCAGTCAAAAACCAGTGAATACTGGTAAGAAAAAAGTTTACTACATCTCAGCTGAGTTCTTGATCGGTAAACTCTTGTCAAACAACTTGATTAACCTTGGTCTTTATGACGATGTGAAAAAAGAACTTGCTGCTGCAGGTAAAGAGTTGATCGAAATCGAAGAAGTAGAATTGGAACCATCACTTGGTAACGGTGGTTTGGGACGTTTGGCAGCCTGCTTTATCGACTCAATCGCTACACTTGGTTTGAATGGTGACGGTGTTGGTTTGAACTACCACTTCGGTCTTTTCCAACAAGTTCTTAAAAACAACCAACAAGAAACGATTCCTAACGCTTGGTTGACAGAGCAAAACTGGTTGGTACGCTCAAGCCGTAGCTACCAAGTGCCATTTGCACACTTCACATTGACATCTACTCTTTACGATATCGATGTACCTGGTTACAAGACAGCTACTAAAAACCGCTTGCGTTTGTTTGACTTGGATTCAGTTGATTCTTCTATCATCGAAGATGGTATCAACTTTGACAAGACAGATATCGCTCGCAACTTGACTCTCTTCCTTTACCCAGACGATAGCGACAAGCAAGGTGAATTGCTCCGTATCTTCCAACAATACTTCATGGTTTCAAACGGTGCACAATTGATCATCGACGAAGCAATCGAAAAAGGAAGCAACTTGCATGACCTTGCGGACTATGCAGTTGTACAAATCAATGATACTCACCCATCAATGGTGATCCCTGAATTGATCCGTCTTTTGACTGCGCGTGGTATCGAACTTGATGAAGCAATCTCAATCGTACGTAGCATGACTGCCTACACTAACCACACAATCCTTGCTGAAGCCCTTGAAAAATGGCCTCTTGAATTTTTGGAAGAAGTGGTTCCTCACTTGGTACCAATCATCGAAGAATTGGACCGTCGTGTGAAGGCAGAATACAAAGACCCAGCTGTTCAAATCATCGATGAGAGCGGACGTGTTCACATGGCTCACATGGATATCCACTACGGATACAGTGTAAACGGGGTTGCAGCTCTTCACACTGAAATCTTGAAGAACTCAGAGTTGAAAGCTTTCTACGACATCTACCCAGAAAAATTCAACAACAAAACAAACGGTATCACATTCCGTCGTTGGCTCATGCATGCTAACCCAAGCTTGTCTCACTACTTGGATGAGATTCTTGGACATGGTTGGCATCATGAAGCAGATGAGCTTGAAAAACTCTTGTCATACGAAGACAAGGCTGCTGTCAAAGAAAAATTGGAAAGCATCAAGGCTCACAACAAACGTAAATTGGCTCGTCACTTGAAAGAGCACCAAGGTGTGGAAATCAATACAAACTCTATCTTTGATATCCAAATCAAACGTCTTCATGAGTACAAACGCCAACAAATGAACGCTTTGTATGTGATCCACAAATACCTTGATATCAAGGCTGGTAACATCCCTGCTCGTCCAATCACAGTCTTCTTTGGTGGTAAAGCAGCACCTGCCTACACAATCGCTCAAGACATCATTCACTTGATCCTCTGCTTGTCAGAAGTGATTGCAAATGATCCAGAAGTAGCTCCACACTTGCAAGTGGTTATGGTTGAAAACTACAACGTTACTGCAGCAAGCTTCCTTATCCCAGCATGTGATATCTCAGAACAAATCTCACTTGCTTCTAAAGAAGCTTCAGGTACTGGTAACATGAAATTCATGTTGAACGGTGCTTTGACTCTTGGTACTATGGACGGTGCTAACGTGGAAATCGCTGAGTTGGTTGGCGACGAAAACATCTATATCTTTGGTGAAGATTCAGAAACTGTTATCGACCTTTACGCAAAAGCAGCTTACAAATCAAGCGAATTCTATGCTCGTGAAGCTATCAAACCTTTGGTTGACTTCATTGTGAGCGATGCTGTTCTTGCAGTAGGTAAGAAAGAACGCTTGGAACGTCTTTACAACGAATTGATCAACAAAGACTGGTTCATGACTCTCCTTGACTTGGAAGACTACATTAAAGTCAAAGAGCAAATGCTTGCTGACTACGAAGACCGCGACGCATGGTTGGATAAAGTCATCGTTAACATTGCCAAAGCAGGATTCTTCTCATCTGACCGTACAATCGCTCAGTACAACGAAGATATCTGGCACTTGAACTAAGATACAAATTTATACTAATACATTTTGTAAAAAAGCGAGTTTCGATTGAAATTCGCTTTTTTTGAATAATGTTGATTTGAATCAATCTGGTCTAAAAAGAGAGAAATCATAGATACGTTGAAGTTTTAGAAATACTGCTTTTTACTGTATTTCAGTCTCATGATTCTTCGTAGTTGATGGCCTCGTATTTCTTGTATCCGCTTATAATTTGTATTATAATAGCATTGTGGTGAAGAAAGAAGGTGTTTTTATGTGGAAAAAATATTTTTCAAAATATAAATGGACTGATTTATTTTGGATACTATTTGTGGTTTTGTCATCACTCTCGATGGGGAATCGTACTCTTTTTCCACTTACCCATCAAGAAATCTCTTATCATGGGTGCTATTTGGGGATTACACTTGCCTCATTTCACTTATTATTCATTGATAAATTTGTCATTTCGAATCGAAAATAAATGGAGAGGTTAAAATTTTTTCCACTTTTCGGATAGACAGTTGAAAAATCGCGATTTATACCCACACCTCAAGAGGAGGTGCGGGTTTTTGTCTTATCTGAAAGATTTGTTTACCGTACTTTCCCAACCAAAATCTCTGCCTCAATGGTAATCTCTGTCAGTTGACTCCAGTCAATTTTGGTCTGGTCAACATGAAAGAGAAGGGGGGTCATGCTAAGTAAAGCTTGGCGTTGCTCGGCTGTGATGGGTTTGGTTAGGGAAGCTATTTGGCTAGATTGGATGCTGAAGTATTCCTGGAAATGTTCCTTGATATCTTGGTTGGAATAGTCCTTGTTTGTCAGCTGGTCTTGTACCCTTTGACGGATTTCTTTGAGGTGATTTTCAGTCGGGATGACCTTGATCAAGATGCCATCTTTGGATAAAACGCGACGGAATTCCCCATAGTTGGCAGGTGAAAAGATGTCGAGCAGGATATCCATACTGGCGTCTTTTATAGGAAGTCGAGCCAGGTCACCGACAAACCAATTAACTGACCAGTTGAGTTCACTTTTAGCTGCGATTTGGACCGAGTCTTTTGAAATGTCAAAGGCATAGAAGGTTTTATCAGAGTGACTTTCTTGGAGTTTACGAGAGTAGAAACCTTCGCCACAACCGATATCCAAGACTGTTTTTGCGGATGGATTAGTTGTTAGTAAGTCCGAGATACCTTCTAAAATAGCCTGATAAAAACCAGCTTCAAGAATTTGCTGGCGGTTTTGGAAGTTTTCCTTGTCGTAGTTGGCAGATTGCTTGATTTGCGGAGCCAAGTTGACATAGCCGAATTTTGCCAGATCAAAAGAATGGCGGTTGCTACACTTGAGGCTAGACTCTACCAAGGCCAGATTTTCTTGGCAGATAGGGCAGGAAAAGGCAGTCGCAGAAGCAAAACGCTGAAGTTTGGGTTTGAGGTTTGTATTCATAGTTTAAGTGTATCAAAAGAGGCAAATGAAAGCAACTTTAGAAATAAGTAGATGGGAGATTCAGTAGAAATAAAACTAATTCTCCAATTTATAGAATAAAATTGCTTTTATATCTAAATTTCTATATAATAATGATAAGGAGGAAATAAGTATGTTAAAAGAAGTATTAACCGTTGCAAAAGTTGCGAAAAAATCATCACTCTTTTTGGGTGGTGTCGCATTTGGTACCCTTGGTTTGAAAATCTTGGCAAGTAAGGAAGCTAAAAAAGGTTATTCTAAAGCTTTGGCTAAGGCTTACAAGTTGAAAGACGGGCTAGATGCATCTGTTTCTGTTGTGAAACAACATGGAGACGATGTCTTGCAAGATGCCAAATATTTGTACGAGCAAGAGAAAAAAGAAGAGCAATTAGATAGCCTTATAGGAGAATAATATGTCTTTTAAAGTGCTACATAGAGGATACCAACATATCCGACTATCATCTTCTTTTTCACTCACCTTGGATATTCAAGACTATCTTCGTTCCTTGGCGAGAGATGAAAAGGGGATTGAGTCTATCCAGTTTTACATGGATCAACAGCACTTTACTCTACGCATAAAAGAAGGCTTTTCTGTATTAGATAATGCAGAAGCCTTTTTAAAAAGAATTGATAAAGGGAAAGTTTCTGAGTTGATGACTCTTCCCATTCGTAGAGAAGAGAGTGCTTATTCTATTGTTTCAGGTGCAGCGATTAAGCGTGTACTTTTTCGTAGTTTTGTGCCGTATCCTATTCGCTATATATGGACTTGTTATCAGGCTTTGGGTTATATTAGAGAAGCCTATCAAACACTAGCGCGTAAGGAACTAACGATGGAAGTCTTGGACTGTTCGGCGATTTTATTGTCCTTGTTTATGAACCAATCCAAGACAGCTAGCAATATCATGTTTATGCTTGATTTGGGGAATCATTTAGATCAGTGGTCTTTGAAAAAAACTGCAACAGATTTAGAACAAAGCCTTCTTGCAAAAGAGAGCGACGTATTCTTAGTACAGGGCGATACGGTTGTTAGTATCAAGAGTTCCGATGTTCAAATAGGAGATGTCTTGGTCCTATCTCAAGGAAATGAAATTCTGTTTGATGGACAAGTAGTTTCAGGTTTAGGTATGGTCAACGAAAGTTCCTTGACGGGAGAGAGTTTTCCAGTTGAAAAAAGAGAGTCTGATTTGGTTTGTGCAAATACAGTATTAGAAACTGGAGAGTTACGCATTCGTGTAACCGATAATCAGATGAACAGCCGGATTTTACAACTGATTGAGTTAATGAAGAAATCTGAAGAAAACAAGAAAACGAAACAACGCTATTTCATCAAGATGGCGGATAAGGTCGTCAAATATAATTTCTTGGGGGCTGGGCTAACTTACCTATTAACAGGTTCTTTTTCTAAGGCTATTTCTTTCCTATTAGTCGATTTCTCCTGCGCTTTGAAAATCTCTACTCCTGTAGCTTATTTGACAGCTATCAAGGAGGGGTTGAACCGTGAAATGGTGATTAAGGATGGGGATGTTCTGGAGAAATATCTGGAAGTTGATACTTTCTTGTTTGATAAGACGGGAACAATCACAACTAGTTATCCTATAGTTGAAAAGGTGTTACCTTTTGGGGACTATAGTGAGGAAGATATTCTCAGAATCAGTGCCTGTCTTGAGGAACACATTTATCATCCTATTGCTAATGCCATCGTCAAGCAAGCTGAGATAGAGGGAATTGAACATGAGGAAATGCATGGGAAACTCCAATATATTGCAAGCAAGGGGATCAAATCTCATATAGATGGCCAACCAGTTCTTATTGGGAATTATGTCTTGATGCAGGATGAGCAGATTCATATCAGTTCAGAACAAAATGCTTTAATTGAAGAGTACAAGAGTCACTACAATCTCTTATTCTTGGCTTATCAGAATGAATTGATTGGAATGTTCTGCATTCATACTCCTTTGAGAAAAGAAGCAAAAGCAGCCTTGGAGAAACTTAAGGCACAAGGGAAAAAATTGATTCTGGCAACAGGGGACACCTTGGTTAGGACAGAGGAATTAGTCAAAGATTTGCCCTTTGATCAGGTCTATACAGACTTGAAACCTGATGGGAAATTTGAGTTAGTAGAGGAACTGCAGAAAGCAGGTCACACGATTTTGATGGTTGGAGATGGATTGAATGACTCAGCGGCTCTAACCCTATCAGATATCGGTGTGGTGATGAATGAGAGTGCAGATATTTCTAAGCAGATGAGCGATATCTTATTGTTAGATAATCGTTTGGATTTCTTCCAAGAGTTGGATTGGCTATCATCATCTTTGCAAACACTCATCAAGAAGAATATTCAAGATACCGTTGTCGTAAATAGTAGTTTGATTGGCTTTGGCTTGTTTAATTGGCTCAGTCCTTCAAACCTCTCTATCCTACATAATCTAACAACCTTACGCATAGTCCTGCGTAGCCTGTCTATTAAGGGATAGGTGGGGACTATTCACAGCAAAAAGGAGTTACCTTTCTCGAGGGTAACTCCTTTGTTTATAGGTAAATGTTTAACAATTTAGTAAGTCAACACAAAGTATTTCTTCTTCCCGCGGCGGATAACAGTGAGTTCGTTTTCTAACTTATCTGCGTCACTCAAGACATAGTCAAGGTCTTGGATACGGTCGCCGTTGACGTAGATAGCTCCGTTTTGGACGTCTTCACGGGCTTGGCGTTTTGAATTGACCACACCAGATGACACGAGGAGTTCCACGATATTGTGGTTTTCGTCTGCTTTTACTTGGTAGTTTGGCACTCCACGAAGTCCTTGTTTGAGTTCTTTGACAGAAAGGTTTTTGATGTTTCCAGCAAAGAGTTGCTCGGTGATGTTAAGGGCTTCTTTGTAAGCTTCTTCTCCGTGAACAAGAGTCACGACTTCACGAGCGAGGACCTTTTGTGCCAAGCGTTCGTGTGGAGCCGCTTCAAACTCTTTGCGGATGTCTTCAATCTCATCGAGTGACAAGAAGGTAAAGATTTTCAAGAAGCGAACAGCGTCAGCATCCATCACGTTCATCCAGAATTGGTACATTTCGTATGGAGAAGTCTTTTCAGGGTTAAGCCAAACTGCGTTTCCTTCTGACTTACCAAATTTCTTACCAGTTGCGTCTGTGATGAGTGGAACAGTGATCACGTGACCAGTCTTGTCAGCCTTACGACGAAGCAATTCGGTACCAGCTGTCATATTTCCCCACTGGTCAGAACCACCGATTTGCAGAGTAACATTGTAGTCTTGGTTAAGGACATAGAAGTCGTACCCTTGCATGATTTGGTAGGCAAACTCAGTGTAAGAAATCCCTGTCTCGATCCGTTTCTTCACAGATTCCTTACTCATCATGTAGTTGACAGTGAAGTATTTTCCGACGTCACGGAGGAAGTCAATGAAGCTGATACTGCCAAACCAGTCGTAGTTGTTGACCATGACAGCCTTATTTTCACCATTTTCAAAGTCAAGAAAACGAGAAAGTTGCCCTTGGATAGACTTGACCCAGCCCTCTACTGTGTCTTTTGTTTGGAGACTACGCTCAGCATCTTTGAAGGACGGATCTCCGATGAGACCTGTAGCACCGCCAACGAGCGCATATGGTTTATGACCTGCTAACTGCAAGCGACGACTGGTCAAGATTGCGACAAGGTGGCCGAGGTGAAGGCTATCAGCAGTTGGATCGTAGCCAGTATAATAAGAAACTTGACCTTCTTCTAGGGCTTTACGCAAAGCTTCTTCATCAGTCGTTTGAAAAATCAAACCACGCTCTTTTAGCTCATCAAAAATGTGCATGTGTCTTTTCTCCTTTATAAAATATTGTTTCTACCTATTGTATCACAAACTCGGACAATAGCCTAGTGGAATAGGGAAGAAAGTGGCTATTTTATTGAAAGTTTCCCTTTTATGGTATAATAGAGAAAGCGAGGACATTCATGAAAGAAAGAATTAATGAATTAAAAACAAAAATGCTGCATTTTTTCCAGCAGCTAATGCAACGAATTGCAAAATGGAAGAAAAGACTAGCAGAAAAACTGGCTAATAAGAAAACCGGTAAAAAGGGGACCTCTTCTGACAAAGTTGGAAGGGCAGGATCTAATTTTGCTAAGGTTTTGAGTGGGTTTAAAATAGTCTTTAACACTCTCTTTATCTTAGGTTTTATCGGTGGACTGTTTGGCGCTGGTGTAGCTATGGGTTATGGAGTTGCTCTATTTGACAAGGCTCAGGTGCCTCAAGCAGAAGAGTTGGTCAAGCAAGTGAAGGATATTGCCTCTATCTCAGAAATCACTTATTCTGACGGCAGTACCATTGCCTCGATCGAGGGTGATTTGTTGCGCACTTCAGTCGCTTCAGATGCTATCTCAGATAACCTTAAGAAAGCCATTGTTGCGACAGAGGACGAGCATTTCAATGAGCACAAGGGAGTTGTGCCTAAGGCCGTTATTCGTGCGACCTTGGGAACCTTTGTCGGTCTAGGCTCGTCTAGTGGTGGTTCGACCTTGACCCAGCAGGTCATCAAGCAACAAGTAGTGGGGGATGCTCCAACTCTAGCTCGTAAGGCTAAAGAGATTATTGATGCTCTTGCTTTAGAAAGGGCCATGGGTAAGGATGAGATTTTGACAACCTACCTTAACATAGCTCCTTTTGGTCGCAATCATAAAGGCCAAAATATTGCAGGTGCCCAGCAGGCTGCAGAAGGAATCTTTGGTGTCAATGCTTCGGATTTAACGGTCCCTCAAGCTGCCTTTATCGCAGGATTGCCACAGAGTCCAATCAGTTATTCTCCTTATGAATCTGATGGTAGCATGAAGAGTGATGAGGACATGGCTTTGGGAATTAAGCGTGCCAAGGATGTCCTCTACAATATGTACCGAACAGGGGCTCTAAGTCAGGAAGACTACGATAAGTACAAAGATTATGACTTTAAGAAAGACTTCCTACCATCAGGTAGTGTTAGTGGTACTTCGCGTGACTATCTCTACTATGCAACCTTGGCAGAAGCAACTGATCGTATGTATGACTACCTCGTCCAACGAGATAATGTTTCTGCGCAAGAATTAAAGAATGAGTCCATTCAGAAATCCTATCGTGATTTAGCCACTAAGGAAATTGAAAATGGTGGATATAAGATTACGACAACTATCAATAAAAATGTTCATGCTGCGATGCAAAATGCGGTTGCGACCTACGGCTATCTGCTAGATGATTCGACAGGCAAGCCTGAGGTGGGGAATGTCCTCATGGACAACCAAACGGGAGCTATCCTTGGATTTGTTGGTGGCCGTAATTATCAAGAAAATCAGAACAATCACGCTATTGATACCAAGCGTTCTCCTGCTTCGACTACTAAGCCGATATTGGCTTACAGTATTGCCATTGATCAAGGTCTGATGGGAAGTGCAAGTATCTTGTCAAACTATCCTACCAACTTCTCAAACGGGAATCCCATCATGTATGTCAATAGTCCTGGTACAGGCATGATGACATTGGGAGAAGCCCTTAACTACTCATGGAATATCCCAGCCTACTGGACTTATCGTACGCTTCGAGAGAAGGGCGTTGATGTCAAGGGCTATATGGAAAAAATGGGTTATGAAATCCCAGAATATGGCATTGAAAGTTTACCGATGGGTGGGGGGATTGACGTTACAGTTGCCCAGCATACCAACGGGTATCAAACTCTGGCTAACAATGGAGTTTACCATAAGAAACATATGATCGCTAAGATCGAGTCAACGGATGGCCGACTGGTATACGAGCACAAGGATGAGCCTGTCCAAGTTTATTCAAAAGCGACAGCAACCATCATGCAAAGTTTGCTTCGCGATGTTATTTCATCTCGGATTACTTCAAGTTTCCAGACGGATTTGACGACTATCAATCCATCCCTAGCTCGTGCTGACTGGATCGGAAAAACTGGTACGACCAATGAAGATGAAAATATGTGGCTCATGCTTTCTACACCTCGCTTGACTTTGGGTGGCTGGTTAGGTCACGATGACAACCGACCACTAGCCAAAGGAGCAGGCCACTACCGTAATGCCAACTATATGGCCCACTTGGTCAATGCTATCCAACAAGCTGAACCTGGAATATGGGGGAATGAGCGCTTTAATCTGGATCCAAGTGTGACCAAGTCACAAGTTCTCCGATCTACAGGGCAAAAACCGGGCAAGGTTTCCATCAATGGGAAAGAAATAGAAGTTTCTGGATCAACAGTAACGAGCTACTGGGCTACTAAAGAAGGTGCCCCAGTGACCACCTATCGCTTTGCTATTGGAGGAAGCGATGCAGATTATCAGAATGCTTGGAAGAATATTCTAGGAAGTATTCCTGCAGTAACTTCTCCAAGCTCAAGTAGCGGTTCGGGAACAACAAGTTCGAGTGGAAATACTCAGAGTGGCTCTTCAGGACGTTCACGTCTGTTTAATCGCTAAGATAGAGTAGCAGCAAGGTTAGTAATTTCCCCTTGTTGCTACTTTTTTCTTGGTTGGTTTCGTGTTACAATAGGAGTATGAATCATTATCAGAAAAAGATTGTTAAGGGAACACTATACTCGCTACTCTCAGGCCTAATCTGGGGGATCTGTGGGATTTTAGGAGAGTATTTTTTCACTCATTATCCAGTGTCTTCTGGATGGATTACTTCTATGCGTTTACTGGTAGCGGGGAGTTTGGTTTTAGGCTTATCGGCCTTTCAGTTGCGCACTCGATTATTGGATATCTGGCGTGATAAGAAAAATTATCTATCTTTTTTAGCCTATGCTATTCTAGGTATTTTTTCTGTGCAGTTTTTCTTCTATCTCTGCGTTGAGTATTCCAATGCGACGACGGCGACCATTTTGCAATTTATCAGCCCCGTTTTTATTTTGTTTTACAATCGCATTGTCTACCAGAAGAAGGCTTCGATTACAGCGATTCTCTATGTTTTGATTGCCATGCTAGGTGTTTTTTTGATGGCCACAAAAGGGGACTTGTCCCAGTTGTCCATGACACCTTTGGCTCTAGTGACAGGCTTGCTCAGTGCAGTAGGCGTCATGTTTAATGTCATCTTGCCTCAACGATTTGCCCGCCACTATGGTTTTGTACCCACTGTTGGTTGGGGGATGATTTTGGCAGGACTCTTTAGTAATTTCCTATACCCTATTTATCAGATAAGTTTTCAAGTGGATTTGGTAAGTGTGCTGATTTGTCTGACGATTGCCGTGTTTGGCACCGCTTTTGCCTTCTTCCTATCTATGAAGGCTGTGTCACTCGTTTCCCCGCTGGTTGTATCGGTGGTGAGTGCTAGCGAACCTCTTTCTTCAGCTTTATTAAGTGTTCTTTTTCTGGGATTGGTCATGGATGGTTTTTTGGCCTTGGCTATGGTGTTGATTATCGTTCCGATGATTTTCTTATCTGTAGAAGAAGCAAAACAAGCCCAGT
The DNA here is from genome assembly GCF_052399005.1 of Streptococcus sp. HJ1. Classification (GTDB taxonomy): domain Bacteria; phylum Bacillota; class Bacilli; order Lactobacillales; family Streptococcaceae; genus Streptococcus. The sequence goes on along the minus strand of NZ_CP199005.1, from coordinate 18,699 downwards.
AAAGATGCTTATTTGATAGTTGAGGCTTCAAATTTGAAGCCTTTTTTGGTAGAATAGGTATCATTATAACGAACCAGGAGGCGCCTATGACTGCTACAAAAATGAACGCTCAAGAAATTATCCAATTTATCGCCAATGCTGAAAAGAAAACCAGTGTCAAAGTAACCTTTGAGGGGCAACTCGCATCTGCTGTGCCTAGCTCTGTTGTCAAACTAGGAAATGTTTTATTCGGAGACTGGAAGGATGTCGCTCCGCTTCTTGAAGGTTTGGTAGAAAATCAAGATTACGTTGTCGAGCAAGATGCTCGTAATTCTGCAGTTCCTTTGCTAGATAAACGTGCAATCAACGCTCGTATCGAGCCAGGTGCTATTATCCGTGACCAGGTTGAAATTGGTGACAATGCTGTTATCATGATGGGAGCTGTTATCAATATCGGTGCTGAAATTGGTGCTGGAACCATGATTGACATGGGTGCCATCCTTGGAGGCCGTGCTATCGTTGGAAAAAACAGCCACGTTGGTGCAGGTGCAGTTTTGGCGGGTGTGATTGAGCCAGCTAGCGCAGATCCAGTCCGTGTCGGAGATAATGTTCTTATCGGTGCTAATGCAGTGGTGATCGAAGGAGTTCAAATCGGCAGTGGTTCAGTTGTTGCTGCAGGAGCTATCGTTACCCAAGATGTTCCAGAAAACGTGGTAGTGGCAGGTGTTCCGGCTCGTATCATCAAAGAAATTGATGAACAAACCCAACAAAAAACAGCGCTTGAGGATGCGCTTCGTACCTTGTAATTATAAAAGTAAAAAAGAGGCGGAACCCTTTTTCCAGCCTCTTTCTTCTATCAAAAGGAGGATCGATAGATGTTAGATTTGATTCAGACTAGACGAGATTTACACCAGATTCCAGAGATTGGCTTGGAGGAGTTTAAGACTCAGGCTTATTTGCTGGATGTGATTGAAAAATTGACTACGGGCAAGAACTTTGTTCAAGTTCGTACTTGGCGAACAGGGATTTTGGTCTACCTGCAGGGAAGTCAGCCGGAGCGAACTATTGGTTGGCGAACAGATATTGATGGTCTGCCTATCGTCGAACAAACAGGACTGCCTTTCGCTTCTCAACACCAAGGTCGCATGCATGCTTGTGGCCATGATTTTCATATGACCATTGCCTTAGGCTGTCTCGAGCGCGCCCTGGAGGAACAACCCAAGAATAATTTGCTCTTCCTATTTCAGCCTGCTGAAGAAAATGAAGCTGGTGGGATGCTCATGTATGAGGATGGTGCTTTTGGAAATTGGTTGCCAGACCAATTTTATGGTCTCCATGTTCGTCCGGATCTGAAGGTCGGACAGATTGCGACCAACACTCATACACTCTTTGCAGGGACTTGTGAGGTGAAGGTTCGTTTCAAAGGAAAAGGAGGACACGCAGCTTTTCCGCATGAAGCCAATGACGCCTTGGTGGCTGCTAGTTACTTTGTAACCCAAGTACAGTCAGTTGTCAGCCGCAATGTTAATCCCATCGATGGAGCGGTGGTGACCTTTGGCGTTTTTCAAGCTGGAACAACCAACAATGTCATTACAGACACAGCATTTTTACACGGAACCATTCGCGCCTTGACTCAGGACATGAGCCTCTTGGTACAAAAAAGAGTCAAGACAGTCGCAGAAGGGGTTGCAGCAGCCTTTGATATGGAAGTCGAAGTAGAACTCAAGCAAGGAGGCTACCTACCTGTTGAGAACAATCCAGCCTTGGCGCGTGAACTGATGGACTTTTTTGAAGAGAAAGACGGAATCGAGTTGATTGATATCGAGCCTGCTATGACTGGTGAGGACTTTGGTTATCTCCTTTCGAAGGTAGATGGAGTTATGTTCTGGCTAGGTATCGATAGTCCCTACGCCCTTCATCACCCTCAGATGAGTCCTAAGGAAGAAGCCTTAGCCATTGGGGTAGATGCGGTCTCTAGTTTCTTGAAAAAGAAGGCAGCAGAGTAGAGGAATTGACTATGAAAGCTGAACTACGCAAGAAAATTTTGCAAGAAATGAAGACTTTATCTCAGGAGCAAAAACAGGCTATGGATCGAGTTTTAACTGAGGGTTTCTTACAACACCCTTTTTACCAAGAAGCCAAGACCATCGCAACCTATCTCTCCTTCCCTCATGAATTTCAAACGCAGGAACTGATTGAGCAGGCGCTGAAGGACGGCAAGAAGGTTTTGATACCCAAAACCTATCCCAAGGGGCGCATGGAGTTTGTGGTCTATCATCCGCAGCAGTTGGCAAAAACTTCCTTTGGTTTACTGGAACCGCAAGGAGACTTGGAAGTGGTGGAACCGTCTCAGATTGATTTAATTCATGTTCCGGGCTTGGCTTTTACAACAGAGGGCTATCGGATTGGATATGGTGGAGGATACTACGACCGCTATCTAGAACATTTTGCTGGGCATACCATGAGTACAATCTATCCTTGTCAAGTTCAGGAGTTTAACTCGGAAAACCATGATATTCCCGTCCAGGAGGTGCTAATAGATGAAGGAAATCTTTGATAAACGTTATCCTGTGACTAGCTTCTTCCTCCTAGTAACAGCATTGGTATTTCTCTTGATGTTGGTTCTTACAGGTTTAAATTTTGAACGAGCAGATACCCTGCTTCAGTTTGGAGCCATGTATGGACCGATCATTCGCCTGTTCCCTGAGCAGATATGGCGCCTTTTTTCGGCTATATTTGTGCATATTGGATGGGAGCATTTCATTGTCAATATGATTTCGCTCTACTTTCTTGGACGACAGGTGGAGGAGATTTTCGGTTCTAAGCAGTTCTTCTTTCTCTATCTCTTATCTGGAATGATGGGTAATCTCTTTGTGTTTGCTTTCACACCGAAAGTTGTCGCTGCTGGGGCATCCACTTCCCTATACGGGCTATTTGCTGCGATTATCGTCTTGCGTTACGCAACTCGCAACCCCTATATTCAGCAGTTGGGGCAATCCTACCTGACGCTTTTCGTGATAAATATCATTGGAAGTGTTCTAATTCCAGGAATCAGCCTAGCTGGGCATATTGGTGGGGCAGTAGGCGGTGCCTTTCTAGCAGTCATCTTCCCAGTCAAATGGGAGAGAAGGATGTACAGTACTAGCCAGCGAATCGGAGCAACGGTACTTTTTATTGCACTAGCTGTTTTCCTTTGCTATAAGGGAATGAGCTATGTGTAGGGATGGAATAGTTAAAAGCGAGCACCGATTCGATTGCTAATAAGTCATCTGCAAAGATGGCTTTTTTATTGCAAGCTTCAACAAAAAAACAAAGCCCTTATTTAAGAGCTTTGTTTTTCTTCTATTCCCCCTCAGCTAACTCTTTTCCGAGTTGGATGAGGTAGTCTTTCAAGTCGTCTTTGACTTGTGGGTGTTTGAGAGCGTAGTCGATGGAAGTTTTCATAAAGCCAAACTTGTCTCCGACATCGTAACGAGCCCCTTTGAACTCACGAGCAAATACACGTTGTGTTTTATTGAGGGTATCGATTGCATCTGTCAGCTGAATTTCATTTCCTGCACCTGGAGCTTGGTTTTCGAGGATTTGGAAAATTTCAGGAGTGAGGAGGTAGCGCCCGATGATAGCAAGGTCGCTAGGAGCATCTTCTGGCGCAGGTTTTTCAACGAAGGTTTCAACGCTGTAAAGACCGTCTTTTCCTTCGCCTTGCGGAGCAATAACCCCATAAGCAGATACTTCGTCATGAGGGACTGGCATAACAGCGATAGTAGACGCGTGGGTACGTTCGTAGTCATCCATGAGTTGTTTGGTAAGTGGAACAGCTTTTTCGTCCGTGATATCCATCAAGTCATCACCAAGCATAACGACAAAAGGTTCATTTCCAACGAAAGCTTTGGCTTGCAAAACAGCATCGCCGAGACCACGTGGATGTGTTTGGCGGATAAAATGCAGGCGCATGCCAGTTGTTTCATCAACTAGCTTCAAAAGATCTGTTTTCCCTTTTTCTTTGAGGTTGTATTCCAATTCGAAGTTTGAATCGAAGTGGTCCTCGATGGAACGTTTTGACTTACCTGTAACAACCAAGATATCTTCGATTCCAGACTTGAGGGCTTCTTCAACGATAAACTGGATAGTTGGTTTGTCTACGATTGGTAACATTTCCTTGGCCAATGCCTTAGTTGCTGGGAGGAAACGAGTTCCCAATCCAGCGGCTGGGATGACTGCTTTTCTGACTTTTTGTTTCATGATGTTCCTTTCTATAAAGGTCTATGACCATTCGTTTTCTGCTTTAAATTCATTGCTCATGATGTCAGTGATTGCTTCTTTGATATTGACACCTTCGTAGATAACTCGGTAAATAGCCTGTGTGATTGGCATGTAGACACCCAATTCCTGAGCCAGTTCGTAAGCCGCTCGAGTTGTTGAGATTCCTTCGATAACCATGCCCATGTTTGCTTCGATGTCTGCGAGGGATTCTCCACGACCGAGAGCATCACCTGCCCTCCAGTTACGAGAGTGGACAGATGTTCCCGTTACAATCAAATCTCCAACTCCAGAAAGCCCGCTATAAGTCAGAGGGTTAGCTCCAAGAGCGACCCCTAGACGGGTGATTTCAGCCAAGCCACGGGCAATGATAGCCGCCTTGGCATTGTCGCCAAATCCTAGACCATGTAGTGCTCCAGCGCCAACTGCGATAATGTTTTTGAGAGCACCAGCGGTTTCAACTCCGATAACATCCGTATTAGTATAGAGACGGAAGTAGTGATTGCTAAAGAGATTTTGGACGTACTGGGCCGTTTCAAGGTCTTTAGAGGCTGCCGTGATCAAGGTAATATCCCGAACAATCGTTTCCTCAGCATGGCTAGGTCCTGAAACAACGACGACTTCACTACGGAGATCGACTGGAATTTCCTCTTCAAGAATAGTTGATAGACGTTTGTGGCTATCTGGTTCCAATCCTTTGGAGGCATGCATGATGACAACCTTGTGATTGAGCACCTTTGCTACTTGTTGGGCAACCAGTCTCGTTACTTTTGTTGGGACTACAAATAAAACAGCATCCACATCCTTTAGTGTTTCTTCTAAATCATGATAGGCTTTGATTTTTTCGTCGAGTAGGATATCTTTGAAGTAGCGTTTGTTTGTATGTTGGTTATTGATTTCATCAATTTGGTCAGAAATATTTCCCCAAATTCGAACCTCGTGTCCATTGTCGTTTAGGACCTGCGAAAGGGCAGTTCCCCAAGAACCAGGACCCAAGACAGCGATGGTTTGTTTCTTCATCTTTTCCTCCTTGTAAGAGTTCTTCCTTTCATTTTACCATAAAAAGCCTTTTCATGCATCACCTGTAGATGAAAGCGCACTAATTTATAATAAGGAGACTTCTTTGACAAGATGCCTCTTTTTTGCTAGAATAGCATCAATATGAACGAATGAGAAGGAGCTGACGCAGGATGTCGCTCCCTTTATCTATTTTATTAGGAGGAAATATGCTGATTAAAAAAATAAAAATCTATAAATGGCAGGCCTTGGCATCCCTAATGATGACAGGCTTGATGGTTGCGAGCTCGCTCTTGCAACCGCGCTATCTGCAAGAGGTGTTAGAGGCTTTGTTGGCTGGTCAAAATGAGGCTATTTATAGTATTGGCGCTTGGCTGATAGGAGTAGCCCTAGTCGGTCTGGTGGCAGGTGGGGTCAATGTGACACTTGCTGCCTATATTGCTCAAGGAGTGTCTTCGGACCTTCGTGAAGACGCTTTTCGCAAGATCCAGACTTTTTCTTATGCCAATATTGAGCAGTTTAATGCGGGTAATCTTGTCGTCCGAATGACCAATGATATCAACCAAATTCAGAACGTGGTGATGATGGCTTTTCAAATCCTCTTCCGTCTCCCTCTTCTTTTTATTGGTTCCTTTATCTTGGCGGTTCACACTCTTCCGTCACTTTGGTGGGTTATTGTCCTCATGGTGCTCCTAATCTTTGCACTAACTGCCATCATGATGGGGATGATGGGGCCACGATTTGCTAAGTTTCAAACCCTTCTTGAACGGATTAATGCTATCGCCAAAGAAAATTTACGTGGTGTGCGCGTGGTCAAATCCTTTGTACAAGAAAAAGCACAATTTGACAAATTTACCGATGTTTCTGATGAACTTCTCGGCCAAAATCTTTATATCGGTTATGCCTTCTCAGTTATAGAACCCGTTATGATGCTAGTCGGCTATGGAGCGGTCTTCCTCTCTATCTGGTTGGTGGCTGGAATGGCTCAGTCAGATCCGTCTGTAGTGGGCTCGATTGCTTCCTTTATCAACTATCTCAGCCAGATTATCTTTACCATCATCATGGTTGGATTTTTAGGGAATTCTGTCAGTCGTGCCATGATTTCCTTGCGTCGTATCCGCGAAATTCTAGATACCGAGCCAGCGATGACCTTTAAAGATCTCCCAGACGAAGAGTTAGAAGGAAGTCTCTCTTTTGAAAATGTGACCTTTACCTATCCCAATGATGATGAGCCTATGCTGAGGAATGTAACCTTTGAAATTGCGCCTGGTCAGATGGTCGGTGTGGTTGGGGCGACTGGAGCAGGGAAGTCCACTCTAGCTCAGTTAATTCCACGACTTTTTGATCCACAGGAGGGATCTATCAAGATTGGTGGCAAGGATATTCGAGACGTCAGCGAGGGAACCTTACGTAAAACAGTTTCCATTGTCTTGCAACGTGCTATTCTCTTTAGCGGAACCATTGCAGATAATCTCCGTCAAGGGAAAGGAAATGCTAGCGTGTCAGAAATGGAACGTGCAGCACGGATTGCCCAAGCCAGTGAATTTATCGGGCGCATGGAAAACAAATTTGAGAGTCAGGTTGAAGAACGTGGCACCAACTTTTCTGGTGGACAAAAGCAACGGATGTCCATTGCCCGTGGGATTGTCAGCAATCCCCGTATCCTGATTTTTGACGATTCGACTTCGGCTTTGGATGCCAAGTCAGAGAGACTCGTGCAGGAAGCTTTGAATAAAGACCTGAAAGGGACGACAACCATTATCATCGCTCAAAAGATCAGTTCAGTCGTCCATGCAGACAAGATTTTAGTCTTGGACCAAGGGCGTTTGATTGGAGAAGGAAGGCATGCGGACTTGGTAGCTAGCAATGCTGTCTACCGCGAAATCTACGAAACACAAAAGGGAAAGGAGGAATAAAATGAAAACCGTTCGATTTTTCTGGAATTATTTTAAAGTTTACAAGTTCTCCTTTGTCATTGTGATTCTGATGGTTGCAGTTGCGACGATTGCCCAAGCTCTCTTTCCAGTTTTTTCAGGTCAAGCAGTGACGGAACTCGCTAACCTAGTTTTGGCTTATCAAAATGGGACTTCCGAACTAGCCTGGCAGAGTTTGTCAGCTCTGATGCTGAATCTAGCTCTGGTTGTCCTCGCCTTAGTGGTATCTAGTTTGATTTACATGACCTTGATGACCCGTGTGATTGCTGAGTCAACAAATGAGATGCGTAAGGGCCTCTTTGGCAAACTTTCTCGTTTAACGGTTTCTTTCTTTGACCGCCATCAGGATGGTGACATCCTCTCTCGCTTTACGAGTGACTTGGATAACATCCTTCAAGCCTTCAATGAAAGCCTAGTTCAGGTCATGAGCAATATTGCTCTTTACATCGGTTTGATTTTTGTCATGTTTTCAAGAAATGTGACGCTAGCCCTGATAACAGTAGCCAGCACCCCAGTTGCCTTTCTCATGTTGGTCTTCATTGTGAAAATGGCCCGCAAGTACACCAATCTCCAGCAAAAAGAGGTTGGGAAACTCAACGCCTACATGGACGAGAGTATTTCTGGACAGAAAGCTGTTATCGTACAAGGAATTCAAGACGACATCGTAGCAGGCTTTGTGAAGCAAAATGAGCGCGTGCGTAAGGCAACCTTTAAAGGGAGAATGTTCTCAGGCATCCTCTTTCCAGTTATGAATGGGATGAGCTTGGTCAATACGGCCATCGTTATTTTTGCAGGTTCTGCGGTCTTGCTGAACGATCCAAGTATCGAAACAACGACAGCCCTAGGCTTGATTGTCATGTTTACCCAATTTTCTCAGCAGTACTACCAGCCAATTATCCAGGTGGCTGCGAGTTGGGGGAGTCTCCAGTTGGCCTTTACTGGAGCGGATCGTATCCAAGAAATGTTCGATGCAGAAGAAGAGATTCGTCCGCAAAATGCACCTGCCTTTACGGAATTGCGAGAAGGTGTTGAAATCAGTCACATTGATTTCTCTTATGTGCCAGACAAGCCGATTTTAAAAGATGTCAGCATTTCAGCTCCTAGGGGGCAGATGATAGCAGTTGTCGGTCCGACTGGTTCAGGGAAAACGACCATCATGAACCTCATCAATCGTTTCTACGATGTGGATGCAGGCAGCATTTGCTTTGATGGCAAAGACATCCGTGACTACGACTTGGACAGCCTGCGGAGCAAGGTCGGGATTGTCTTGCAGGATTCGGTCTTGTTTAGTGGAACGATCCGAGACAATATCCGCTTTGGTGTGCCAGATGCCAGTCAGGAAATGGTCGAAGCAGCTGCCAAGGCAACTCATATTCATGACTACATTGAAAGCTTGCCTGACAAGTATGATACCCTTATTGATGATGAGCAAAATATCTTCTCGACTGGGCAGAAACAATTGATTTCCATCGCTCGGACCTTGATGACAGATCCTCAAGTCCTAATTTTAGATGAAGCGACTTCCAATGTGGATACCGTAACAGAAAGCAAGATTCAACATGCCATGGAGGCGGTTGTAGCAGGACGAACCAGTTTTGTCATTGCCCATCGTTTAAAGACCATCCTCAATGCCGATCAGATTATTGTCCTCAAAGATGGGGAGGTCATTGAACGTGGAAATCATCACGAGTTGCTCAAGCTCGGTGGCTTCTACTCGGAACTATATCACAATCAATTTGTCTTCGAATAAAAAAGAAGTTGTCCTTATTGGGCAGCTTTTTCTTGTCCATAAAAAATACTTATCACGGTCTTTAAAAAAACATATTAGACAGGAAAGGGGTGGAGTGATAAGATAAGACTGTCGCAAGAAAATCGAAAGGAGACACATCATGGCTAGAACGGTTGTAGGAGTTGCTGCGAATCTATGTCCTGTAGATGCAGAAGGGAAAAACATCCACTCATCTGTATCCTGTAAATTTGCAGAGAGCATTCGTCAGGTCGGCGGTCTCCCTTTAGTGATTCCTGTTGGTGATGAGTCCGTTGTTCGCGATTATGTGGAAATGATCGACAAACTGATCTTGACAGGTGGGCAAAATGTCCATCCTCAGTTTTATGGAGAGAAAAAAACCATCGAGAGCGATGATTACAACCTTGCTCGTGATGAATTTGAATTGGCACTCTTAAGAGAAGCACTCCATCAGAATAAGCCAATTATGGCAATCTGTCGTGGGGTTCAGCTGGTCAATGTTGCTTTTGGCGGCACCCTCCACCAAGAAATTGAGGGTCACTGGCAAGGCTTGCCTTTTGGAACATCTCATTCTATTGAGACAGTGGAAGGAAGCGTGGTGGCTAAGTTGTTTGGCAAAGAAAGTCAGGTCAACTCAGTCCATCGTCAAAGTATTAAAGATCTGGCGCCTAATTTCCGTGTGACAGCGGTGGATCCTCGAGACCAGACCATCGAAGCGATTGAGTCTATCGACGAGCATCGTATCATTGGTTTGCAGTGGCATCCAGAGTTTCTGGTCAATGAAGAAGACGGCAATTTAGAACTATTTGAGTATTTATTAAATGAACTGTAACGGTTAGAGTCTCTAGCCGTTTTTATTCGTCCTTTCAGATTTTTTATATTTTAGCATTTTTACGCAAACGTTTGAATTCTGATAAAAATTGGGCAAATTCAATAAAAAAGCTTGAAAAAATCGAAGGTAAGCGTTATGATAGAAAAGAAGAAATATTGGAGGATTATCATGTCACATATTAAATTTGATTATTCAAAAGTTTTAGACAAATTTGTTGCCCCACATGAAGTGGAATACATGCAAGCACAAGTAACAGCTGCAGACGAATTGATCCGTAAAGGAACTGGTGCTGGTAGCGACTTTTTGGGTTGGTTGGACCTTCCTGAAAACTACGACCGCGAAGAATTCGACCGCATCTTGAAAGCTGCTGAGCAAATCAAATCAGACAGCGATGTCTTGGTTGTAATTGGTATCGGTGGATCTTACCTTGGTGCCAAAGCAGCTATCGACTTCTTGAACCACCACTTTGCGAACTTGCAAACAAAAGAAGAACGCAAAGCTCCACAAATCCTTTACGCAGGAAACTCAATCTCATCTACTTACCTTGCTGACTTGGTAGAGTACGTAGCTGACAAAGACTTCTCAGTAAACGTGATTTCTAAATCAGGTACAACAACAGAACCAGCGATTGCTTTCCGTGTCTTCAAAGAACTCTTGGTTAAGAAATACGGTCAAGAAGAAGCTAACAAACGTATCTACGCAACAACTGACCGCCAAAAAGGTGCTGTCAAGGTTGAAGCAGATGCCAACGGTTGGGAAACATTTGTGGTTCCAGATGACATCGGTGGACGCTTTTCAGTATTGACAGCAGTTGGTTTGCTTCCAATCGCAGCATCAGGTGCAGACATCAAAGCCCTTATGGAAGGTGCGAACGCAGCTCGTAAAGACTACACTTCAGACAAGATTGCTGAAAATGAAGCTTACCAATACGCAGCAGTTCGTAACATCCTTTACCGTAAAGGCTACGCTACTGAAATCTTGGTAAACTACGAACCATCACTTCAATACTTCTCAGAATGGTGGAAACAATTGGCTGGTGAGTCAGAAGGGAAAGACCAAAAAGGAATTTACCCAACTTCAGCAAACTTCTCAACTGACTTGCACTCATTGGGTCAATTTATCCAAGAAGGAACTCGTATCATGTTTGAAACAGTTGTCCGTGTTGACAAACCACGTAAGAACGTGATTATCCCTACTTTGGAAGAAGACCTTGATGGACTTGGTTACCTTCAAGGAAAAGACGTTGACTTTGTAAACAAAAAAGCAACTGACGGTGTTCTTCTTGCCCACACTGACGGTGATGTGCCAAACATGTACGTGACTCTTCCAGAGCAAGACGCTTTCACTCTTGGTTACACTATCTACTTCTTCGAATTGGCAATTGCCCTTTCAGGTTACTTGAATGCCATCAACCCATTTGACCAACCAGGTGTTGAAGCCTACAAACGCAACATGTTTGCCCTTCTTGGAAAACCAGGGTTTGAAGAATTGAGCAAAGAGCTTAACGCACGTCTATAATAGAAGAAAAGAGTGGCTTGCCCACTCTTTTTACTCTCTTTATTCGTAGACATTGGACTCAGGCGAGACTTGTGATATAATATAGAAAGCAAAAAGGCAGACGCCTAGAGACTTTATAGGAGAAACTATGTCAAAAGATATCCGCGTACGCTACGCACCAAGTCCAACAGGACTACTACACATCGGAAATGCCCGTACAGCATTGTTTAACTACCTTTACGCACGCCATCATGGTGGAACTTTTATCATTCGTATCGAAGATACTGACCGTAAACGCCATGTTGAGGATGGAGAACGTTCACAGCTTGAAAATCTTCGCTGGTTGGGTATGGATTGGGATGAGAGCCCAGAAACTCATGCAAACTACCGCCAGTCTGAGCGTTTGGAACTCTATCAAAAATACATCGACCAATTGCTAGCTGAAGGAAAAGCCTACAAATCTTACGTCACAGAAGAAGAGTTGGCGGCTGAGCGTGAACGCCAAGAAGCAGCTGGCGAAACACCACGTTACATCAATGAATATCTTGGTATGAGCGAAGAAGAAAAAGCTGCCTACATCGCAGAACGTGAAGCAGCTGGTATTATCCCAACTGTCCGTTTGGCTGTTAATGAGTCTGGTATCTACAAATGGCATGATATGGTCAAAGGTGATATCGAGTTTGAAGGTGGCAACATCGGTGGCGACTGGGTTATCCAAAAGAAAGATGGTTATCCAACTTACAACTTTGCAGTTGTCATCGATGACCACGACATGCAGATTTCCCATGTTATCCGTGGTGATGACCACATTGCCAACACACCAAAACAGCTCATGGTTTATGAGGCTCTTGGTTGGGATGCACCTGAGTTCGGTCACATGACTTTGATCATCAACTCTGAAACGGGTAAAAAATTGTCTAAACGGGACACTAACACCCTTCAGTTTATCGAAGACTACCGTAAAAAAGGCTATCTTCCAGAAGCAGTCTTTAACTTTATTGCCCTTCTTGGCTGGAACCCTGGTGGGGAAGACGAAATCTTCTCTCGTGAGGAATTGATTAAACTCTTTGATGAAAACCGCCTTAGCAAGTCTCCAGCAGCCTTCGACCAGAAGAAACTGGACTGGATGAGCAATGATTACATCAAGAGAGCTGACTTAGCAACCATCTTTGAAATGGCAAAACCATTCCTAGAAGAAGCAGGACGCTTGACTGACAAGGCCGAAAAATTGGTGGAACTCTACAAACCACAAATGAAGTCAGTGGATGAAATCGTTCCATTGACAGACCTTTTCTTCTCAGACTTCCCAGAGCTGACAGATGCTGAGCGCGAGGTCATGGCAGGAGAAACCGTTCCTGTTGTTCTAGAAGCCTTCAAAGCGAAACTAGAAGCCATGACAGATGAGGAATTTGTGACAGAAAACATCTTCCCACAAATCAAAGCAGTTCAAAAAGAAACAGGTATCAAAGGGAAAAACCTCTTCATGCCGATTCGTATTGCCGTTTCAGGTGAAATGCATGGACCAGAATTACCAGACACCATTTTCTTACTCGGACGTGAAAAGTCAATCCAGCATATTGAAAACATGCTCAAAGAGATTTCTAAATAAAAAGGACTTCCGATGGATACATGGGAAAAAATGTATGAAGAAGCACGAACCTTATACAATCCCCATGAAGTTTCTGACTTTGTTTATGCTAACCATGTTGTTGCCGCGGTAGAAGCAGAAGATGGTCAGATCTTCACAGGATTTTGTATGGAGGGCACTTGTGGCGTTTTTCATCTCTGTGCAGAACGAGCAGCTCTCTTCAATATGTATCAATTTTCAGGACAAACTAAAGTTAAGAAAATCCTCGCCTTTCGAGACAAACCTCCCTACGGCGAAGGATCAGGTATGCCCTGTGGCGCTTGCAGAGAATTTCTCTTAGAATTGAATACTGAAAATAAAGAAGCAGAGTTCATGATGGACTACGAAACAAGAAAAACAATTAAGGTTGCCGAATTGATCCCTTACTGGTGGGGAGAGGAACAATTGGCAAGATAAATAGAAGGAGTCAGTTTAACTGGCTCTTTCCCTTATCTTTTCAGAATTTCGGTAAAGAGGAAAAAAAGTCCTTGACAAAGGTAAAAAAGTAGGTATAATAGAAAGAGTTGAAAAGCTCAAGGTCCGTTGGTCAAGGGGTTAAGACACCGCCTTTTCACGGCGGTAACACGGGTTCGAATCCCGTACGGACTATGGTGTATTGTGGCTAAAAAAACTTGAAAAAAGTTTTAAAAATCTGTTGACAGAGACAGGTAGCTGTGATATACTAATATAGTTGTCGCTTGAGAGAATGAGTGACAAAGACCTTTGAAAACTGAACAAGACGAACCAATGTGCAGGGCACTATAACTGAGGTTATAGTACTGAACAATGAAAAAACAATAAATCTGTCAGTGACAGAAATGAGTGAGAACTCAAACTTTTAATGAGAGTTTGATCCTGGCTCAGGACGAACGCTGGCGGCGTGCCTAATACATGCAAGTAGAACGCTGAAGCTTGGTGCTTGCACCGAGCGGATGAGTTGCGAACGGGTGAGTAACGCGTAGGTAACCTGCCTGGTAGCGGGGGATAACTATTGGAAACGATAGCTAATACCGCATAAGAGTAGATGTCGCATGACATTTGCTTAAAAGGTGCAATTGCATCACTACCAGATGGACCTGCGTTGTATTAGCTAGTTGGTGAGGTAACGGCTCACCAAGGCAACGATACATAGCCGACCTGAGAGGGTGATCGGCCACACTGGGACTGAGACACGGCCCAGACTCCTACGGGAGGCAGCAGTAGGGAATCTTCGGCAATGGACGGAAGTCTGACCGAGCAACGCCGCGTGAGTGAAGAAGGTTTTCGGATCGTAAAGCTCTGTTGTAAGAGAAGAACGAGTGTGAGAGTGGAAAGTTCACACTGTGACGGTATCTTACCAGAAAGGGACGGCTAACTACGTGCCAGCAGCCGCGGTAATACGTAGGTCCCGAGCGTTGTCCGGATTTATTGGGCGTAAAGCGAGCGCAGGCGGTTAGATAAGTCTGAAGTTAAAGGCTGTGGCTTAACCATAGTACGCTTTGGAAACTGTTTAACTTGAGTGCAAGAGGGGAGAGTGGAATTCCATGTGTAGCGGTGAAATGCGTAGATATATGGAGGAACACCGGTGGCGAAAGCGGCTCTCTGGCTTGTAACTGACGCTGAGGCTCGAAAGCGTGGGGAGCAAACAGGATTAGATACCCTGGTAGTCCACGCCGTAAACGATGAGTGCTAGGTGTTAGACCCTTTCCGGGGTTTAGTGCCGCAGCTAACGCATTAAGCACTCCGCCTGGGGAGTACGACCGCAAGGTTGAAACTCAAAGGAATTGACGGGGGCCCGCACAAGCGGTGGAGCATGTGGTTTAATTCGAAGCAACGCGAAGAACCTTACCAGGTCTTGACATCCCTCTGACCGCTCTAGAGATAGAGCTTTCCTTCGGGACAGAGGTGACAGGTGGTGCATGGTTGTCGTCAGCTCGTGTCGTGAGATGTTGGGTTAAGTCCCGCAACGAGCGCAACCCCTATTGTTAGTTGCCATCATTCAGTTGGGCACTCTAGCGAGACTGCCGGTAATAAACCGGAGGAAGGTGGGGATGACGTCAAATCATCATGCCCCTTATGACCTGGGCTACACACGTGCTACAATGGCTGGTACAACGAGTCGCAAGCCGGTGACGGCAAGCTAATCTCTTAAAGCCAGTCTCAGTTCGGATTGTAGGCTGCAACTCGCCTACATGAAGTCGGAATCGCTAGTAATCGCGGATCAGCACGCCGCGGTGAATACGTTCCCGGGCCTTGTACACACCGCCCGTCACACCACGAGAGTTTGTAACACCCGAAGTCGGTGAGGTAACCATTTAGGAGCCAGCCGCCTAAGGTGGGATAGATGATTGGGGTGAAGTCGTAACAAGGTAGCCGTATCGGAAGGTGCGGCTGGATCACCTCCTTTCTAAGGATAAGGAACTGCACATTGGTCTTGTTTAGTCTTGAGAGGTCTTGTGGGGCCTTAGCTCAGCTGGGAGAGCGCCTGCTTTGCACGCAGGAGGTCAGCGGTTCGATCCCGCTAGGCTCCATTGGTGAGAGATCACCAAGTAATGCACATTGAAAATTGAATATCTATATCAAATAGTAACAAGAAAATAAACCGAAACGCTGTAGTATTAAAAGAGTTTATGACTGAAAGGTCAAAAAATAAGGTTAAGTTAATAAGGGCGCACGGTGGATGCCTTGGCACTAGGAGCCGAAGAAGGACGTGACAAACGACGATATGCCTTGGGTAGCTGTAAGTAAGCGATGATCCAGGGATTTCCGAATGGGGGAACCCAACAGGTACTACCTGTTACCCGCATCTGTTAAGGATGTGAGGAGGAAGACGCAGTGAACTGAAACATCTAAGTAGCTGCAGGAAGAGAAAGCAAAAGCGATTGCCTTAGTAGCGGCGAGCGAAACGGCAGGAGGGCAAACCGAAGAGTTTACTCTTCGGGGTTGTAGGACTGCAATGTGGACTCAAAGATTATAGAAGAATGATTTGGGAAGATCAGCCAAAGAGAGTAATAGCCTCGTATTTAAAATAGTCTTTGTACCTAGCAGTATCCTGAGTACGGCGGGACACGTGAAATCCCGTCGGAATCTGGGAGGACCATCTCCCAACCCTAAATACTCCCTAGTGACCGATAGTGAACCAGTACCGTGAGGGAAAGGTGAAAAGCACCCCGGGAGGGGAGTGAAATAGAACCTGAAACCGTGTGCCTACAACAAGTTCGAGCCCGTTAATGGGTGAGAGCGTGCCTTTTGTAGAATGAACCGGCGAGTTACGATATGATGCGAGGTTAAGTTGAAGAGACGGAGCCGCAGGGAAACCGAGTCTGAATAGGGCGCTTTAGTATCATGTCGTAGACCCGAAACCATGTGACCTACCCATGAGCAGGTTGAAGGTGCGGTAAGACGCACTGGAGGACCGAACCAGGGCACGTTGAAAAGTGCTTGGATGACTTGTGGGTAGCGGAGAAATTCCAAACGAACTTGGAGATAGCTGGTTCTCTCCGAAATAGCTTTAGGGCTAGCGTCGACATAAAGATTCTTGGAGGTAGAGCACTGTTTGGGTGAGGGGTCCATCCCGGATTACCAATCTCAGATAAACTCCGAATGCCAATGAATTATGGTCGGCAGTCAGACTGCGAGTGCTAAGATCCGTAGTCGAAAGGGAAACAGCCCAGACCACCAGCTAAGGTCCCAAAATAATTGTTAAGTGGAAAAGGATGTGGGGTTGCACAGACAACTAGGATGTTAGCTTAGAAGCAGCTATTCATTCAAAGAGTGCGTAATAGCTCACTAGTCGAGTGACCCTGCGCCGAAAATGTACCGGGGCTAAAACAATTTACCGAAGCTGTGGATACCTTTATAGGTATGGTAGGAGAGCGTTCTATGTGTGAAGAAGGTATACCGTGAGGAGTGCTGGAACGCATAGAAGTGAGAATGCCGGTATGAGTAGCGAAAGACAGGTGAGAATCCTGTCCACCGTAAGACTAAGGTTTCCAGGGGAAGGCTCGTCCGCCCTGGGTTAGTCGGGACCTAAGGAGAGACCGAAAGGTGTATCCGATGGACAACAGGTTGATATTCCTGTACTAGAGTATGTAGTGATGGAGGGACGCAGTAGGCTAACTAAAGCAGACGAATGGAAGTGTCTGTCTAAGCAGTGAGGTGTGAATTGAGTCAAATGCTTAATTCTATAACATTGAGCTGTGATGGGGAGCGAAGTTTAGTAGCGAAGTTAGTGACGTCACACTGCCAAGAAAAGCTTCTAGCGTTTAAACATACTCTACCCGTACCGCAAACCGACACAGGTAGTCGAGGCGAGTAGCCTCAGGTGAGCGAGAGAACTCTCGTTAAGGAACTCGGCAAAATGACCCCGTAACTTCGGGAGAAGGGGTGCTGACTTTAGGTCAGCCGCAGTGAATAGGCCCAAGCAACTGTTTATCAAAAACACAGCTCTCTGCTAAATCGTAAGATGATGTATAGGGGGTGACGCCTGCCCGGTGCTGGAAGGTTAAGAGGAGTGCTTAGGAGTAATCCGAAGGTATGAATTGAAGCCCCAGTAAACGGCGGCCGTAACTATAACGGTCCTAAGGTAGCGAAATTCCTTGTCGGGTAAGTTCCGACCCGCACGAAAGGCGTAATGATTTGGGCACTGTCTCAACGAGAGACTCGGTGAAATTTTAGTACCTGTGAAGATGCAGGTTACCCGCGACAGGACGGAAAGACCCCATGGAGCTTTACTGCAGTTTGATATTGAGTGTCTGTACCACATGTACAGGATAGGTAGGAGTCTAAGAGATCGGGACGCCAGTTTCGAAGGAGACGTTGTTGGGATACTACCCTTGTGTT
Source organism: Streptococcus sp. HJ1 (assembly GCF_052399005.1). GTDB lineage: Bacteria > Bacillota > Bacilli > Lactobacillales > Streptococcaceae > Streptococcus. The sequence continues at coordinate 985 of NZ_CP199005.1, read as the reverse complement.
ATGGCCACTCTAACCCGGATAGGTTATCCCTATCGGAGACAGTGTCTGACGGGCAGTTTGACTGGGGCGGTCGCCTCCTAAAAGGTAACGGAGGCGCCCAAAGGTTCCCTCAGAATGGTTGGAAATCATTCGCAGAGTGTAAAGGTATAAGGGAGCTTGACTGCGAGAGCTACAACTCGAGCAGGGACGAAAGTCGGGCTTAGTGATCCGGTGGTTCCGTATGGAAGGGCCATCGCTCAACGGATAAAAGCTACCCTGGGGATAACAGGCTTATCTCCCCCAAGAGTTCACATCGACGGGGAGGTTTGGCACCTCGATGTCGGCTCGTCGCATCCTGGGGCTGTAGTCGGTCCCAAGGGTTGGGCTGTTCGCCCATTAAAGCGGCACGCGAGCTGGGTTCAGAACGTCGTGAGACAGTTCGGTCCCTATCCGTCGCGGGCGTAGGAAATTTGAGAGGATCTGCTCCTAGTACGAGAGGACCAGAGTGGACTTACCGCTGGTGTACCAGTTGTCTTGCCAAAGGCATCGCTGGGTAGCTATGTAGGGAAGGGATAAACGCTGAAAGCATCTAAGTGTGAAACCCACCTCAAGATGAGATTTCCCATGATTTTATATCAGTAAGAGCCCTGAGAGATGATCAGGTAGATAGGTTAGAAGTGGAAGTGTGGCGACACATGTAGCGGACTAATACTAATAGCTCGAGGACTTATCCAAAGTAACTGAGAATATGAAAGTGGACGGTTTTCTTGGTATTTGATAGATATTCAATTTTGAGTAGGTATTACTCAGAGTTAAGTGACGATAGCCTAGGAGATACACCTGTACCCATGCCGAACACAGTAGTTAAGCCCTAGAACGCCGGAAGTAGTTGGGGGTTGCCCCCTGTGAGATATGGAAGTCGCTTAGCTCGAGGGAGTTTAGCTCAGCTGGGAGAGCATCTGCCTTACAAGCAGAGGGTCAGCGGTTCGATCCCGTTAACTCCCAT